>JAOZMY010000016.1 GCA_029934085.1 bacterium | reverse complement strand
TCCACGAAGGTGTCGAGATCTTTGTCTGAATCTCTCAGGCTTAAGAGACGGTCTTTGGCAATACCCGTCACCTCGGAGACGGCCGTAACAATCGTATCCATCTGATCCGGTGAGATCTTAAGGTACTCGTCTCGGAACTTTTTCCCAACGGCAAGGAGTTTACGGATATCCACGCCCGTCTTAACCCCCATGGCCTCCATCATGACGACCACGTCCTCTGTGGACACAAGGCCAGAGAGGAGATGCTCCTTATGGTAGTATTTTCCAGTTCCCTTGATCAAACGCCCATCGATCATATTGGCGGGCTGACCCCCGATACCGCTCAAGGTCGATTCGAACCTATAGATCCCCGCCTGGAGAGCCGCCAGGACATTGGCAAGCCCCATCCCGCGAGAGGTGTGAAAATGAGCCAGATGATACTTGGGATCCGCCCACTTACCCATAACCTCAGGGTCGAGGATCATGGAGAAATATTCATAGACCCGGGCCGGGTCGGCCGAACCATCGTGGTCCGCCTGTTCGATATAGCTGGCTCCCAGATCCAGATAGATCTTGGAAAACTCCACGGCCCGTTTCAAGTCGGTGACCCGGGCACCCTCCATCGGAGAACCCCAAATGGTACTGACGGTCCCGCACATCTGGATGTCCTGTTCTTTGACCATCTTGATGCAGCGTTCCGTCATTTTCCAGTAGTCATCCAGTGTCATCCCAGAGTTTGTTTTGTGATGAACCGGATCCGTAGAAACCATCTGCAACACGATGTCCGGTCCCACACCGTGTTTTGCCTTGAAATCGAGCGCGCGTGTACAGGCCCGCTCATTGATGGTGATGGCGGTCACCCATACCTTCCCTCCGTTCTGACGGAGGAGATGCCCCACCCGCTTGCTCTGGAAAAGCCTTTCCAAAAACTCCTCGGCGTCAGCAAACTGGGGGAGATACTTCGGATGGCCAAAGTTGGTCACTTCCACGTGCTCGAATCCGGCCAGAATGAGATCCTCTACAATGGATAGCTTTTCTTCCGTGCTGAAAACATGCTCCAGGGCTTGCATCCCGTCACGAACGGTAAGATCCCCGATTTCCACCCTTTCGGGAAACGACAAGTGATATTTCATATCACTCACCTCCTTTGGTAGGGGGCGTGAGGGGGAATCAACCCCCTCACTTATTTATTACCTTTAACTTTTCACCTTTTACCCTACTACCTCTTCCTATCCCTTGATAATCCGTGGGGTTATCAAGTGATGATGCGGGCAGAAGGAAGGCGGATTCTGATAGGCAGCCCCTGTAAAGGCCACCATATACCGGCGGATATCGGCAAACGAGACAACCTCATCCACGAAACCACGAATGGCGCAGTAAACCGGGCGGGATTGCTCGTAATACTGTTTCGCCAGGGCATTCATCTTCTCGATGACCGGCTCCAGTGGACGTCCCGCATCCTGCTCTTTAACAAGCCGGCGAGAGAAGGACGCCGCCGCCGCGGTCTCTCCGTGCATAACGTAGATCTCGGTTGTTGGGGTTCCGAGGGTGAAGACATTGTTGTTGTTGGCCGTGGGCCCGCCCATAATGTAGTGCGCCGCCGCGGTTCCTTTCCGGAGCACGGTCAGCATCATGGGAAGATCAGACTGTTCAATGGAGTAGATCAACGCCTGTCCAAGTCCCAAAAGCTCCGCCTTCTCGGCCAAATCACCCACATCAATCCCCGTGGTATCCTGGAACCAAATCATGGGGATCCGGTCACGACCGCAGAGGGTCACGAACTCGTTTAACTTAATGAGACCCTGCCGATAGAACTTTCCGCCAACGCCGATATACTGACCCTTGGCGTATTCGGGGTAGTCTTTGCCAAGGAATCCCTGGCGGTTACCTACCACGCCCACGAGGAAGCCGTCCACCTTGGCCAGTGCTGTGTAGATCTCGGGACCATAATCGGGACGGAACTCCATGTGTTCACTACCGTCCACCAAACGAGCCACAACTTCCTCGAAGCTATAAACCATTTTTTGATTGAAGGGGACGACCCGATCGATCTCCTCCGGACTCAGCTTCGGTTCCTTGGGCTTTGCAACGCGGAAGAAATCCGGGTTATAGGCCGGCATGTCCTTCATGAGACGCTTGAGGGCATCGAGAACACCTTCTTCCGTTTCATAGACTTCTTTGAAAAAGCCTGTCTCATTGTAGTGGATCTCAACACGTCCCGGAGGAACGGCCTTGAAATGCCGCGTGGCCTCAATTAACTGAAGGGCGCCATCCATGTCAAAATGCCCTTTGGGGCTCATACCGCCCACGATACCGCCACCGCCCACGGCGATATTGGCGTCCTTATGAGCAATGATATAGGTAGGGCTAATGCCCTGATAACCACCGCCCGCGGGATTCGTCCCATATACGCCCGCCAGAACGGGGATTCCCAGTTTCTCCAGCTCCGCGTGGCGATAGAAGGTCGTCCCGCCACCTCGACGGTCCGCGTAGACCTCCTGTTGTTCCGTCAATTTCACACCGCTGCAGTTGACCAGCCAGACGAGAGGGACATGAAGCCGTTTCGCCATATCAGTGACCCGGAGAATATTCTCCGACTGACCCGCAATCCAGGCCCCCGCGATGACCTTGTTGTCGAAACCGATAATGACCGCCCAGCGACCACTGATCTTTCCCAATCCGTCGACGACACCCGTGGTACCTTCCTCGTTATTCTTGGGATTATAGAGGGTATGAAGGGGACACCAGGTCCCAGGATCAACAAGGTATTCCAACCGCTGCCATACCGTCAACTGACCGCGTTTATTGACCCGCTCAGCAGGGAGACCCGCGTTTTTGACGCGCTCTACCTCTTTGGCCACTTCCTCTTCGACCTGCTTGATCTGCTTGACATTCTCCTCCATACGCTCGATCTGTTTCTCGTTTAACGGTTTCCCAAATTCCTGCATCTTCTCAAAATACTTCCTCATTCTTGTACCTCCCTAAAATCTGCTACTTTCTGTTCCAAGGTTGCAATAATTCCCAGCTTGAAGCGGGGGTCCCTATAGAGGCGGGAATCCGCCTGCTTTTCATCTTCCACAAACTTTGCCTCGTCGAAACGATCCTCCGGATAGGTCTCGAAAAGATGTTTCAGCTCCTTGATAGATTGGGGGGCCAGGGGCCTACCCAATTTCTTAATCTCCTCTTTTACTTCCCTCAAGGGCCTTCCCCACAAACCCTCATAGTTCATGGGGTCGACTCTCCGGGTCACTTCCTCCTCGATCTCGCGCTCCGTGGCAAGCACCCTTCGGTCCTTTCCCGTCAACACCGGCATTTGATGTTTCGGGCATGTGGCCAATTCCAAGGCTACCGGTGCAAGCAACGCCCCGATCTCATCGTTGTGCGCCTGAAGGGCCTCAGCATATCTTTGCTTATCCCTCTGAGGATCGTCGGTTCGCTCTTTCCTCGGGAAAGGCTGCGCTACCTCTACAACGGTATTGTAAATCCCGCACGCCTTCAAGTCTCCCGCCTTCACTTCCCGGCTGGTGGACGCCATAAATTTGGCATTCAGATATCCCGCCTTGGTATAGCTCCGCCCTACTCCGGCCCATCCTGGGATCAGCCCGATTTGTGCCTCGCTGAAACACATACCGGAACGCGAATCCCCGATGAGGACATCCGTCATCAAGGTAATCTCCGCGGATCCCCCGAACCGTGTTCCGCCCCCACAGATAGCCAGCGTCCGCATGTGTTGTGAAACCTGACGGACCTTCTTATAGAGGCCTACCCCTTTTTCGATTCGTTTGTCACCCCATGCGTAGAGGGCCTCAATTTCCTCCTGAGGTCGTCCCTCTTTTTCCAGCTCTTTCCGCTTCTCAATGGTCTCCGTGAGGCGGTTGAGGCTCTCCTTCAAGTCTCCACCCGCGTGAACCGGATCGCATCCACCGTAAAAAATCAGGAAAGACCACTCGTTCAACTTGTTTTCAAAGATCTCATCCAGTGCGGCATGGTAGGCATCCAAGCCCGGATTCCCTACCTGATGCACGGGCGGATTATAATAACACAGAATTCCCCCTAGTGCACCCCCAAACGAAATCTCGTCAAGAAACAACGAGGCGCGTCCCTCCTCCCACGCGTAGACAGGGCCCTGATTCTTCACACCCTTGAGTTTGCCCGACCTGAAAATATCTATTGGGCCTGACATATTTTCACCCCCTTTGTCCGTTAAAGGTTTTTCTCTCTTACCAAACGTTCGTTAAAAGCGGGCTTTCCAAAAAATCTCTTCCCGCTTGACACCATCTTCAACTCCATCCATCCCACCAAGGTTGTTCCTTCAACCTTCAACCTACTCTACCTACTACCTATTTACCTACTACCTAAATCGGTATATTCCCGTGCTTCTTCTTCGGATTTGTATCCCTCTTATCTTTCACCATCTCCAGGGCGGTAATGAGCTTGGTCCGGGTATCCTCCGGAAAGATAATCCCGTCAACAAAACCCAACTGCGCGACGCGATAAGGGCTGGCAAACCGTTCCTCATAATCTTGGACCAGCTCCTCTTTCTTTTTTTCCGGCTCCTCGGAGGCAGCAATCTCCTTCCGAAAGATGATGTTAACGGCCCCTTCCGGCCCCATCACGGCCACCTCTCCCGAGGGATAGATGAAGTTGATATCTCCCCGAATATGCTTGGACGACATGACGTCATAAGCCCCGCCATAGGCCTTCCGGGTAATCAAGGTAATCTTTGGAACCGTGGCCTCGCAGAAGGCGTAAAGAAGTTGCGCACCGTGTTTGATAATTCCCCCATACTCCTGAGCCGTCCCCGGCAGGAATCCCGGCACATCCACAAAAGTAATGATCGGAATATTAAAGGCGTCACAGAAACGCACGAACCGGGCTCCCTTCTTCGATGCGTTGATATCGAGGCAACCCGCGAGGAAATTGGGCTGATTCGCCACGATACCCACGGAATAACCGTTGAGTCGGCCGAACCCAACGATCATGTTCCGGGCATAATGAGCATGAACCTCCAGGAACTGATGGTCATCCAGCACCTCCTTGATGAGAACGTGCATGTCGTAGGGCTTTCTGGAATTCTCTGGGATGAGATCCTTCAGGATTTCATTCTTCCGTTCAATGGGGTCTTCACAGGAGATACGTGGGGGTTTCTGCTCGTTGTTCTGGGGAAGGTAGGGAAGTAGATCACGCACGAGTTTTAAGGTTTCCTCGTCGTCCTCCCGCATGAAATGGGCCACCCCGCTCCGGGTGCTGTGGGTTACGGCTCCGCCAAGGGCCTCTTTAGTCACGTCTTCGTGAGTCACGGACTTGATAACGTTGGGTCCCGTAATGAACATATAACTGGTCTTTTTACTCATGAAGATGAAGTCTGTAATGGCTGGGGAATAGACCGCCCCCCCCGCGCAAGGTCCTAAAATGACCGAGATTTGTGGAATGACTCCCGAGGCCAGTGTGTTGCGGAGAAAGATATAGGCGTATCCTGCCAGACTCTCCACCCCCTCTTGAATCCTTGCGCCGCCAGAATCGTTCAAGCCGATGACCGGCGCGCCGTTTTTCATGGCGAAATCCATGATCTTGCAGATTTTCTCCGCGAAGGTCATGCTCAACGCCCCGCCAAAAACGGTGAAGTCCTGTGAGAAAACGTAAACGGGCCGTCCATGAATCTTCCCATAGCCCGTCACCACGCCGTCGCCGTAATACTTCTTATTCTCCATCCCAAAGTTTGTGCAGCGGTGTACCACTAATTTGTCGATTTCGACAAAGGACCCGGGGTCCAAAAGGATATCCAGCCGCTCCCGCGCTGTCAGCTTACCCTTACTATGCTGGGATTCGATATACTTCTCGCCGCCACCCAACTCCGCTTGGCGGCTCATCTCAAGTATTTCTTTCCGCCTTTTCTCGTACGTCACGACACCCTCCTTGTATCAGTTACACGAATTATGACATCCTTATCAACATAATAATTGCTTGAGTATCTCCTCGGACTTGGTATAGAGATCCTTCTTTCCATCGATGATTTCGTTAACCGCCTGGGTAAGCCCCTCCTCGTGGCCAATCACCTCCAGGACACGATTGGAGATTTGATCCTTCAGGTTGTTCAAAAGTTCGATACGTAAAGCCTTTTGCAGGAACTTCCTCTTGTGTTCAGGATCCTCTCGAAAGGTCCGGTGTTCCTCTATCGCCTCAACCAGTTCCTTGATTCCCTTCCCCTTGATGGCCTCGGTCTTCACGATCTTTGGAACCCACCCATCCTTCCGCTTGGCACCCAACTCGAGCATCATCATGATCTCCCGCTCCATCCGCTCGGCGCCCTCTCGTTCGCACTTGTTGATGACAAAAATGTCCCCGATCTCAAGAATCCCTGCCTTGATGGCCTGGATGTCATCCCCCAGGCCCGGAATCATAATGATCATGGAGGTGTGGGCGGTATTGACCACGTCCACCTCGTCTTGCCCTACCCCCACCGTTTCCAAAAGGATAATATCCTTTCCCATGGCGTCCATGACACGGAGGATATCAGAGGTGGAACGGGACAATCCCCCCATGCTCCCCCGCGTGGCAAGGCTTCGGATAAAAACGCCGCTGTCCGTGCTATGACGCTGCATCCGGATTCGATCCCCAAGGATCGCACCACCGGTAAAAGGGCTGGTAGGGTCGATAACCACCACACCGATACTGTGTCCCTTTTTCCGGAAAACCTCGATCAAACTATCAACCAGGGTACTCTTACCCACGCCGGGGGATCCCGTCACCCCGATGATATAGGCCCTTCCCGTATGGGGATAGAGCTCCTTCATGACGTCGGAAACCCAGGGCATCCGATCGTCAATATCCCGCATGAGGCGCGAGGCCGCGCGAACATCCCCTTCGATAATTTTTTCTGCCCATTCTTTCGGGTTCAAATCAAGACTCCGTCGTTTTTACTTTTACAAGGCGCGTCCCGGCACACCGATATGGCGGGCGATGACGATCCTTTGAACCTCCGAGGTCCCCTCTCCGATCTCCAGAAGCTTCTGGTTCCGATAAAACTTCTCAACCCTATACTCATTCATCAGGCCATACCCACCGTGCAGCTGGACGGCGTGGTTCGCACACATACGAAAGACCTCTGAACAGACGAGCTTTGCCATCGCCGCTTCCTTGGAAAACTCCCGGTTGTTGTCCCGCAACCAGCAGGCCTTGTAGAGAAGGAGGCGGGCCATCTCGATCTGGGTCGCCATGTCCGCCATCTTGAACGCATTCACCTGGAAAGAACCGATAGGACGTCCGAACTGCTCCCGCTCCTTTGAATAGTTCAGGGCCGCCTCGAAGGCCCCTTGGGCGCCGCCCAGTCCCATTGCGCCGATACTCAACCGCCCCCCGTCCAGGGTCGCCAGCATCTGATGGAACCCTTCGCCTCGACGGCCCAGCAGATTCTTCTCCGGGACCATACAGTCCGTAAAGTAGAGTTCTCCCGTGTTGGAGGCACGCCAACACATCTTCCCGTGCATGGGTCGGGCCTCGAACCCTTCCGTGCCGTTCGGAACAAGGATACAGCTCAGCTCGTTTTTCCCATCGGAGCGTTTCCCCGTAACGGCCTGAACCACACAGATCCCGCTGATCTCAGAAGCCGAATTCGTAATGAAGATCTTGCTCCCATTGATCACCCAGTAGCCGTTCTCCAGAACCGCCGTCGTCTTGGAGGATCCGGCATCTGACCCCGCGTTGGGCTCTGTGAGACCGAAAGAGGCAAGGATCTCTCCACTGCAGAGCTTGGGCAACCACTCCTGTTTTTGCTCCTCATTCCCGTAATAAAAGATCGGGGAGATTCCCAGGGAAACCCCCGCAGCCAGGGTCGCCGCCTGAGAACCATCCACCCGCGCGATCTCCTCGACCGAGATGATATAGGAGAGATACCCCACATCCGTCCCCCCGTACTCCTCGGAAACAATCGATCCAAACAAACCCAGTTCCGCCATACGGCGGGTCAGATGAACAGAGAATTCTTCCTTCTCATCCAGCTCGACGCAGACAGGAAGGATCTCCTTTTCCGCGAACTGGCGCACCATTCGACGCATCATGTCCTGTTCTTCTGTCAAATCAAAGCTAAGTCCCATTGCATCCCCCTTTATCTGTAGCTTCTATCCCCTTGGATGGATATTTTCCTCCACCCATTTAACCACGTCCTCCACCTTGGTCCCCGGCGTGAAGATCTCAAGGATCCCGTCGGCCTTCAGCTTCGGGATATCTTCATCAGGGATAATACCCCCGCCAAACACGGGGATGTCCTCCGCCCCTTTCTCCTTCAGGAGTCGAAGAACCTCCCGGAAGAGGTGATTATGTGCCCCGGCCAGACTGCTCAGGCCGATGACATCCACATCTTCCTGAATGGCCGCCTCCACGATCTGTTCGGGGCTCTGGTGAAGTCCGGTATAGATAACCTCGAAACCTGCGTCACGAAATCCCCGCGCGATAATCTTTGCTCCTCGGTCATGGCCATCCAGCCCCGGTTTCGCCACCAGTATCCTGATCTTACGCTTTCCAGCCATACCTCCTCCTTCTAAAACATACCCGGGTCACGATAGGTTCCAAAGACCTCCCGGAAGACATCACAGATTTCCTGCTCTGTGCCATACACCTTCACCACATTGATGATATGGGGCATCATGTTCTCCTCCCCCTCTGCCGCTTTTCGGAGCCCATCCAGGGCCTTTTGAACCGCGTCGTTGTCCCGCGACTCTTTCAGGGCCTTGAGTCGCTTAATCTGTTCTTCCTCTACGGTCTCGTCTATCTTCAGAATCTCGATAGGGGTCTCCACGTCGCTCACATACTTGTTGACCCCAACGATCGTCTTTTTGCCCTCGTCCACCTGTTTTTGGTAGTCATAAGCGGCATTGGCGATTTCTCCCTGGGGATATCCCCGTTCGATCGCCTCGAGAATCCCCCCCATCTCGTCGATCTTCTCGATGTACTCCATGGCCTGGGCCTCCATCTTGTCCGTCAAGGCCTCCACAAAATAAGACCCGGCCAGGGGATCGATGGTGTTGGTCACTCCCGTCTCCTCCGCGAGAATCTGTTGGGTCCTCAGGGCGATGGTGACCGCATGCTCGCTCGGCAAGGCCAGGACCTCGTCCAGGGAATTGGTATGGAGAGACTGGGTTCCGCCAAGCACGGCTGAAAGGGCCTCATAGGCGGTACGGATCACGTTGTTGTAAGGTTGCTGCGCTGTCAAGGAACATCCCGCCGTCTGGGTATGGAACCGAAGCATCCAGGAACGGGGATTCTTGGCATGGAACCGTTCCCGCATGACCCGGGACCAGATACGCCGGGCCGCCCGATATTTGGCAATCTCCTCAAAAAAGTCGATGTGAGCGTTGAAAAAGAAAGAGAGACGCGGGGCAAAATCGTCCACATTGAGACCCCTGTCCACAGCCGCCTGTACGTAGGCGATCCCGTCCGCCAAGGTAAAGGCCAATTCCTGCACCGCCGTGGATCCCGCCTCCCGGATGTGGTAGCCACTGATGCTGATGGTATTCCACCGGGGAACCTCTTTGGTACAGAACTCAATGGTATCCACGATCAACCGCATGGACGGCTTCGGTGGCAGCATAAAGGTCTTCTGGGCAATGAATTCCTTCAGCATATCGTTCTGGATGGTCCCACCAATCTGGTCCCGCCGAACTCCCTGTTTCTCCGCAACGGCGATATACATGGCCAACATGATAGAAGCGGGCGGATTGATGGTCATGGAGGTGGTTACCTTGTCCAGGGGGATCCCGTCAAAAAGGACCTCCATATCGGCGAGGGAGTCGATGGCAACCCCGCATTTCCCCACTTCTCCTCGGGACATGGGGTGGTCCGAGTCGTATCCCATCAAAGTCGGCATGTCGAAGGCGATGCTCAGCCCCGTCTCACCGTGCTTGAGTAGGTAGTGAAAACGCTGGTTCGTATCCCTGGCGCTCCCCAGGCCCGAGAACATCCGCATGGTCCAGAGCCGCCCCCGGTACATGGTTTTATGGACACCACGCGTGTAGGGGTATTCACCAGGAAACCCCAGGGCGCGCTCGTAATCGAAGTTGGCAATATCATTCGGCGTGTAAAGGGCGTCGATTTCTTGGTCCGAGACAGTAGAAAAGCGTTCCATCCGTTCCGGATGTTTCTTCGTGGCCTCCTTGTAATCCTCCCTCCAGGCCGCCTCTTTTTCCTTCAGTGACTCGAGTTTCTTTTCGTCCCACATAATCTCACCCCTTTTACAACTCAAATCCCTTTCGGGACTCTATCCCCCGATGATAATAGTGCTTGATCTCCAGCATCTCCGTGACCAGGTCTGCCTCCTTAACAATCTCGACGGGGGCGTATCGCCCCGTGAGAATCAGCTCCAGCGCGTCGGGCTTCTCCCGGATCAGCGCCAGGACTTCCTCCTTGGAAACGAGCTTGAAATCAATGGCCACGTTGATCTCATCCAGGATCAAGACATTCAGTTCTTCCTTTTTGAACAGCTCCCTCGCCAGGCGCATCCCCTTCCTGGCCCATTCACGGTCGATCTCGTCCGGGTTGTCATGATCCACGAAGGTCTCACGTCCCATCTGTGTGATGGTAAAATCCGGGGCCAGGCGCCTTGCCGTCTTGAGCTCACCGTATTCGATGTTCCCTTTCATGAACTGGATCATGTGAACCTTGAGTCCTTGCCCAATGGCTCGCATGGCAAGCCCCAGGGCCGCCGTCGTCTTTCCCTTTCCGTTTCCCGTATAGACCTGTACCATCCCCTTCATCCGCTTATCTCCGCCGATTTCACGCAGAGGGCGTCGATTTGCGCCAAGAGTTGGTGATTCTTGAAATTCCTCAGCTTGATGGCGCTGGATGGGCAGGTGGCGCTGCATGCCCCGCACCCCTTGCAGACCGCCTCGTTCACGGTCATCTTCTTGCTCATCTCATCCAATTTCAGCGCCCCATAGACGCAGACCTGCTCACAAAGGGCACATCCCGCGCAGACCTCCGTATCCACTTCCGCCACAATAGGAGCAATGGCCACCTTTCCGGCAAAGAGGGGGATCGATGCCCGGGAGGCTGCAGCGTGGGCGGACGAAACCGTGTCCGCAATATCCCTCGGTCCCTGGCAACATCCCGCGAGAAAGATCCCGTCGGTATCCGTGTCCACGGGACGAAGTTTGGGGTGAGCCTCCAAGAAGAAGCCATCCGCGGATCGGGAAAGCTTCAAGAGGTTCTGAAGAGATTCCGTGCCCTCCGGAGGTTCCATCCCCACGGCCAAAACCACCCAGTCTGAGGGTTCCTCCATCATCTCTTCGAGAAAGGTGTCTTCAAATCGCACCACGGGTTTCCCCTCTTTGGGGAAGATCTCTGAAACCATCCCGCGAGTATAATAAATCCCCATGCCTTGAACGGCGTTGTAAAACTCCTCGCACCCTCGGCAGAAGGTCCGCATGTCCATGTAACAGACGCGAATCCGCATATCGGGATACCGTCCCTTGATCATCATGGCCTGCTTCGCCGTGAACATGCAGCAGACCCGGCTGCAGTAAAGATTGCCGACGGTGTGATCCCGAGAGCCCACACAGTGAATGAAGGTAATTCTTTTGGGGCTTTCCCCATTCAGAACAAGCTTCCCCTTCGTTGGGCCATTCTCGTCCAAAAGCCTCTCAAGCTGGGGCCCCGTAATAACCGTGGGGAGTTTCTCATAATTCAATTCCGGTTTGCGGGCTGGGTCAAAGAGATTGTATCCTGTGGCGACAATAATCACGCCGGTATCGATAATCCGCTCCTCGGACTGCGCCTCTAAAGAAATCGCCCCCTCCGGACAGGCCGACACACAGGCATTACACCCCTCTTCCGTGAAATGGCGACAGCTACTCGCATCGATGAAAGCGGTATCCGGGTCATGCGGTGGCGGGGGCAAGACAATAGCTTTCCGTTCCATAAGCCCCCATGTCTCCTCATCCGGCACCTCTACGGGACATACCTCCAGGCACTTCCCGCACCGTGTGCAAGCCGTCTCGTCCACATACCGGGGACTCAGGGAAACCTTCGCCTGATAATTTCCTACAAACCCTTCCAGGTCAACCAGTTCCCCCGAAGTCAGGACCTCGACATTCTCGTGGGTCTTAACCAGCTCCATCAAAGGTGTCAGGAACTCGCTTGCCTTGGCCATGTTGGGAAAGGTGTCGGTCCATTTGGCCACGTGCCCCCCCAGATAGGGCTTCCGTTCGAGCAGGGTCACCTTAAAGCCTGCCTCCGCCATGTCTTTGGCTGCCGTCAATCCCGCAATTCCCCCCCCGATGATCAGAGCGGCGGGGATCACGGAGGCTTCTTTTTCCTGAAGGGATTCTTGAAGATGCACGCGGGCAACCGCCGCGGCCACCAGCTCCTTCGCCTTCTCCGTGGCAACCTCGCGGTCCGAATGCACCCAGGAACACTGCTCCCGGATATTGGCCTCCTCGAAATAGTAGGCGTTGATCCCACCCTTCTCCATGACCTTTCGAAAGGTCGCCTCGTGCATCCTGGGGGAGCAGGCCGCGATAACCACTCGGTCCAGTTGATGTTCCCCGATATCTTCCCGAACCATCTCCTGTCCCGGATCGGAACACATGTACTGGTAATCCTTGGCGAGCACGACATCCGGAAGGGTCTTTGCGTAATCCCGCACGGCGGCCACGTCCACAACCGAGGCGATATTGATGCCGCAATGACAGACGTAAACCCCGATCCTCATGCCGCCTCCTCCCTCGACAGGATCGTCATGGCACGAGACGCCGCTCCACTGGCCTGAACAACCGTATCCGGGATATCCTTCGGGCCTGCGCAGCATCCCGCCAGATAAACCCCCTCTATCCCCGTCTCAACCGGATCCAAGGGGGAGGGACCGCAGAAAAACCGGTCGTCACCCTTCTGGACACCCAGCGCCTCAATCACCTCCAGTCCCTTCCGCTGCACGAGCCCCGCCGCCAGGACGACCATATCCGCCTCTTCCTCATAGGTCTCACCCAGAAATGTATCTTCCCCTCTCACGTAAAGTTTGTCCCCTTTTTTGAAGACCTCCGAGATGACCCCGCGGCGGTAGATGATTCCCTCGCTCTGTACCCGCTCGTAGAACTCCTCGTAGCCTTTCCCAAAGGCTCGGATATCGATATACGTCACCGTTACCTTAGCTTCGGGGACCTTGTCCTTCACCAGGTGTGCCTGTTTCGCCGTGAACATACAGCAAACGCGACTACAATAGAGATTGTCCACCGTGTGATCCCTGGATCCCACACAGTGGATAAAGAAAACCTTGCTCGGTTTTTTCCCGTTGACCACGATCTCCCCCAATGTGGGTCCCGATGCACTGCACAGCCGTTCCACCTCCAGGGCGGTTAGAACCTCCGGGTACTTCCCGTAACCGTATTCGGGTTTGAGCCTGGGATCGAAGGGGTCGTATCCCGTAGCCACGACAATGGCCCCCACGTGGACCGTCAGGGTCTTTTCAGTATCCTCGAAGTTGATGGCATCGGCATCGCAGGCCAGCTTGCAGGGAGGACCCTTCTTGCACTTCCCCCGGCTCAATGTCAGGCACGTCTCCGGATCGATGGCGTATTTCAAGGGAACCGCCTGGGGGAACGCGATATAGATCGCCCCGCGCTTACCAATCCCCATGTCGAAGGCGTTCTTGATGCGGCCCTTCATGACACAAGCCTCGGCACAAGCCCCGCAACCCGTACAGGCCGATTCATCCACATATCGGGGATGTCGGAGGATTTCGACGGTGAAGTCCCCGGCCCTGCCGTCGATCTTCGTCACCTCACTGAGGGTGTAGAGGCGAATATTGGGATGCTGCCCCACACTAACCATCTTGGGTGTCAGGATACAGGACGAGCAGTCCAGCGTCGGAAACACCTTGTCGGTCTGGGCCATATGCCCCCCGATGGTGGGTTCTTTCTCCACCAAATGGACGGTAAAGCCGGCATCCGCCATGTCCAGGGACGCCTGGATCCCCGCAATACCGGCTCCGATGACGAGCACGTCTTTCATGGCCGGCTCCAACCGCATTGTCCGGCCTCAAGCCCCAGGCTGAAAACTGAAAGCCAGAACTTCGGACTTCGGACTTCAGGCTCCGGGCTCCTCATTTTCTCCCCAGGTCTGCCGGTTCTGAATCGTTCCAAACTCATGCTGAGAAATCGGCCTCCTCTACTTAAACCGTCCCACGATCGTGGAGGCAATGGTGTTCTTCTGGATCTCTCGGGTTCCTTCGTAGATCTCCGTGATCTTGGCATCCCGATAGAATCTCTCCACCTCGTTTTCCAATATGTATCCATAGCCACCGTGCATCTGGATGGCCTCGTCACAAACCTCCACTGCCGTCCGACCTGCCGTCATCTTGGCCATGGAGGTCAGGACCGGATCGATTCTTCCTTTGTCATAGTTCCAGGCGGCCTTATAAACAATCAATCGCGCAAGCTCCACCCGGGTCGCCATATCCGCCGCTTTGTGCTGGTTGACCTGGAACGCCGCGATCTTCCTTCCAAACTGGGTCCGTTCTTTGATATAGGCGATCGTTCGATCCAGCGCCCCCTGGGCAATCCCCAAGGCCTGTGCCGCTATCTCCACGCGGCTCTCGTCGAAGAATTCCAGAACCTGGTAGAATCCCCTTCCCTCTTTTCCAATGAGGTTATCCGCGGGCACTCGGACGTTGTTCAGATAGATCTCGCACGTGGAAGTCATCTTCAGCCCCATCTTGTCCTCGATTTCCACCGCCTCAAACCCCTCCACGTCCGTGGGAACGATGAAGGTGCTCTGCCCCCGGTAGGTGGGAGAGGCGTTCTCATCCGTCTGGCAGAGTACGATGAGGAACTTAGCAATCCCTCCATTGGTAATGAAGGTCTTGGAGCCATTGATGACGTAGGAGTCCCCATCTTTCACCGCTGTCGTATTCATCAAAGTGATGTCACTGCCGTGATCCGGCTCGGTATAACCGCCACCGGAGATATACTCTCCCGAAGCAACCTTGGGGAGATACGCTTTTTTCTGTTCTTCCGAGCCAAAGCGCATGATAATCTCGGAAGAAAAATCAGACAGGACCACCGCGCTGCCAATCCCGGAATCCCTACGACAGAATTCCTCCACGATCAAGGCATTCTCAAAGATTCCGTAGCCCTGACCGCCGTATTCCTCGGGAAAATGAATCCCGATGAAGCCCAACTGACAGGCCTTCTTTCGTATATCGAAGGGAAACTGGTGGGATTTCTCCAGTTCCATGGCAACTTGGGGATCAAATTCCCCCTCCGCGAACTCACGGGCCGCCTTGACGATCTCCCTTTGTTCCATGTTCAGCTCAAAATCCATATATTCTCCCGTTTGTTTAGTTTGTCTGGTTCATTTCGTTCATCCTCCAAACAGAATAAACGAGATAAACGAAAGAAACGCTCTATCCTCTTAACTCCTTCACCTTCTCCGTCAGGGCCGGCACCACCTTGAAGAGGTCATCCACGATCCCGTAGTGGGCAATACTGAAGATGGGCGCCTTCGGGTCCTTGTTCACGGCGATAATCGTGTTAGCCCCTTTCATGCCCGCCTGATGCTGGAAGGCCCCGCTGATGCCGAGGGCGATATAGACCTTGGGTTTGACGGTCTTGCCAGAGGTGCCCACCTGGCGTTCTTTCGGCAGCCACTTCTTGTCCGCCACGGGTCTTGAACAAGCCACGACCCCCCCCAGGGCATCCGCCAGTTCCTGAGCGATGGGGATGTTATCCGCATCCTTGATCCCCCGTCCTACCGAGACGATGATATCCGCCTGGGTGATGTCCACGTCTCCCACGGCCGCCTCCAGGTATTCCACAAAGGTGCGAGCGGAGAAATCGCCCTCGATAGCCCCTGTGATCTCCTGAAGCTCTCCGGAAACAGTCGGGATGTCTTCCGCGGGGAAGGCTCCGGCGCGGACGGTACACAGCATTTTTTCTCCCGGTTTCAGGGAAACCTTCGCATTGACCTTTCCGCTGTACATCTGACGGATGGCATGAAGCTCCTCAGATGCCTCGATATCCACCACGTCGGTGGTGAAGGGAATCTTCCATTTCGCTGCAATGGCCGGTGCAAAGTCCATCCCAAAGGCCGTCTGCCCCATTAGGATGAGCTGGCAGTCCACATTTTCAAAAATATTGGTAAACGCCGCCTGATACCGCAGGGGCTCAAAGTCCTTCAGGTTGGAATCGAGATAGGCAACCGTTCGATGGGCATGGGGTGTAATCTGGTCCAAAAGTCCCTTCTGGGATACGTCGCCTAAAAAGAGGGCAATGACCTCTCCCCCACCCTCAAGGAGTTGGTGAGCCTTGCCCAGCATCTCAAAGGTAATATCTCTCACCTCATTCTGTCGATGTTCCACCAATACCGCTATCTTTTCCATTTATCCAATCCCTCCTCGCTCTTTAAGAATCTTGACGAGTGCTTCAGCCTTTTCATCCATGGTGCCTTCGATGATCTCCGCGCCCTCTCCCACAGGTGGGAAGAAGAGCTCTTCGATCTGGCTCAGGGAACCCTTCAATCCCACTTCTTCCTCTGACAATCCCAAGTCTGCTACGCCCTTGGCGCCAATCTCCTTCTTGGCTACCCTGCGAATCCCCATGATGGAAACATACCGGGGTTCGTTAATTCCCGTCTGGATGGTCAAAAGGGCCGGGAGCTTGAGAGTATCCACTTCCTCCAGACCACCCTCCAATTCCCTGTGCACGGTGAGGGTATCCCCCTCTTTCTTGATATCCGTGACGAGGGCCGCATAGGGGAGTTCCAGCATCTGCGCCAAGGCAACCCCTACCGCGCCGAAGCCGTCGTCGTCCGCTTGGACCCCTGTGAGAATGAGATCGTGGGGAATATCCTTGATAGCCGCGGCGAGGATCTTCGCCATGGCATAGGCATCGGACCCCTCGAATGCGGGATCGGTCAGGCGCAGGGCCTCGTCCGCACCCATGGCCAGGGCACGACGCAGGACCTCGTTGTTTTCTTCAGGTCCCACAGAGATTACTGTGATTGTCCCGCCCTCAGCCTCTTTTAGCTGGATGGCCGCCTCGACGGCGTAGTTGTCCCACTCATTGATGGAAAAGACGAGGCCGTCCGTGTCGATGGCCTTTTTGCTCCCGTCGATGACCAGGTCCGCTTCCGCTGTCTCTGGAACCCGCTTGATACATACGATAATATCCATATTTTTCTTCCTCCTTAGGGATGGTTTTTATTCAGTCCGAAGTACGACCTTCGGCCGTCAACCTACTACCTACCACCTATTATCTACTACCCCTCTCACTCTACCTCCGGCGTGACGCCCAATCCCATAGACGCCAGCTCCATCAGATCGATGACCTTGATCTTCTCCTCGTTCCCCGTGGTCTTGACCGCATCCTCCAGGGTCAGCAGGCAGAAGGGGCAGGCGGTGATAATCGCCTCGACCCCCATCTCAAGGGCATCCTCCACCCGAACCTCTGAAAGGCGCTTTCCTATCCCGGTGCCTTCCATCCACATGCGGCCGCCGCCCCCTTCACAGCAAAGGCTGTTTTCCCGGCATCGTCCGAATTCAATCAATTCGATCCCAGGAATACTCTTCAAGACATCACGGGGCTCATCAAAGACCCCGTTCTGTTTCCCCAAATAGCAGGGGTCGTGATACGTTACCTTCATGGGAACTTCCGTGTTAAAACTCAGTTTCCCCTCCTCGATCAACCGCCAGACAAACTGGCTGTAATGGAGAACCTCAGAGTCGAGACCCTCGTATTCATTCTTCAGGGCGTTCATGCAGTGGGGCGAGGTCGTCACAATGGTCTTCGGTTCAATCTTGGTAAAGTTTTTCATATTCTCTTCCATCAACATCTCGAAAAGCCCCACCTCTCCCATACGCCGGATCTCACTACCGCAACAGACCTCCTTGTTTCCCAAAATCCCAAAGGAAACCTCGGCGGCCCGAAGGACTGTCACAAGAGATTTCGCCACCACTTGGACTCGCGGGTCGTAGGACGCGGCACAACACACAAAATAGAGAACCTGGCCAGGATCCATTTCCAAGGCGTTCGGAATCTCAAGGTCCTGAGCCCATTCTGCGCGCTTGTTCTTGGCTCGTCCCCAAGGGTTGCCGTACTTATAGGCCCCATCCAAGGCGTCGATGATGGTTTTCTCTATTCGCCCCTCTTCCACCATCATCTCCCGGAGGCCGATAATGGCATCCACGGGACGGAGTCCCCTCGGGCACCGGATCGCACAGGTGGAGCAGGTCGTGCAATCCCAGATCTCCAGTCGGTCAAAAAAGATATGGAGGTCCTCCCGCACCGTCGATTCCCGAATGACCCGCCGAATATTCAGGGGCGACTTAATGGAAACCGGACATCCCCCCGTGCATTTCCCGCATTGAATACATGTAAACAGGTCCAGCCGCTCCGGCAGCGGCTGTTGCAATTCTTCCACGTCTAACCTCCTCGAAGGATCTCACGTGCAATAACCATTCGCTGCACTTCCGAGGTCCCCTCATACAGGGTCGTTACGATGACATCCCTCAAAAAACGCTCCACGGGATAGTCCTTCGTGTAGCCATATCCTCCCAACATCTGAACCGAACGGATCGTCACACCACGGGCCGCCTCACTGGCAAACACCTTGGCCATGGAGGCCTCTTTGGTAAACTTGCGGCCATTTTCCTTGAGATAGGCCGCCCTCAGGATCAGGAAGCGGGCCGCCTCCAATTCCGTGTAGGAATCCGCAATCATCCACTGGATCGCCTGAAAATTCGAGAGGGGCTTCCCGAACTGTTCCCGATTCTTGACATATTCGGTGGCGTATTCGATGGCCGCAAACCCAATCCCCAAGGCCAAAGAACCTATCCCAATCCGCCCGCCGTCCAGCTCCATCATGGCGATCTTGAAACCATCCCCTTCTTTGCCGAGTAGGTTTTCATCGGGAACCCAGCACTCCTCGAAGATCAGCTCATTGGTGGTAGAGGCCCGCTGGCCGAGCTTCTCTTCATTCTTCCCCACGTGGAATCCCTCACGCCCTTTCTCCACCACAAAGGCGCTGATCCCCTTTCCCTTGCGAGCCGACTTGTCAGTCACCGCCCAGACCACCGTGATACCCGAATGTTCCCCGCTGGTAATCATGGTCTTTGTTCCATTGATCCGGTAGCCGTTTCCGTCCTTGACCGCTGTGGCGCGGATACTGGCTGCATCGGATCCCGCAGATGGTTCCGTCAAAGCAAAGGAGCCGGCCGGATACGTCCCGTCACAGATCTTTGGGAGATGTTCCTTCTTGATCGCCTCCGTGGCAAACTCCTGAATCACCTCCGCCACCATGTTGGTCACCGACGTCGTCACCCCCGTGGCGGCACAGGCCTTCCCGATCTCCGTGATGGCCAGACTGTAAGCGATCACACCCACGTCCGAGCCTCCGTAATCGACGGAGATGTTCATCCCCATCAATCCCAGTTGGGCCAATTTCTTGAGATTCTCAAAGGGGAAGGCCTTGGTGCGATCCAGCTCTTCGGCCACGGGCTTGAGATGCCTTTCGGCAAAGTCGCGCGTCATCTGCTGGATCATCTCCTGTTCGCCGGTCAAATCAAAAATCATCCCACTATCTCCTTAAGATTCGTACGTGTAGAAACCTCTCCCTGTTTTTCTCCCAAGAAATCCCGCGTCCACGTACTTTTTCAGCAAGGGACAGGGACGATACTTGGGATCCCCAAACCCCTCATAGAGGACATTCATGATGGCGAGACAGGTATCCAGCCCGATGAGGTCCGCCAGGGTCAAGGGACCCATCGGGTGGTTCATTCCCAGTTTCATGATGGCATCGATCGACTCCGGCGTTCCCACCCCCTCGAAAAGGGCGTAGATCGCCTCGTTGATCATGGGCATGAGGATCCGGTTCGAGATGAAACCGGGGAAATCGTTGGCCGGAACCGGGGTCTTCCCCAGTTTTTTCGCGAGATCTTCCACCGTTTGATAGGTCTCATCATCCGTTTCCAACCCCCGGATGACCTCCACAAGCACCATCATGGGCACCGGATTCATGAAATGCATCCCGATGACCTTTTGGGGCCGCTTCGTTGCCGCGGCAATCTTGGTAATGGATATGGAACTCGTATTGGAAGACAGGATGATATCCTTCCCGCAAATGTTATCCAGGTCTCTAAAGATTCCCAATTTCAAAGACTCATTTTCGGTGGCCGCCTCTACCACAAAATCGGCGTCCTTCATGTCGGAAAGCTCCGTAGTTCCCTTGATTCTTTCCATGGCCGCATCCTTTTCAGCCTGGGTCATCTTCTCCTTTTTGACAAAGCGGTCCAGACTTTTGGATATCGTGTTCAGTCCACGCTGGACAAATTCATCCTTGATGTCCGACATGATCACGTCAAACCCGGAAACGGCCGCGACCTGAGCAATGCCACCACCCATTTGTCCCGCACCTACAACACCAATCGTTTTAATTGCCATGATCTTTCCTCCCATCCAAGATCGTTCTCGGATAAACTTTTTTCACTAATCTACAGTCTCTCCACGGTCAGGCCAACAGCCTCGCCTCCACCAAGGCAAAGCGTCGCCAATCCCTTCTTCGCCCCTTTTTCCTTCATGGCGTATAAAAGGGTCGTCAAAACCCGCGCGCCACTGCAGCCGATAGGATGTCCCAGCGCCACGGCACCTCCGTGAACGTTGACCTTCTCCTCGGGAATCCCGAGGGTGCGAATGATGGCCACGGTGGACGCGGCAAACGCCTCGTTGATCTCGAAGAGGTCTACCTCCTCCAGGGCCCACCCGGCCTTTTTCAAGACCTTGGGGATACACTGGATCGGAGCCACAAGGACGTCTTCCAGGGAAACACCCGCCGACGCCTGCGAAATCACCCGCGCCATGGGTTTCACCCCCAAGACCTCCGCCTTCGCGGCGGACATGACCACCAGGGCCGAGGCGCCATCACTCAATTTGGACGAGTTTCCTGCCGTAACCAGCCCCCCTTCCTTGAACACAGGGGCAAGTTTCTTAATCTTCTCCGGATCCGGTTTTCTCGGTCCCTCATCCGCCTCGACCACCGTCGCACCCTTTCGCGTCTTGACCTCAACCGGCATGATCTCTTCCTTGAAAAGCCCCTTTTCCATGGCCTCGATGGCCTTCTGATTGGAGTTCAGGGAAAAGGTGTCCTGATCCTCCTTGGTAATCTTGAATTTCTCGGAAACCAGCTCGGCTGTGTATCCCATGTGATAGTCGTTGATGACATCCCAGAGACCGTCATGAACCATGCCGTCCACCAACTTGCCGTCCCAGAGCCGATAGCCTTTCCGTGCCCCATCCAGGTAATACGGGGCGTTGGACATGCTCTCCATTCCCCCGGCCACCACAACCTCGGCATCCCCTACCTGGATCGCCTGGGCGGCCAGCATAACGGCCTTGAGGCCGGAACCGCACACCTTATTCACGGTTATCGCTCCTACCTCCACAGGGAGTCCCGCCTGAAGCATAGCCTGCCTTCCGGGATTCTGCCCCAGGCCACAGGGCAGGACATTTCCCATAATCACCTCATCCACGTCCGTCTTCTCGATTCCCGCCCGCTCGATCGCCTCCACGATCACCATCGCCCCCAATTGTGTTGCGGTAAAAGAAGACAATCCCCCCAGGAAATTTCCGATAGGGGTTCGAACGGCACTGACGATTACAACCTCTTCCATCTTATCCTCCTGAATCCGATAATTAAGTCCCCTCGTTCAGCTTTTCTTCTATCTTTTCCCGATAACTCATAATCTCGGTCTTTAGTTTCTTAAGGCTATTGACGCGCTCATCGATTTCCCGCATGCGCCGATCCAAAAGTTCCAGCAACTTTGGTAAAACCTTTTTATTCGTCTTATGAATCCGATATATGTCCTCCAGCTCCTTCATCTCCACAAGGGTTAGCCCAAGAAGTTTCAGGCGCTTGATAAAACGCAACCGCCGCAGGTCCTGATCCGTATAGACCCGCTTGGCCCCCTCGACCCTTTTGATGGAGTTGAGCAACCCGACCTCTTCGTAGTACCGAATCGTTCGGGGACTCATGTCTAAAATGCTCGCCAACTCGCCTATCTGGTACTGTTTTTCTTCACTCATAACACTTTACGTTAACTGGCAATATTTGTAAAATAAAAAATGAAATCACCGAATCACGATATTCCCTATCCGTTGATAATGTCTCCCCTAACCTTCGGGTTAAAGATAGTGTGGGAAGAAGAGGCAACACCCCCTCTTCCCACTTGTCTGGAACTTACTGTGGAAATTTTCCGCCGAAACTCGCTACGATGGTCTTGTCTCCCGCATGGAACGTGGCCGCACCCTCTTTAACCGTAATCGGGAAGGAAAAGGTTGTAATACCTGTCCACCACTTCTCCAGTTGCTGCCACACGTTCATCTTCTTCGCCTTGAGCTTGAAGCCACCCGTTACGAGCAGACTCAACAGAGAGGTTCGGGCATCAAACATACCATGAACCGCCAGTTGGTTCGTCTTTCCCGCAGGAATCCACATGGTCTCGAAGGCATTGATGGTATTCACGTCAAATTCCTCAAAGGCCACCGTGAATTTGAAACCATCCAACTGAATGGGAAAGGGATTGGGATTCGTAATTTCGAACACAAAGGCAAGGTCCATCGGGGCACCGTAATTGCCCGCTTTCCCCTTCGTCGGTTTGACCTTCTTGGAGAAATACCACCAGCCCCAGTAGTGGGCCAACTGGACGTCGACAAGTTTTATGGTCGGGGTTTTAATACTCGATACGCTCGCGGTTCCTCCTCCCTGGGTCGTGGCACATCCCACCATCCCGGCAAGGAACACGATTCCAATGATACCAACCATGACTGCCTTGATAGGGCTCCATTTCCTTTTCATTCTTTTACCCCTCTTTCTTTAAGTTAACCAGCGTTTCCGCCGCTTGTAATGTTTGACATCCCTGAAGCTCTTTCTTCCCCCCACATCCGTCAGGCCGAGATAAAAGTCCTTAATGTCCTCGTTCTCTTTAAGCCTTTCCGATGTATCATCCAGGACAATTCGACCATTTTCTAAGACATAGGCGTAAGGGGCAACGTTCAGGGCCAGCTTGACATTCTGCTCCACGAGAAGAATGGAGATCCCCTCTTTCTCGTGGAGACGGGTGATAATCTCGAAAATTTCGTGAATTAAAAGTGGCGCCAATCCCATGGAGGGTTCATCCAAAAGCATCAATTTCGGATTGGTCATCAAGGCACGTCCCACCACCGTCATCTGCTGTTCGCCACCACTGACGAAACCCGCGATCTCTTTCCGCTTCTGCTTCAAACGTGGGAAGTAATGGTACACCATCTCAAGGCGTTCTTTAACCGTTTTGTCACCACCCTTCCGCATGTGGCCACCCACGAGGAGATTCTGCTCTACCGTCAGGTGTTCAAAGACCCGTCGGCCCTCGATCACTTGAACGATCCCCATCTTCGCGATTTCAACGGCTCGTTTCTTATGGATCTGTTCACCCAGGAACTCGATGGAGCCGTCGGTGACTTCACCATCTTCATGTTTCAAGAGCCCGGAGATCGCCTTCAAGGTCGTGCTCTTCCCCGCGCCATTGGCCCCGAGGAGGGCAACGATTCCCCCCTTGGGAACCTCAATGGAGACACCTTTGAGCACGAGAATCACTTCGTGGTACTTGACCTCGATGTTATTCAATTTTAAGATCGGTTCCGGTTTGTTTTCCAAATCCTTTCCCTCCATGGATCGAGAAATTAGCTTCCTTTAAAGCTAAATTTTTACCATCCCAGCCACTCTTTCTCCCACTTCTGCGGCCAGCGTTTCTTCAAGTTGACATATTCCAACCGGACAAACTTCCCATTTTTATACTGCTGAACCATACACCCGGGAGCGGGACGATGGTCCGTCGTGGTATAGGTCACATCACTGGCGCCGAGACCGATATGGAAATTACGGAAGGTCTCAAATCCCTTCTTGAGAATTCCCTCACCCGTGAGATCGCCGGCCTTGTCCGCGCGTTTCATGGCTTCCCACAGGATGAGGGCGTCACACCACGCCTGAATGGTACAAATGGTTCGCTTTTCCAGGGGCAAACTGGGATTATACTTCTTGGCGCTCGCCACGACCACGTCCATCATATCGGACTTCTGGCCGAAGAAGGCACAAGGCGTCGCGCCGATGGCACCCTCGGCAGCCTTGCCGGCAAGCTTGGGAAGATACTCATTAAACCCCCAGTTGTCGATAATCCAGCTTGCACCAAGCCCAAGGGAATAGGCATCCCGCAGGGTTGCCGCCACGGACATAACCGTATTCCCATGCCAAACGACATCCGGTTTGAATTTCTTGAGGGCGAGGATCTGGCTCTTCGTGTCCAAGGCAAACAGGGACACATCCTGATCCGGGCCGATCTCGAAACCGAGGAGCTTTGCCTGATCTTTGATGGCCTTAATTGCGGCACTGCAGTAAGGAGACGCAAACATGTAGCAGCAGGCAAACCGCGGCTTCCGCTTCAGGTTTTTGGGTTTCCAGATCTTGTCATACCAGGCCGTCAAGCAGGCACGGGCATTGGTCGAATAGTCAGAGGAGAAAAAGAGGTTGTAAGGCGTCTTTTTGGGGTCGGTCAGGTGAGCCGAATAAGACGCGGATACATAAGGAATTTTGTCCTTCGTAACCGTCGGGGACAAGGCCTCGGTGTCTCCCGTGCCCCATCCCTCGATGGCCACGCACCGCAACCGTTTCAACAAGGTATATTTCGTTAAAGCTTCAGGGATACGGTATCCATAATCGAAATAGGTGTATTTGATTTTTTTGCCGTTGATGCCGCCCTTTTCATTAAAATAGTTAAAAGCCTCCGCCATACCAAGGGCGTAGTCCTTTCCCACGTCAGAGGTTGCCCCCGTCATATCCATAATACCGCCGACCCGGATGGTCTTGGCAACCGCCGCTCCAGGAAAGCTCGCTACAAGCCCCATCACAAGAAGAATTATTCCCAGTTTCAATAAAATCTCACGCGCTTTCATCCTTTTTCCCCCTTTTTAGAAGGTTTAACACTAATTTTTTTACGGCATTCCGAAAGGGATCATCCCCTTCCCATTAAAAAGTCTCGTCTTGGGCCACCACCCCCTTTCTAATAAGAAAATGGCCAAAGGTTGAAATAGTTTTTGATCTGCCACCAACGATAAGACAACCCGTTGGGTTCGAAGATCAAAAAGGCACAAATCGCCAATCCAAACGTCGATTCCTTCACGAACAGGAACTTCTCAAGCAACTGGGGATAGACATCCGCAAGTGGGAGAATCCCCATCTGAAGGAATTCCATGACCAGCACCATGAACATGGAACCGAAAATCGTTCCATGGATGGAACCGGTCCCCCCGATGAGGATGACTCCGACTAACCACAAGGACCATGACCATGGGAAGTGTTCCGGGCTGATGGCCGCCAGATTACTGATCCAGAAGGCCCCGGCAATCCCACCGATAAAGCCAGCCACGAAGAAGGAGAGAAGCTTGTAGACCACGATGTTGATTCCCAATGTCTCCGCCGCGATGTCGTTGTCTCGAATCGCCATCCAGGCCCGTCCCGGCTTGGTCCGTAACAGGTTCGCCACCATACCTATACAAAGCAAGACGAGAACAATCATCAGGTAATAGACCTTGGTGGGATTATCAACGATCCACGGACCAATCTTGATGGTCCCCGGCGGCAGTGAGAAGGCCTGCCCTCGCCCGCCGATCTTGGCCACGTATTGGGTAATAATGAAGTCGACTGTGACGAACTGAGCGGCCATGGTAGTCAAGATCAGATAGAAACCTTTTACTTTAGCGGAGGGCAACCCGAAAAGGACGCTCCAGAGGCCGGCGACAACAGCCCCCACAATGATACTGATGGGATAGGCTATCCCGAGATAGTGGAAAACCTGAGGCCACGGAAACTCAAGAATCAAAAGGGTACTCGTGTAGGCACCCACGGCAATAAAGGCCGCATGCCCCAGCGTGATCTGCCCCGTAAAACCGATGAGGAGGTCAACACCCAGGGCCCCGAGAATCGTATAGCCGATCATGTTGGCGATCCCTACCCAGTAAGGATCCATCCGGGGAATGACGATAAAGAGGATGATCGCCAAGAGAATCATTTTCCCCTTGACAAACTTTGTCTGCCACCAGGCATGATCATGCTTGTAGTCTTGATGATAAGTACCGCAGGGGAGAAAACCTTTTGCCATGTCTCAGCTCCTACATACGTCCAACGTTAAACGCGTTCAATCCGCTCCCATCCCCAAAGCCCATAAGGCTTGAAGAGGAGAAAAACCACCATGAACACAAAGGGAAAAATCTGCTTCACGCCGCCTGGAAAATACTGATCCAGGTAGGCCCCGGCAAAATTCTGCAAAATCCCAATGGCCAACCCCCCCACGATCGCACCCGGTATGGAATTGAGCCCACCCAGCACAACTGCAGGCAAGACGAGAAGCCCCAGGTAGCTCACAGAGATATTCAAGCCATTAATATTTCCCAGAAGGCTTCCCCCCACACCGGCCGCCATAAAGGCGATGGCCCAGGCCGCAGCATAAACAAATCTGGCGCTCACGCCCAGGGAAATGGCCGCCATTTCATCGTCCGCCGTAGCCTGCATGGCCAACCCCCACCGGGTATACTGAAAAAAGGCCACCAGAATCAAAAGAAGGACAATGGCGGTGACAAAGCTCCAGAGGTAAACGCTTCCAATAACCAGGAAGCCGATTTTTACGGGCTTCAATGGAAAGACGGGAGGCTGGAACACCCGCGTATTCGTTCCCCAGATGAACTCCACCAGGCCACGGAAAAAGAAGGAGAGTCCAACCGTCACCATGATAACCGTCAGGATCGGCTCGCCGATAAGACGATCAAGAAAGACCCGTTCCGTAAGGATCCCGAGAACCAAGCCGATGATCAGAGAGATGACAACCGCGAGGACAAAGGGAACCCCCATCTGGTAGAACGTCAGCGTGACATACGCCCCGATAATGGTTAATTCCCCCATAGCCAAGTTCAGCACGCCAGAGCACTTGTAGATAATCACCCATCCCAATGCTACGAGGGCGTAGATCCCACCTACCATCAAGCCCGTGGTCAACGTCATGAAAAACAGATTCGTCTGGCTCATTTCTTCTTTCCCTCCTCTGGAACCTTTTGAATTCGGAGATCGGTCTTGATCTCCGCCACCCGTCCGTCCTCATACGTGATGGTGGTATCCATATGAACCACATCCGCGTCGGTATAAAGGGCCTCGACGATATCCTTGTAACGATCCTCCACAAAGGCCCGCCTCAATTTATGGGTTCGGGTCAATTCCCCATCGTCCGGATCGAACTCCTTATAGAGGTTGACAAATTTCCTGATCCGGGCCACGTCCGGCAAATCCTTATTCGCCATCTTTATCTGTGATTCCACCAGATCGTAAACATCCTGAATTTGGGACAGTTCCTGATAACTCGTATAGTTGAGTTTTTTGTCATCGGCCCACTTCCCGACGACGGAATAATCGATGCAGACCACTGCGGTGACGTATGGACGCTGATCACCGATCACCCAGGCGTCCTTGATATAGGGACTAAATTTCAATCGACTCTCGAGGTACTGGGGAGAGAAAGGTCGACCATCACTCAGGGTCATGACATCCTTGGAACGGTCAAAGACGACCAAATGGCCGTCCTCGTCAATAAATCCCCTGTCGCCGGAATAGAGCCACCCATCCCGCAAGGTCTTCTCCGTCGCCTCCGGATTCTTGTAGTAACCCAGGAAGACAGACGGACCTTTCGATATGATTTCCCCTTCTTCTGTAATCTTTACCTCAGTCTCAGGCAGGGGCTTCCCCACCGTGTCGAATTTGATGTCTCCGTCCCGGTGAACCACGGAAATCCCTGCGATCTCGGTCTGGCCATAGATCTGTTTCAGGTTCACGCCCAAGGCATGAAAGAAACGGAAATGATCCGGACCCATGGCGGCACCCCCCGTGTACGCGTGGCGCACCCGAGACAGTCCCAAATGATCCCTAAGTTTCTTTTGAACCGTAACATAGGCCAGCTTGTTGAGGAGATTCAGATAAAACGGAACCGGCTTTTTTGAAAATTTCAAGTCCGCGACCTTGTATCCGATCTTTGTGGAAAAATTGAAGAAAAGCCGTTTGGTAAAAGAGGAATCAAGATGTTTGACCTGCACGGTTCGCGTCATCTGCTCGTACATGCGGGGCGGGGCAAACATAACGTGGGGCCCGATCTCCCGGATATTCTCCTGGGCGGTCTCAGGCTCCTCGGGAAAATTGATGGTAAATCCTACCTGAAGCCCGCAGGAGATGGACATCATCTGTTCCCCGATCCAGGCAAAGGGAAGATAAGAAACAAAATCGTCGCTCTCATAACAGGGGTCCACTTCCATGAGATGTTTCCCCATCGTCAGCATATTCCAGTGGGACAAAAGCGCTCCCTTCGGCTTGGAAGTCGTTCCGGAGGTATAAAAGAGGAGGGCCACATCATCACCTTTACCCTGAAAAACCAGTTTCTCGAAAAGGTCCGGCTGTTCCCTATCCAGTTCTTCCCCCAGCTTTTCCAATTCCTTGAGGCTCATCAGAAAATCCTGGTGATAATGACGCATCCCTTTTGGATCATCCCAGAAAATTTTCTCCAGCTTGGGACATTGGTCCTTGATGGCCAAGGCCTTGTCCACCTCTTCTTGGCCCTCACCCACGAAAAAACGCGTATCAGAATGATCGATGATATACTGAACCTCTTCCAGCATACTCTCTTGAAACAGCCAGACAGCAATCCCACCAGCGCAAAGGGCCGCCATCTCCGCCCACAACCCCTCGGGCCGGTTATCACCGATCATGGCCACTTTGTCTCCAGGCTTCAGGCCAAGTTTAACAAACCCAAGGGTCAATCGCTTCACGTGGTTGAAATAATCTTCCCAGGTAAACGGCCGCCATATCCCATACTCCTTCTCACGCATGGCGACCTTGTCAGCCCAGTATTGTTTTGCTTTCTGGTAAAAGAGCTTAGATAATGTCAGGTCTTTGGTAATCTCCACCTTTTTCCCCCTGCTATGCCCTTGAAACGTAAAGGTCTTCCGCTCCGAGATAGGCCTTGATCACTTCCGGATTGGATTGGATCTCGTCAGGCGTTCCATCCGCAATCATTTCCCCAAAATTAAGGACCGTGACGGAATCGGATAGATCCATCACCACGCCCATATCATGCTCCACAAGGATGCAAGTCACTTTCCACCGTTCCTCCTCGTTCACATCCAGGATAAACCGGGCCATATCCTCCACTTCCTCCAAATTTAATCCGGCCAACGGCTCATCCAGAATCAGCAACTCGGGATCCAACGCCAAGGCGCGTCCCAGCTCCACCCGTTTTTGCAACCCGTACGGAAGCATCCCCACGATCTTATCCCGAATATGCTCGATCTCAAGGAGGTCGATGATCTCTTCCTCGATAAACGCCCTGTTCTCGATCTCTTCCTTCGAGGCCTTTCCAACATAAAGGGCACCGCTCACGATGCCTGTCTTCATATGGA
The DNA here is from genome assembly GCA_029934085.1 of bacterium. Taxonomy (GTDB): domain Bacteria; phylum Desulfobacterota; class S145-22; order S145-22; family S145-22; genus JAOZMY01. The sequence goes on along the minus strand of JAOZMY010000016.1, from coordinate 5,851 downwards.
TGTGACGCCCCAAACGGATATTGTCCAGGACCGTCATTCCCGAAAAAAGTTCGATCTTCTGGAAGGTTCTGGATATACCGATCTGAGCGCGCTGGTACGGCTTTAAGCGATTGATATTCTCGCCTTTATAGATAATGTTTCCCCTCTGAGGATGGTAAAGACCGTTGATGCAATTCATCATAACAGTCTTTCCCGCTCCGTTGGGGCCGATGATCGAATGGATTTCCCCCTTCCTAACCGTAAAACTCACACCAGAAAGGGCGGCCACCTTTCCAAAACTCATGTGGACATTATCTACTCTTAGAAGTTCTTCCCCTTCCTTGATATCCTGTGCCATGGATTCATCTCCCTTTTCGAAATACCCGCCCGAAATTTCCGATATGTCGGCAACGAACTTTCATAAGACAAAACTGTTCATAACATAGTTTGAAAAAGGTTGTCAAGTACAAAAAAGGTTCTTTGCCACCTTCCGTAACCTGGCAAATTAATTTATAACAATGTAATTTTATTAACAATTATAAATATTTTATCACCTTACGTAAGGTGGGGCTTTCAGAATTTTACCAGTGTTGCTTTCTAAAACCGTCCCACCTCAGGATTCAGGGGATAGTGTCTTGTTTGTCTGGCTCTTTTACAACCATTTTATCCGCTTGAACTTTTTACACTCCTTGTCTGTCTCATCACCCTTCGAAGCACTAAGTTCCCGTTTTTATCGCCTCTTCCGCCAATCAAATCTTCCCTAACTCTTTCAACACCGCCTCCGGCGTGATGGGCCAGCTTCGAAGCCAGACACCGACGGCGTCGTGGATAGCACTTGCAATGGCCGGGGCGGCACCATTGACACTGACCTCCGAGACGGACTTGGCACCGTAAGGACCGTAAGGGTCGTCCGTGTAGATGAGCACCGCCTTGAAGTCGTCCGGGATGTCCTTGATGATGGGAGGACCGTAGGACCGAAGCTCGGTGTTCAGCGGATGGCCTTCCCGGTCATAGACGACGTTTTCATAGAGGGTATGCCCGATCGACTTGACAACAGCTCCGTAGATCTGCCCCTCGGCCAGCTCCGGGTTGATGGGCATCCCCGCATCCATCAGGGCGTAATACTTTTGCACCTCAATGGCCCCGGTCCGTGTATTGACGGCCACCTGAGCGAAGTGGGCCCCGTAGGGAAAGGCGAACTTGTCCGTGGTGAAGTGCCCCTCGCCGATGAGCTGGCCGATTCCCTCGCCGGCCTGGGTGTGCCAGGCCAGTTCCTTGTAGGTCAGCTCGCCCTTTTTACCTACCACCTTGCCGGGGTAGGTAATAGTTAGGTCTTCCTCGGATTCCCCCATCACCCGTGCAGCGGCCTCGAGGATCTTCCGTTTCATGTCACGGGCGGCCAGGAGCGCGGCGCTTCCGGAAAAGAAGGTTCCGCTCGAGGCGAAGGCCCCAGAATCGAAGGGCGTGTTGTCCGTATCCCCGGAAAGGATGCCGATATTGTCCATGTCCGTTGCCAGCTCCTCCGCCGCCATTTTGACGCAAACCGTATCCAGGCCGGTGCCCAGGTCCGCCCCGCCGGTAAAGAGCATGAAGGTTCCGTCTCCCAGCATCTTGATGGTTGCGTTGGACTGATCCAGCCCGGGCAGGCCCGATCCCTGCTGGACGATGGCCACTCCCTTGCCGATCTTCACGTCGGGATCGTCGGAGACCTCCCGTTTTCCCCATTCAATCATCCGGGCCCCCTGCTCCAGGGCGGGGCTCAGGCCACAGCTCTCCACGGGGGCGGCCGCTCCCTCCCGGCCCTCACCGAGGCACTTCAGGATCTCGAGCATGACTCCCTCCCGCACCCGGTTCTTCTCGATGAATTCGAAGGGGTCCATCCCGAGGGTCTCCGCCATCTCGGCCGCGGCCATCTGCATAGCGAAGGAGCCTTTCGGAGCGCCGTAACCCTGATATGCCCCGGTAGGAGAGATGTTTGAATAATAGACCGTCACGTCAAACTTCACGTTCTCGCAGAGGAAGAGGGGCAGCGACTTGGAACAGGCGTTCATGGGGACCGTCAGGGCGTGCGCCCCGTAGGGTCCCGTATTGGCCTTAAGGTCCATGTAAATCGCAGTGAGTGTGCCGTCCTTTTTCGCCCCCAACTTCATCCGGATCTTCATCGGCTTCCGGGTGCTGGCAGCCTCGAATTCCTCCCTTCTCGAATACTGGTAGAAGATTGCCCGTCCGGTCTTGTAGGTGGCATAGGCACACAGTTCCTCGAGGAGGATATCTTGTTTCGAACCGTAGCCTCCCCCCACTCGCTCTTTGACGACCCGAATACGATTCTCACTGATGCCCAGGACCGAGGCGGTGATCCGTCGCACGTGGAACGGGACCTGGGTGGAACAGTGCATGATCAGCCGGTCCCCTTCCATCTTGGTATAAACGGTATGAGTCTCCAAAGGCGTGCACTGAACATGGGAAGACGGCTCATATGTTCGCTCGATCACCACGTCGGCCTCGGCAAACCCCTTCTCGATATCTCCGATGCCGCCCGATACGCTGGCGGCTATATTTTTATGGGGATTCCCACCGATGGGAAACATATAAATCACCTTGCCTTCGCGGGGATCCAGATCCTTGTTCCTTTCTTCCAGGTCCGCCGGGGCCCCTGTGCGGTACCGGGTCTCCGAATGATGGATGATCGGGGCGTCCGGCGCGGCCGCCTCGTCAATAGTCAGAACGGGGGGCAGCACCTCGTAGTCCACCCGGATCCTCTCAAGGGCCGTCTCGGCGATCTCTTCTGTCTCCGCTACCACCGCCGCGACCCGGTCTCCCACGTGTCGCACCTTGCGTCCGATGAGCCGCCGGTCATAAGGGGACGGTTCGGGAAAGCACTGTCCCGCCTGGGTATACCAGACCTCCGGCGTGTTCTCATACGTGAAGATTTCCACCACGCCGGGGATCTCTTTTGCCTCAGACGTATCGATGGCATTGATATAGGCATGGGCATGGGGGCTGCGCAAGACCTTCATCACGCAGGAGCCGGGCTCGACCCGGTCCTCCACGAAAACCCGCTCCCCCCGTGCCAGCTTGGCCGCATCCACCTTTCTCTTGACTTTCCCTACGAACCGAAGGTCGTCCCGGAACTCCGGGGCGATGGTGGTGATATAGTCCGGGTCCTTCCGACGTGCCACGGCCAGCTCCACTGCCTTGAAGAACTGCTCGTATCCGCTGTCCCGAACGTAGAGGGGGGATAGGGCGTCCCTGATATCCTCCTTCGTGGGATTGGGAATCCGATTCAGAAGGTCATCGAGAAGCAGAGCCGCCGCGGGCATATTGTAGCCTGACTGGACTACTCCTGCGTCCACCATGGCGGACTGAACGGGAGAAAGGACCCCATCCCGGGACAGCCACTCCACGGTGCGGATCTCCTTTCCGTCGATCTGTGCCGCGATAAGCAGGGACGCGTAAACAATCTTTCCGTTCAACCAGATCAGGTCGGATCCCGCGAAGGCGTAACCGTTATCGCTGTCGCGGACCGAGTTGATGCCGACGCGTTTCAGAAGTTTCTGGACATTTTCTCCCGGCTCCGTGGTGATCTCCCGGGGTGTGCCGTTCAAAACGATTCTTATCTTCATGACGTCACCCCCATACATTCCATCACCGCGCGGGCGACCATCGTGGCCGTGATATATTTACGATAGGGGCCACTCTCCTTCAGGCTGTCCGGCGGATCAACCGCCTCGCACACCGCGTTGAAAACCGCTTCTTCGGATGTAAGCTCTCCTGAGGTTATGTTTTCTTCCACCGCCTTCAATCGGATGACATGATCTGCCAAACACCCCACGGCAATCACGGTCTCTCCATCGGCCACCCGGACGGCCAGAGTCAGCGTCGGATAAGCGGCCGCCGAAAGCGCCGCCCGGTCCACCACACACCGGCCCGCCACCTCAGGCAGGATCACCCACTCGATGAGGGCATCCTTGCCCCGGGTGAGATACTCTTCCACCGGGATCTCTCCACCATCGACGGTCTTGACCCAGGCGTTCAGTGCGATCAAAGCGGGAATCACGTAAGAATCCGTCCGATTTGCCGCGATATTGCCGCCGAGGGTCGCCATGTTGCGAACGCTCCGGGAGAAAATAAACTCCGCCGCGCGCCGCAAAGGTTCGGGAACATCCCTCGTGTCCATCAGCGCCTGGAGAGTAATTCCGGCGCCGATCTCCAGGCGGTCATTTACTTTCTTCACCGTATCCGGCAGGAGACCTTCCAGCAGGACGACCTTCTCAGGGTGGAGGTTCGATCCCGCCCAGTTTACCTGCGTGCCGCCGCTGAGATAGATAGCCTTCTCCTTGTTTCTGAGTTCCACCGCCTCCTCAAGGGACGCGGGCTTGTAAGCATGTTGAATCATATTTTTCTCCCGACCGTTTCGTTCATTTCGTTGATCTGGTCCATCTGGTTTGTTTCGTTAGACTCCCAAGTTGCTTAATCACTTTAAACTTAACAACTTAAAATTCTCCACTTTCAGCTTTGAGCTTCGAGCTTCATTTCTTCATCAGCCGTTCCGATATGGCGTTGGCCTTGCGGGTCAGTTCCTGTTCATCGATTCCCACGAGCCTTCCCTCGTCCACCACGATCTTCCCATTAACGATGGTAAAGGCTGTCTGGTGGTCATAACCGGAAAAAATGAGGGCCGCCAGGGGATCCGACAGTGCCCCCGCGTACCCCAGTTGATCGATATTAAAAACGGCCACATCCGCCGCCCAGCCTTCCCGGAGCTCCCCCACCTTCTCGAAATTGAGCAGTTTCGCTCCGTTCACCGTGGCCATGCGGTAGATATCCATCGCGTTAACCGCGTCGCTGCCGTATCGGACGCGCTGGAGCAGCAGGGCCTGCCGCATCTCACCCAGCATATCCGAGGTGTCGTTGGAGGCGGAACCGTCCACTGCAAGAGCCACGTTGATTCCCAGGGCAAGCATCTCCTTTACCCGGCAGATCCCGGAACCCAGCCGCATGTTGGAGGAGGGGCAGTGGGCAATATGGGTTCCCGTCTCGCTCAACAGCTTCAATTCCTCGTCGTTGAAATGAATCCCATGCGCGTAGAAGACATCATCCCCGATGAAGCCCGTATCCTCCATCAGTTTCAAGGGACGCCGGCCGTACATCTTGATACAGAAATCATCCTCGTCCGCCGTCTCCGCCAGATGGGTGTGCAGCCGGACCCCATGCCGCCGCGCCAGGGCCACCGTTTCTCTCATCAGCGGTTCTGTCACACTGAAGGGGCTGCAGGGGGCGAGGACGATCTTCCGCATGGAGAGCTCCGAAGTGTCATGGAACTGCTGAATAACCCGCTCGCTGTCTTTCAGAATTTCTTCGTCCGTTTGTACCACAGAGTCGGGAGGCAACCCCCCGTCCTTTTTGCTCAGGGACATGGAGCCCCGAGTGGGGGAAAACCGAATCCCCAATCGCTCCGCCGCCTCGAATTGGAGGCCCATGATATCCCCCGTGATGGCTCGGGGATAGAGATAGTGATGATCCGTCGAAGTGGTGCACCCCGTTTTCAGCAGCTCCCCCATGGCGAGCATGGAACTGGTATAAACGGCGTCCTCATCGATGTTCTTCCAGATCTCGTAGAGATAGACCAGCCAGTCGAACAGTTTGGCGTTCTGGACCGCCGGCAGATTGCGTGTCAGGGTCTGATAGAAGTGGTGATGGGTATTCACGAATCCGGGTACCACAACGAAGGTGGAACAGTCGATGACTCGATCACCCGCCGCAGGCACAAAGTCGATTGTTTCGGCAATATGAGCCACCCGGTTATCCTCGATGAGCAGATCCCATCCCCGCCGGGGCGGTTCATCTGCCGAGGTCATCAGGCAGAAGCAGT
>JAOZMY010000070.1:4311-12181 GCA_029934085.1 bacterium | reverse complement strand
TAATCATGCAAATCGGTGTCCCGAAAGAGATAAAATCCGCTGAAAAGCGTGTTGCGGCTACTCCGGCTGGCGTGCGTGCCTTTGTGGCGCATGGCCACAAAGTCTTCGTGGAAAAGGGCGCTGGTTTAGGATCGGGATTCCGCGATGATGAATACAAGCGAGCCGGTGCCGTCATTCTGGAAAATGCACGGGACATCTGGACCGAGGCGGAGATGATTATAAAGGTCAAAGAACCCATCGGGCCGGAACTGGAGTGGATGCGTCCCGGCCAGATCATCTTCACGTATCTCCATTTGGCTGCTAACCGGGAATTGACGGAAAGGCTTCTCGAGAAGAGGGTCATCGGTATTGCCTATGAGACCGTCCAACTGGAGGATGGCTCGCTTCCGCTTCTTTCCCCGATGAGTGAAGTGGCGGGGCGTCTCTCCGTTCAGATGGGGGCCTACTGCCTCGAAGCCCAGAATGGGGGGATGGGGATCCTCCTGTCGGGTATTTCTGGGGTTCGCCCCGCCCGTGTCACTGTCATCGGCGGAGGTGTCGTCGGCTATTCCGCGGCCGTCATAGCCGTGGGCATGGGGGCCCAGGTCTCTATCTTGGACAATAATCCCCTGCGGCTGCGCTACCTGGAGGATATCTCCGATTTCCGGATGGTCACCATCATGTCCAATCCCGCCAACATCGAGGAGGAGTGCGTCAACAGCCACCTCGTCATCGGGTCGGTCCTCATCCCCGGCGCCAAGGCCCCCAAGCTGATCACGCGGGATATCGTGAAACAGATGATGCCGGGTTCCGCCATCGTGGACGTGGCCATCGACCAGGGGGGTTGCTGCGAGACCTCCCACCCCACAACCCACGAGGATCCCACCTTCATCGTAGACGACGTGGTCCACTATTGCGTGGCCAACATGCCCGGGGCCGTTCCGCGGACCTCGACCATCGCTCTGACCAACGTGACGTTGGCCTACGCCCTCGAAATCGCCAACAAGGGGTATGAAAAGGCCTTATCAGACGATCCCGCCCTGAAGAAGGGCTTGAATATCCTGAACGGTGAGGTCTGTTATCCTGCCGTGGCAGAGGCCTTTGATCTGCCTTGCACGAATGTGAGCTTTTAGATTTCCTTTCTTCAAACGGGATGTATCATGAGACACGCATGGATCGAAATCGACCTAAACGCCCTTCGGTATAACCTGTCTGCCTTTCGTAAGATCCTCTCTCCCGGCTCAGACATCATGTGTATCATCAAGGCCAACGCCTACGGCCACGGGGCTGTTCCTCTTGCCAGCACCCTGCGGGAGGAGGGGGTCGTGCATTTCGGGGTAGCCCTTGTCCAGGAGGGTGTCGAACTTCGAGCGAGTGGTGTTTCCGAATCTATTCTTGTTCTGGGCCATACCCCGGACGAAGACCTTCAGGACGCGGTGAAATATAACCTGACCCTGACGATCTTTACGCTTGAGCAGGCCATTTCCTTGGACGAAGCGGCCCGAGGTCTCGAAAGAAGGGCGCGGGTTCATCTCAAGGTCGATACGGGGATGGGAAGGATCGGGTTTATTCCTGGGCGGGAGGCGCTACGGGACATCGCAAAGATCGTTCGTCTTCCCAACCTTGAGGTCGAGGGGATTTACAGCCACTTGGCATGGGCGGACAACCCCGATGGTGCTTACACCCACACGCAATTTGAGCGCTTTCAGCGCTTTCTCGATGACCTGGCCAATGAAGGTATTCGCTTTGAAAAGGTCCATCTTGCCAACAGCGCGGCCGCGATCAATTATCCGGAAACGCACTTCGACCTGGTCCGGATGGGCATTTCCCTCTATGGTCTCTACCCGGACCCGTCCATGGCCATCTCTCCTAAAATAGACCTGCGACCCGTCATGTCCATCAAGGCGAGGCTTTCGTTTGTCAAGGAAGTTCCGGAGGGGACGGCCATTAGCTACGGGTGCACCTTTGTCACTCGCCGTCCTTCCTTGATCGGTACGGTTCCCATGGGCTATGCGGACGGGATTCCCCGCCTTCTGTCCAATCGGGGAGAGGTGCTTGTCGAGGGAACGCGCTGCCCCATCGTGGGGCGGGTCTGCATGGACCAGTTCATGATCGACCTGACCGACCTGCCGGAACGGCCCGCGGCGGGAGAAGAAGTGGTCTTCCTGGGGAAACAGGGAAAGGAGATCATCTCGGCCGATGAAATCGCAGAAAAGGCGGAAACCATCAATTACGAGATTGTGACCCGGACATCCCTCCGCCTTCCGAGAATCTATGTGAACGGCGAATTAACGTAAAGAGATGACGGGGCCATATAACCCCGGAGAGGAGCGGAAAGATAAACCGGGATACATTTAATCAACCCGAGTAAGGAGCGTTTATAAGATGAAGATTGACGATACTAACCTTGCCATTATCCGACACCTTCGAGACGGGAGGAAGTCGTTCAGGCAGATTGCCAAGTCCCTTGGAGTTTCTGAGAATACGGTAAGAGGACGGGTGAGTCATCTCATTTCCGAAGGCGTTCTTGAAATCACAGGGCTTATCAACCCGGAAAAAATCCCCGATCACCGAACGGCGATCATCGGTGTCAAACTAAGCACGATGAATCTCATCGATAAGGCGGAGGAATTCAGCAAGCTCAAGGGAGTGGTTTGCGCGTGTGTCGTCACCGGACGATTCGACATCATCGTCGTCGTTATGTTTAGCGAGGAATTCCGTCTTCTCGATTTCATTTCGGAAGAGGTTTCAAAGATTAAAGAGGTTCAGTCGGTTGAAACCTTCGTGGTGTATAAGGGGTATAACTTAATGGTGCCGTATCTATTGTAGTGAAAAGTAAAATGTGAAAAGTTACTCGTGATCCGTGACTCGCAAGACGTGACCGGCCGGAAGCGCAATATGCCCTTCCATCGATTTTATTAGGTAGTTATTGTTAAGCCTTGGCCTCCTGTTTTTTTATCTACCCTCCGAGGTAGGCCTTCTTGACCTCCGGGTCGTTGAGGAGGTCCTCCGATTTTCCTTCGATCACCAGATTTCCCGTCTCCAGGACATAGCCTCGCTGGGCAAACTTCAAGGCGAGTCTGGCGTTCTGTTCGACAAGGAGAATGGTGGTGCCCTCACGGCTGATCTCAGCCAAGGAATCGAACATGCTCAACATCAGTTTCGGTGCCAGCCCCATGGAAGGTTCATCCAGAAGCATAACCCTCTGGGCGCTCATGTAGGCCCGTGCCACGGCCAGCATTTGCTGTTCCCCGCCACTCAAGGTTCCCGCTTCTTGGTTCTTTCGTTCCTCCAGTCGTGGAAAGATGGAGAACATCCGTTCCATGTCTTTCTTGATTTTTTCCTTATCCTTCCTCGCGAACGTGGCCAGTTTGAGATTCTCCATGACGGTGAGGTTCCCGAAGAGGCGGCGTCCCTCCGGAACATGGGAGATTCCCAGCTCGCTGACAACTTTTTCCGGTTTGTACTTGAGCATATCCTTGCCCATAAAGGTCATCTGGGTTCCCTCTTCCACCTCCACCATTCGGGAGATGGCCCTCAAGGTCGTGCTCTTGCCTGCCCCATTGGCCCCGATGATGCAGACGATCTCCCCCTCATCTACCTGGAAATCGATACCGTGGAGGGCCTTGATGTTCCCATACGAAACCCGAAGATTTTTTACCTCCAACAGCATTATTCTACCTCCTCTTTTCCCAGGTAGGCCTCGATGACCTTGGGGTTCCGCTGTATTTCTTCCGGTGTCCCTTCCGCAATGACCTCACCGAAATTGAGGGTTTGGATCTGCTCGCAGAGCTCCATGACCACCTTCATTCGGTGCTCGATGAGAAAGATGGCCGGTCCAAACTCCCGGTGAATGGTTCGAAAGACCTCCATCATACCCACCAACTCTTCCGGTGTCATGCCCACGGTCGGCTCGTCCAGGAAGAGGATCTTCGGCTGGACGGCCAGTGCTCTCGCCATTTCCACCTTTCTTTGAACCCCGTAAGGGAGATTGAGAACGTTTTGGTCGGCGAACTGGGCCACTCCGAGAAGATCAAGAAGCTCCATTGAGTGTTTCTCGATTTCCGCTTCTTCCCGGTATCGTTTCGCCGTGCCGAAAAAGGCGCCGACGAGGCCGTAGGTCAATTTGGAGTAATGGGCCATCATGACATGTTCAAGAACCGTCATGTGACGCCATAGCTTCATGTTCTGGAAGGTCCGCCCCAGGCCTCGGGAGGCGATTTCGTGGGGTTGCATCCCTACGATACTTTCTCCTTCCAGGTAAATCTCCCCTTCAGTCGGTGTGTAGACCCCGGTGATGAGATTGAAGATGGTTGTCTTCCCCGCGCCGTTCGGTCCGATCAGTCCGTGGATCTCCCCCGGTTCGATGACCAGGTTGTAGTTATGGACGGCCCGTAAGCCGGAGAAAAAGTGGGTCATATTCTTAACCTGAAGCAACGGCATCGTCTTACACCCTTTCCTTCATTTTCAGTTTCGGCTTCAAGATTTCCCGGATATCGAAGTGCTTGAAGGCAATCAGCCCCGTCGGGCGGAAGATCATAACCAGAATCAATAGAACCGGGATGATGATCCATTTAAAAATTTCCAAGGGTCTGAGCATCTCACTCAGGAGGTTGAATCCAACAGCACCGACGATCGACCCAATCACGGAGTTCAACCCGCCGAAGTAGACCATGGCCAGAACCTCGGCCAACTTCTGAAGCCCGAAGGTCCCGGGGTTGATATAGCGGAGCACGTGCGCCAAGAGCCCCCCGGCGATCCCAGCCCAGAAGGCACCGAACATGAAGGCGATCATCTTGGTTTTCCTCGTATTGACCGTCATTGCGTCTGCCGCGGATTCCTCATCCCGCACGGCATTTAGGGCCTTTCCCATAGTCGACTCGACAAAATTGTTGATGGTCCAGACGCAGAGGATGGCCCAAATGAAAACCGTGGGAAGCGTTGCCCAATCTGGTTGCCCACTCAGACCTCGGGGGCCACCGACGACCTCCAGGTTCTCGATGAGGCTCTTGACGATGAACATGAAGGCGAGGGAGATGATGGCGAGGTAATCCCCCCGCGTCCGGAAGGAGGGGATGGCCACTACCAGGGCCCCAATGGACGCGATAGCCCCCGCCAGGATCAGCCCGATGGGAAAGAGGAATTGCCCAATCCCCGCGGGAAGGAGGGCGTGGCCGAAGAGGCGATCGTTCATGAACAGCCCCACGGTGAAGACGGAAGCCACATAGGCGCCCAAGGCCATGAATCCGGGGTGAGAACAGGAAAATTCCCCCATATATCCATTGATGACGTTGAGGCTCAACGTCAGCATGATGGCGATCAGCATGAGTTTGATCAGCAGAAGGCGATAGTCGCTGACCTGGGCCCAGAGGTCCAGGGTAAAGTAGAGAACAAGCAGATGCAACGCGGCGGAGAACCAGAGGGGCATCTTATCCAGCTTATCCGCCATCCAGTTCATCCCCTTGGCGGTGATTCGCGTAAAGAGGATCACGGGGATTGCGTAGATGAGCAAGACATAGGCAAACGCTCCCGGGATCAGGGCCGGCTTCTTCAGCATGATCACCACACCGAACAGAACGGGGATCTTTGGCAGCCCCAATATTTCCGAGAAAGGATCACCGACCAGGGATTCCAGCAGAACCGCCCCAAAGGCCCCCAGGAGCCACCCCAGGGCCGGGGTTCCCGAGAAAAACCTTCTAATCCTATAAAAACGCTTTTCTTTCATCTAAATTATCCTTTTTCTTAGCAGCCCGTCCAATATTTCAGCAAACATTGGTTCTTTCCACTCATTACAACCGCAGCTTGGCGCTGTAAGGCTTTCCAAAGAATCCATACGGTCTGAACGTCAGAATGGCCAGAACGATGGAAAAGGCGATCAGATCCCTCAAAGTTGAGGGAAAGATCATGGCGACGAAGATCTCGATGAATCCCAGCAGGAATCCCGCCAGGGCCGCCCCCATGATGGATCCCCGGCCTCCGAGGATGGCGGCGACGAACGCCTTCCAGCCGATCAGGATCCCCATGTAAGGATCCAGGATGGGATAAGCGATCCCGTAAAGCACGCCCCCCGCGGCCGCCAGTCCGGAACCGATGGCGAAGGTCAGGGGAGCAATGACATCGATGGAAACCCCCATGAGGGGGACGACGACGAAGTCATAGGACATGGCCCGCATGGCCATGCCCCACTTGGTCTTTCGAACGAACTGATCCAGGGCCAGCATCAACCCGATGGACACGAGAACGACGAGGATCTTCTTGTTGGTGACGAAGACCCCACCGATTTCATAGGTTCTGGACATGATCAAGGAAGGAAAATTGAGACGTCGGGCACCCAAGAGGGCCAGGTTCCCCGTTTCGAGGATAATTCCAATCATGAGTCCGGTAATGGCGGCCGAGGCCCTCGGGGCGTTCCTAAGGGGACGGTAGCCGATCCTCTCTACGATCACCCCCACGAACGAGGTGAGAAACATAGAGATGACGATGGTCAAAACGAGAACCAGCCAGTGAGGCAACGGGATGAATCCGGAAGTTACGAGATAGAGAAGTCCCGTCGCAACGCCGAAGCCAATGTAGGATCCCACCATGAAGATATCGCCGTGGGCAAAGTTGAACAACATCAAGATGCTGTAGACCATGGCGTATCCAAGGGCGATCAGGGCATAAAAGCTTCCCCATTGCAGGGCATTGACAACATTTTGGAAAAAGAAGGTGAAGGTCATCGAATCTACTCCCCGTTTTCAGTTGTCCGGGAATTGTCGGAATGGAAAAGACAACCCCTCAATACCTTAACAAGAATTCTCCCCGGGAGGACCCGGGGAGAATTCTTGGTTAGAGATGTTTCAGATTACGGGCAAACCGACTTGTAGAAGGTATATTCACCCTTGTCGCTGATCTTGACGATGACGGCGCACTTGATGGGATCGCCTTCTTCCGTGAAGGTCATCTTTCCGGTGATACCCTGGAAGTTTTTGATCTTGGCCATGGCGTCACGGACTGCTTTACGGTCTTTCTTGATGTTGCCCGTCAGCTTTCCGCAGGACTCGATGGCCTTCTGAATGATGTGGAGAGAATCCCAGGTCAACGCGGCAACGTCATCCGGAACGTATCCGTATTTCTTCTTGTAGCGATCGATGAAGGCCTTGGTGGCACCCTTGGCACCCGCCGCGGCATAATGTGTGCAGAAGAAGCAGCCGTAGCAGTCTTTCCCGCAGAGCTTGATGGTCTCGGGGGAACCCCAGCTGTCGCTTCCAACGATCGGGTTCTTCCATCCAAGGGCATGGGCCTGTTGGACGATCAAGGGAACCTCATTGTAGTACTGGGGCAGGAAGAGGAACTGCGCGCCCGATTTGATGATCTTGGTCAACTGAGAGCTGAAGTCCGTGTCCTTTGTCGTGAAGCTCTCATAGGCAACCACGGAGCCGGGGCCATGGAGCTTTTCCCAGGCCTTTTTGAAGAATTCAGCCAGGCCTTTCGGATAATCGCTGGCCACGTCATAGAGAACCGCCGCTTTCTTGAAGCCGAACTCCTTGGTCACGAAATTCGCCACCACCGGTCCTTGGAAATCGTCGAGGAAACATCCACGGAAGACGTAGGGGCGATCCTTCGTTGTGTTTGGATTGGTAGACCACGGGCTGATCATGGGGCACTTGTAGTTGTTGCAGACTTCACCGGCGGGGACGGCCTGCTTGGAGGACTGGGGTCCCACGATGGCGAGCACGTCATCCTGCGTGATCAGCTTGGTCGCCACCTTCACGGCCGACTCGGCCTTGGACTCGTTGTCTTCGATGACCAGTTCGACTTTATATGTCTTTCCTCCAACCTTGAGCCCGCCGGCCTTCTTGATGTCTTCCAACCACATCTGACCCGCGTACTTACTGCTTTCACCGACTTT
>JAOZMY010000070.1:0-4211 GCA_029934085.1 bacterium | reverse complement strand
TTATTGCATATTTCTTCAATTATGTCAATAATTATTTCGAAAAACAAAATTTTATCATTTTATTCTTGACATTTTCATCAAATAAGTTTAGAAATTTTTATAAAAGGATATCTTGGCAGAATAGAGAAGAGGCATGTAGGAGATCCCCCGAAGATGAAAAGGACACCGTTACACGGCTGGCATAAAGGGCACGGCGCCAACATGGCGGAATTCGGTGGTTACGAGATGCCCTTGTGGTATGGGTCGGCAAAGGAAGAACACCTGTCTGTTCTGACAAAGGCCGGCCTTTTTGACACGAGCCACATGGCGGTGGTCGAGGTAAAAGGAAGCAACGCCTTTCATCTTCTCCAGAAGTGTTTTTCCCGAGATCTCCGGGAGTGCCTTGGGCCCACGAAACGGCCTTTGACCCCCGGTAATTGTGTCTACGGTGTCTTTCTGAACGTGTCCGGAGGTGTGGTGGACGATGCCATCGTCGATCAGCTCGACGAGAATCACTACCTATGCGTGGTCAATGCAGGGATGGGAGGCGTTCTGACGCAACATCTCTTGGATCATGCCGAAGGATTGTCCGTTCACATTCGGGACCTCACCGACGAAGTTGGCAAGATCGATATCCAGGGCCCTGCCGCCGCCAAGGTCTTGAAAAAGGTGCTCCAAGATCCTGGGGCTGTTTTCGAGGGAATGCGCTACTTCAGTTTCAAGGGACATTTCGAGGATTCCTCGGGTCCTACGGGCACCGTCCTTTTGAAAAATAATATTCCCATCCTTCTCTCCCGAACGGGCTATACCGGTGAATTCGGGTTTGAAATCTTCTGCGATCCCACCCGCGTTACCGAGGTCTGGGAAATGATCCTCGACGCGGGTCGTGACTTTGGGATCACCCCTTGCGGACTAGCCGCAAGAGACTCCCTCCGGGCCGGGGCCGTCCTCCCCCTTTCCCATCAGGATATCGGCCCCTGGCCCTTCCTCCGAAACCCATGGATCTTTGCCCTCCCGTTCAATGAGGATCAAACGGGTTTTACAAAAGACTTCACCGGCGGGGAGGCTCTTCTGGAAATCCATGATGCAGACTATACCCTCCCCTTCATCGGCAACGACCTGAGAAAGGTTCCCGTTACCGAGACTACCACGGTTCAGACCCTCGACGGGAGCCCGATCGGTACCGTATTGACATGTGTTACCGACATGGGAATCGGAAAGGTCGAAGATAAGATTTACAGCGTTGCCAGTCCCGACAAACCTGTGGGGTTTGCCCCTCGGGGATTGAGTTGTGGTTTTGTCAAGGTGAAAAAGGCCCTTAAAGCGGGGGAAGCAATCCGGCTCACGGACGGACGGCGGGCCATCACGGTGACCATCACCTATGACATCCGCCCAGACAGGACGGCCCGGGTCCCGATCCAATCCATGTTATAAAATATTCTCGCCGGAAAGAGACCAAGCCAGGAGAGAAAAATAGACCAGGGCCAGAGACCCAGATAAACAGATAAGCGAAAAATATTTATTTTCAAAGAGGAGAGACGAGATGAAAGAACTCAACGAATTGATTTTACCGGATGACGTTCGATTCACCGAGGAACACGAGTGGGCCCGCAAAGAGGGGGAAAACGTCCGCGTGGGCATTTCCGACTACGCCCAGGATCAATTGGGAGATATCGTCTTTGTGGAGCTCCCCGAGGTGGGAAGCAGCTTCAGCAAAGGCGATGAATTTGGCACGGTGGAATCGGTCAAAACGGTCTCGGAACTCTACATGCCGATTGGGGGTGAGGTTGTCGCCATCAACGAAGAGCTGGCGGATCATCCGGAATACGTCAACACGGATCCCTACGGTAAAGGCTGGATGATAGAACTCAAACCGACGAACCCTGCGGAATTGGACGAACTGCTGGATAAGGATGCCTATTTGAAACAACTGGAGGGATAGTCCCATGAGATACCTCCCCCATACCGAGGAAGAAATCCGGGAGATGCTCCGGGTGATCGGGGCCAAAAGCCTCGATGACCTCTTCAAAACCATCCCGGATGACTGCCGCCGCCCTCAGGAGCTGAACCTTCCCGATCCCCTGACAGAATGGGAATTGAACACTCACATGGATGCCCTGAGCGCGCGTATGCATGTTCCCCCTGAGGTCAAGGTCTTTCTGGGGGCGGGAAGCTATCACCATTACATCCCCGAGGCGGTCAAGCAGCTCCTCCTTCGGAGTGAGTTCTACACCGCCTATACCCCCTACCAACCCGAGATCAGCCAGGGGACTCTTCAGGCCATCTACGAATACCAGACCCTCGTAACCCGGCTCCTGGGTATGGAGGTGGCCAACGCCTCCATGTATGATGGGGCCTCCGCCCTGGCGGAAGCCCTCCTCATGGCCATCCGAATCACGAGGCGGAAAAGAGTCGCGGTTTCGTCACTGATTCACCCGAATTACCGAAGGGTCATCGAGACCTATCTGGAAGCGCCAGGCTATGAAATCACCTATCTCCCCGCCCTGGAGGATGGAACGTCTGATCTGTCCGGGCTCGCCTCTCTGGAGGAATATGCAGCGGTGGCGATCCAGTCCCCCAACTTCTACGGGTGTATCGAGGACCTGAAGGCCTCGGGTAAAAAAATCCACCGCGATCCCAAAACCCTTTTCATCGTCAGCTTTACCGAGCCTCTTGCCTACGGGTTACTGGTTCCACCGGGTGCTTACGGGGCTGACATCGTCTGTGGCGAGGGCCAGAGCCTCGGTATCCCCCAGTCCTTTGGGGGCCCGGGGCTGGGCATGTTTGCCACGAAGATGAAATACGTCCGCAGCATGCCGGGACGGTTGGTGGGACAGACGGTGGACAAGGATGGGAAAAGGGGTTTTGTCCTGACCCTCTCCACACGTGAGCAGCACATCCGCCGGGAGCGGGCCACGTCGAACATCTGTTCCAACGAAGGTCTCTGCGCCCTCGCCTCGGCTATGTATATGGCCTGCTTGGGAAAGAGCGGCATCCATGAATTGGCCCAGCTCAACCACGACAAGGCGGAATATCTCAAGCGAGGTCTTCGGGAAGCCGGTGCTGAGATCCCTTTCAGCGCCCCAATCTTCAATGAATTCGTGGCGAAGCTGCCGCCGTCGTTTAAGGAGAAGCGCGAAAAGCTCCTGAGGGAGAAAATCGTGGCGGGACTTCCCCTTGAACCTTACTACCCCGAACTTGCCGATCACTACCTCTTCTGTGCCACGGAGACCGTCCGCAAAGAGGATATGGATGCCCTCATCAAGGAGGTGCGGTCATGAAAGAACCTGTCGGAACCACCGGACTGGTTATGAACGAACCCCTTCTTTGGGAGAAGGGACGGAAGGGAAGGATCGGGTTTTCCATGCCGAAGCGGGATGTCCCAACCTCCCTCCTCGACGACACTCTCACGGGGAAAGGTCCCGATTTCCCCGATCTGAGTGAGGTGGATGTGGTGCGCCACTATACCCGACTCTCCCAGTGGAACTACGGGGTGGACACGGGCATGTATCCCCTCGGATCCTGCACCATGAAATACAATCCCAAAACCCATGAACGGCAGGCGGCCCTGCCCGGTTTCGCCGGGGCGCATCCGCTTCTCCCCGAGTCCTTTGCCCAGGGGATCCTGGAACTTATGTATCACCTGGAACACTATCTCGCTGAGATCACCGGGCTATCCGCCGCGACGCTCCAGCCGTCGGCGGGGGCCCACGGAGAGCTTACCGGGATGATGATCGTTCGAGCTTATCACAACGACAGAGGTGCCCCCCGGCACAAGATTCTTATCCCCGACACGGCCCACGGAACCAATCCGGCGAGTTGTGCCCTCTGCGGATTCGCCCCAGTACCCGTGGCATCCAACGAGGATGGGGTTCTCTCGCCAGAGACCATCGCGGCGGTCATGGATGAAGACACGGCAGGCATCATGATTACCAACCCCAATACCCTGGGTTTGTTCGAGGAGAACATCAAGGCCATTGCCGAGATTGTTCACGCCAAGGGTGGACTGGTCTATATGGACGGGGCCAACATGAATGCTATGATGGGAATCGTCAGCATGGGGGACATCGGAGTGGACCTCATGCACCTGAACCTGCACAAGACCTTTTCCACGCCCCATGGCGGCGGCGGTCCCGGGGCGGGCCCCGTCTGCGTCCGGAAAGACCTGGTGCCATATCTCCCCGTTCCCCGGGTAGTCAAGGAAAAGGATACCTACACGTTGTCGGACGACT
>JAOZMY010000015.1:34503-35630 GCA_029934085.1 bacterium | reverse complement strand
GCTCTCTCATTTGCGGGATCATGGAACACATCGAGGAGGCGGGGGTCCATTCGGGTGACAGTGCCTGCGCTATCCCGCCCTTTTCCCTCACCGACGAACAGATCGACAGGATCAAACAGAATACCTACGCCCTGGCGCGTGAGCTTCACGTGGTGGGGCTGATGAACGTCCAGTATGCCGTCAAGAACGACGTGATCTACGTCCTGGAGGTCAATCCCCGGGCATCGCGGACCATCCCCTTCGTCAGCAAGTCGAAAGGGATCCCCTGGGCGAAGATTGCGGCTAAGATTATGGCGGGAAAGAAGATAAAAGAGTTGGGTGTGACGGAAAAGGAGATTGACTACGTGACCGTCAAGGAGTCGGTCTTTCCCTTCAACCGCTTCCCCGGTGTGGACACGGTTCTTGGACCGGAGATGAAGTCGACGGGTGA
Organism: bacterium; assembly: GCA_029934085.1. GTDB lineage: Bacteria > Desulfobacterota > S145-22 > S145-22 > S145-22 > JAOZMY01. The sequence continues at coordinate 35,200 of JAOZMY010000015.1, read as the reverse complement.
GGTGATGGGGGTGGATAAGGACTTCGGCGCGGCTTTCGCCAAGTCGCAGATCGCGGCGGGCAACAGCCTGCCCGTGGAGGGAAATGTCTTCATCAGTGTAAAAAACAAGGACAAGCGGCAGGTCATCTTTCTGGCAAAGAAATTGGTGGATCTGGGGTTCAAGATCATCGCTACATCGGGAACCCGAAAGGTTTTGGCCAAGAATGGGATCGAGGTTCAGCACGTCTTCAAGGTGAGCGAGGGACGGCCGGACGTGGTTGATTTTATCAAGAACAGCCAGATCCAGCTCATCATCAATACCCCCAGCGGAAAAAAGCCGAAGGCGGACGAGATCGCCATCCGGACGGAGGCGGTGAGTCACGGGATCCCCTGTATCACGACTATCTATGGAGCCTACGCGGCGGTCAACGGCATCGAATCCGTGAAGAAGCACGGATTCACCATCCGCTCCATCCATGAATACCACGAAGAAAGGGTTTGAAGGTGAAGGGTTGAAAACTGACGGCAAGAGTTTGGTTGTGTTGGCTATCCTGGGGTGTCTTCTCTTTTCCGGGATACTTTTTTTGACGAATTTGGGAAAGCGGGATCTCTGGCGTCCGGACGAGCCGAGGTATGCGGAAGTCGCTCGAGAGATGGTCCTGAATCATCAATACCTGGTTCCCAGCATCAATCATCAACCTTATACCCAGAAACCCCC
>JAOZMY010000015.1:0-34403 GCA_029934085.1 bacterium | reverse complement strand
ATGACCCTTTTCATCCTGGTCAGTCTTTATTTCATCGTCCGGGGGCTTGAGGGGGGGCACCGACGGAATCTCTGGTTCCGGTTGGCCTTTCTTTCCGCTGGTGTGGCCACGCTGGTCAAGGGTCCCTTGGGGCTGATCGTTCCCTTTCTCACATTGATTGTCTATCTTTTCCTGAAAGGGGATTTCAGGACCTTGAAGAAGGTTCCGTGGTTCAGCGGGTTCGGAATCTTTCTTCTAATTCTTGCTGCGGGTCTGGTTCCCACCTGCCTCGCCGGGGGAAAGGCCTATACACAGGAGCTGATCTTTCGTCAGACCGTAACGAGGTATCTTCACGGGATCAATCACCAGAAAGGATTTTTTTACTACTTTTACACCTTTCCAGAGGCTCTCCTGCCTTGGGTGATCTTTCTCCCCGCGGCGATCTTTTTTGTTTTAGGAAAAGGGAGGGAGAAAGGAACCCGATCTTCGCTTTTGTTCGTTGTGGTTTGGGCTCTGGCCAATCTGTTTTTTATCTCCTTTTCTAAAAGTAAACGGGTCCTTTATGTCCTTTCTTTGATCCCGGCGGTGTGCCTTTTCCTTGGGGTTTATCTCAGTGCCGTCTATCGGGGAAAGACCCCGCCCACACCGTGGTTTAAAATTCCCGTCTATATCCTGGGTATTTTGGGGATTGTTGCGGGAGTTGCTTTCCCCTTTGCCCCGTATGCCGTCAAGTTTCGTTTTCCCGACCTTGTGCTGCCTTCCTTGCCGTTTGTCCTTATGGGGATTCTCATGATCGTCTCGGGAGCGTTCCTCTGTTTTCTTAATGGGGCGAAAAAGACGAAGGCGGTGGTTTGGGTTCTTTTCCTTTCGTATTTTGCCCTCTTTTTTGTGACGGCAAGATGGATAATGCCTCAGTTCAACCGAGTGAAATCTCTTCGGATCGTAGGGGAAGAGATCCAGGCCATGAAAGATAAGGGATATGACGTGAGGATGTTGTGTGGTTTGGAGCCCATGGGAATCCTCTTTTATACCAAACTGGCGTATCTGCCGGTGGTCCCTCCCGCCCAATGGGAGATGGATTTTTTGAAGACCACGCCGAAGGCTGCGGTCGTTCTTACAAAGAGACAGTTGGCGGATTTTGCGCGTATGGCGGGGGTGCCGCTCAAGGTTTTGTGGAAGGGAAAGGCGGGGGGACGTAACTTCCTTATCCTGCAGCCGGAGATTCCGTAGGTTCAAATTTCTCGAAAAACGAACGGGGGAGATGAAAAGTTATCTCCCCCCGTTTTCTTGCTCTCTCTAAAAGATGTTATTTGCGCTCTTTCCACTTGGGCATGGGATAGATCGGCTTTTTGGTGCCCTTGGGATAGACCTGGTAGACCTGGCCTCCCTGGATCTGGAGCACCACGCTGCTTCCCTTGATCTGGCCGTTGGGGTTGAACTTAACGGGACCGTAGATGGTTTCGATATCCGTCTTGGCGATTTCGTCCCGAACCTTCTGGGGATCCAGGGTTCCCGCCTTCTCGATGGCATTCTTGAAGACGGCCAGGACCGCGACGGCCGAGGCGTTGTGATAGTCGGGGTCGTAGTGGTATTTCGCCTTGAATTTCTCTACGAAATCCTTGGTGTCTTTGAAGATGATCCCTTTATAGTGCATCTGGGGGGACCAACTGGCCACACCGAAGATATACTCGGCGTCCTTTCCAAGGGATTTCCGGAAGTCGGCCTCCGAGGGGCCTACCGTCATGGAGATCATCTTGACATTGACGTCCAGCTCCTTCGCCTGCTGGATCAGGTTGATGCCGCCGATGGTGTGTCCGGCCATGAGGAGGGCGTCGGGTGCCAGGGATTTGACCTTGGTGAGGATCGTGTTGAAGTCCGCGGAGCTCTCGGAGATCTTTTCATACAGAACGATGTCGAACCCGAACTTGGGGGCTACCTTCTTGACCCCTTTGGCCACCATGATGTCGAACTTGTCGTCTCCGAAGATGATGGCGATCTTTTTCGGTTTCGGTTTGAAACCCGCCAGCATCTCCAGGGTGGAGTGGAAATACTGGCTGGCTGCCGGAAGAGTCCCGAAGATGTAGGGATTTTTCCTGCTGAAGATCTTTCCAGAGGCACCGCCGCCTTCCACCATGGGAATCTTGTAACGCTGGGCCACCAGGCTATCAGGAATGGTAATCCAACTCGTGTAAGGCCCGAGCAGGAAATTCACCTTGTCCTCCACAATGAGCTTTTCCACTAACTTGGCGCTTTCCGCGTCACTGCTCTTGTCGTCATAGTAGATGATTTCGATGGGGTAGCTCTTCCCTCCCACCTTGATACCCCCGGCCTTGTTGATGGCGTCCTTGGCGAGATTGTAGGAATCGACATAGAGTTTTCCGGTCCGGCTGTTCTTACCGGTGAAGCAGATGGCACAGCCGAATTTGATGACGTCTTTGGCCTGGAGCGGGGTTTGAAGCGCCACGACCGCACCCAGGATAAACGAGACAATCAGGAATCCCTTGAACCCGTTTAAGAGAAATCTTTTCATGTTCTACCCTCCTTTTTGTTTGTGGTGTATCCTTATCGGAGAATTCACCCCCTTTCAATGTCTTCTTTATAGTTCAAGATAGCATGGACATCGATTTTCGGGCAAGTGGTTTCATTTTCTATTCTAAAACAGTGAAGAGTTTTTGTAAAGTTTCCGTTTTTATCTGTGCATGCATGGGAATTCATGTATTATTGGGGTGTTACGGGTAAAGGAGAAAAACCTCTGTTGATTATTGCCATGGATTGATATAGGATGCGCAAAAGGGAGGAGCAGATGACGTTTCAGGAAGCTGTTCGGGCGTATGTTACCTTCCTGGAAACAGAGAGAAATTTGTCTGAAAATACCAGGAAGAGTTACGTAAAGGACCTGAAGCAATTACAAAATTTCCTTGTCAAGAAAAAGGGAGGGAAAGAAGCACCTGTCCTGATTAGCGAGATTGACGAGCTGGATGTGCGAAGTTTCGTTGTTTCCCTTTATCGTTCCCATGCTCCGTCCTCTATTGCCCGAAAGGTCTCATCCATCAAGGGATTTTTCGCGTTTCTCAAGCAAAGGAAACTGCTTCCGGCCTCTCCGACACGTGGAGTTTCTGCCCCGAAGATCCCTAAAAAACTCCCCAACTTCTTGAGTGTGGACGAGATCTTTCATCTGCTTGACGATGGTGAAGGAGAGGAAACCCCCTTAACGCTTCGGGATCGGGCGATCCTTGAGCTCATCTATTCCAGTGGGCTTCGGGTCTCGGAGGTTGTATCTCTCGACGTCCGGCAGGTGGACACATCAGTTCAGTTGATCCGTGTTGTTGGGAAGGGGGGAAAGGAGAGAATCGTGCCGGTCGGAGGGAAGGCCGTCGCGGCGATTCGAGCCTATCTCAAGCGACGGGACGAGCTTGCCCGGAAACGAAAGGGAAAGGAACCGACACAGGCCCTCTTCCTCAACCGTTTTGGGGGGCGCCTAACGGCCCGGAGTGTGGAGCGAATGGTCAAGACCTACGCCCTGAAACGGGGAATGGTTCGTCGTATCAATCCCCACGCCTTACGCCATTCCTTTGCCACACATCTGTTGGGAGCGGGGGCGGATCTCAGGTCTATCCAAGAAATGCTGGGGCATGCGAGCCTTTCCACAACTCAGAAATATACACATATCAGCATGGATCAGCTGATGCGTGTCTACGACAAAACCCATCCAAGGAAATAAGAATGACCCATCCAAACTTTCATGGAACAACGATTCTTTGTGTTCGGAAAGACGGCCATACGGTGATGGCGGGAGATGGCCAAGTAACCTTTGATGTCACGGTCTTCAAGAAGAAGGCCCGGAAGATACGTCGTCTGTATGACGACAAGGTTCTTGCGGGATTTGCCGGTGCCACGGCAGACGCCTTTACCCTGTTCGAGCGTTTCGAGGAAAAACTTGAGAAGACGAGCGGGAATCTGGTTCGTTCGGCGGTCGATCTGGCCAAGGACTGGCGCACGGATCGTTTTCTGCGACGCCTTGAGGCGATGATCGTGGTGGCGGATGAGCAGCACATCCTCATCCTTTCCGGTAGCGGGGACGTCATTGAGCCGGATGAGCCGATCGCCGCCATTGGGTCGGGCGGTGCCTATGCCCAGGCGGCAGCCAAGGCTCTGCTTACGCACACGAAGATGGCCGCGGAGGAGATCGTTGAAACGGCCATGAAGATCGCTTCGGAGATTTGTATTTACACCAACCAAGAAATTGTTATAGAGAAACTACCATGACAGAGGCCCATATTCATACCTTTACACCCCGGGAGATCGTCTCGGAGTTGGACAAGTATATCGTCGGCCAGCACGAGGCCAAGCGGGCCGTGGCCCTGGCCCTGCGTAACCGCTGGCGGCGTCAACAGGTCCCCGAGGAGCTCCGGGACGAGATCGCCCCGAAGAACATCATCATGATCGGTCCCACGGGGGTGGGGAAGACGGAAATCGCCCGGCGCTTGGCGAAACTTTCCAACGCCCCTTTCCTGAAGATTGAAGCCTCCAAGTTTACCGAGGTGGGCTATGTGGGACGGGACGTGGAGTCGATGATCCGTGATCTGGTGGAAATCGCCATCAACATGGTCAAGGCCGAGGAGAACAAGCGGGTGGAATACAAGGCCCGGGAGATCGCGGAAGAGCGGCTCCTGGATCTTCTCCTGCCACCCAGACCCGCCGCGCCCCATCCACCGGAAGGGATGCGACCGGGAGAAAAACCCCTGGAGATCGTGGGGGAGAAAAAGTCGGCTCCTTCCACTCGGGAGCGACTTCGCCAGCTCCTGCGGAACGGAAGCCTGGATGAGCGTTACGTGGACGTGGAGATTACGCAGACCGCCATGCCCATGTTCGAGATCTTTTCCGGATCCGGTATCGAGGAGATGGGGATCAACGTGAAGGATATGTTCAGCAATATCCTCCCCAAAAAGACGAAGCACAAAAAGGTCAAGATCCCCGAGGCCCTCGATATCCTAACCCAGGAAGAAATTCAGAAACTCATCGATATGGACAAGGTCGTGAAAGACGCCCTGACCCTGGTGGAACAGGGGGGGATCATCTTCCTCGACGAGATCGACAAGATTGCTGGGAAGGAACAGGGGCACGGCCCGGATGTCTCCCGGGAGGGGGTTCAGCGGGATATCCTGCCCATCGTGGAGGGGACCAAGGTCAACACGAAGCACGGAATGGTCAAGACAGACCACATCCTCTTTATTGCTGCAGGGGCGTTTTACGTCTCCAAGCCTTCCGATCTCATCCCTGAACTACAGGGACGGTTTCCCATCCGAGTGGAGTTGGATTCCCTGGGGAAGGAGGAGTTTGTACGGATCCTCACGGAGCCGAAAAACGCCCTCATCAAACAATACAAGGCGTTGCTGGAAACGGAGGGGATCGAACTGGAATTTACCGACGAGGCCGTGGAGAAGATTGCGGAGATCGCGACCCGGATCAACGAAAAGACGGAGAACATCGGGGCCCGACGTCTTTACACCATCATGGAGAAGCTCCTTGACGATATTTCCTTCCGGGCTCCTGAGATGAGTGATCCTAAGGTGACCATCACCGCTGATTACGTGGAAGAACAGCTCAAGGAGTTCGTGGAAGACGAAGACTTGAGCCGTTACATCTTATAGGATTTGCCATGAAGGATTTGATTCGGCGCGCAGAAACCTTGATTGAGGCCCTTCCGTATATCCAGGCCTTTTCCGGAAAGACCGTAGTGGTCAAGTACGGCGGGCACGCCATGCAGGATCCGGCCTTGGAGGATGATTTTGCGCGGGATATCGTCTTGCTTGCCACCGTTGGGATCCACCCCATCGTGATACACGGGGGGGGACCTCAAATTGGACAGGTCTTGACCCAGTTGGGGATTGAGACGAGGTTCCATGAGGGGCTGCGCGTCACGGATGAACGAACGATGGACGTGGTAGAGATGGTTTTGATGGGCCTCGTCAACGGGAACATCGTTCGCCGCATTAACAGGTTTGGCGGAAACGCCGTTGGCCTGGCGGGGAAGGATGGAAACCTCATACGGGCAAGGAAGATGCATCTTCGGCTCGCCGACAACCAATCGGATGAGGTGGACTTGGGGCAGGTAGGAGAGGTGGAGGAGATTAAACCGGGTATTTTGACGACCCTCATCTCTCAAGGATTCATTCCCGTGGTCGCTCCCGTGGGACAGGGAGAGAATGGCAAGGCCTTGAACCTCAACGCGGATCACGTGGCGGGGCGTATCGCCGAGGCGCTCGGCGCGGAAAAGCTCATCTTGCTCACCGACGTGGATGGGGTCATGGATAGTGAGAAGCAGCTTCTCTCCTCCCTGAGCGTCGCGGAGGCGGAGGAGTTAATCAGTGAGGGAACCATTCAGGGTGGAATGATCCCGAAGATCCGATGCGTGATCGACGCGGTCAAGAACGGGGTTGAAAAGACCCACATCATCAACGGGACCCTCCCTCACGCCGTTTTGCTGGAGGTCTTCACCAAGGGGGGCGTTGGCACGGAGGTCGTCAAGGAAAAGAGATGAGTCGACTCGAAGAGATAAGAGAGATTTCGGGGGAGGTCTTCTTCCCAACCTATAACCGGTACGCCGCGGCCATGGTGCGCGGAGAGAGTGCCTATCTGTATGATACGGAGGGGCGGCGTTATCTTGATTTCCTAAGCGGAATCGGGGTGGCGAACCTGGGACACGCCCATCCCGAGATCGCAAAGATGGTATGCGAGCAGGCGAAGAGCCTCATGCATGTTTCCAACCTCTACTTCATGCCCCCCCAAACGGAACTGGCGCATGAGCTGGTGAAACATTCCTCCCTCGACCGGGTCTTTTTCTGTAATTCCGGTGCGGAGGCTAACGAGGCCGCCATCAAGCTGGCACGGAAATACGCCCAGGAGGTTCACGGGGAAAACCGGTTTGAGATCATCACCCTTGAGGATTCTTTCCACGGCCGGACGCTGGCGACCGTTTCCGCCACGGGCCAGGAAAAGGTCAAACAGGGCTTCGCTCCCTTACCGGAAGGGTTTATCCACGTGCCGGCAGATGATTTCGATGCCTTGGAACAGGCGGTGTCTGACCGCACCTGCGCGATCATGTTGGAGCCTATTTTGGGAGAAGGGGGCGTGGTTGTGCTTTCGACCCCATATCTCCAGAAAGTCCGTGCCCTTTGCACAGAGCGTGATATCATACTCATTCTGGACGAGATCCAGGTGGGAATGGGGCGCTCGGGAAGGCTTTTTGCCCATCAGTGGGCGGGGATCGAGCCGGACGTGATGACCTTAGCCAAGGCGTTGGGTGGGGGGTTGCCGCTGGGCGCGATGCTCGCGAAGGAAAAATACGCCCCGATCCTTTCGGCGGGAAGCCATGGGTCCACCTTCGGAGGAAACCCCGTGGCCTGCGCGGCGGGGCTTGTCGTGATGAAGCACGTGACAGATGAATCTTTTCTTGCCAACGTCATAGAGATGGGGGATTTGATCCGAGCCCGTTTCAAAGAAATGGCCGGACAGTTCGGCTTTATAGAGGAGGTTCGGGGGCGAGGCCTTATCGTGGGTATCAAGTTGTCTGTTCCTTGCAAAGATATTGTCGCGAAGGCCTTCGAGAGGGGCCTTTTGATTAATTGCACCCAGGAAACTGTGTTGCGAATGCTTCCCCCCTTGATAATTTCTGAAAAAGAAGTAGAAGAGATGTTTGATATTTTAAATAATATTTTCAAGGAAGTGGCATGAAACGTGATTTATTGACTCTTCTGGACCTCACGCGGGAGGAGATTTTATATATCGTCAAGGAAGGAGAGCGACTGAAAGACCTCCAGAAACGGGGGATTTCCCATCGTTTCCTCGAGGGGAGGACCATTGCCATGGTCTTTGAGAAGCCCTCTACCCGGACGAGGGTCTCCTTCGAGGTGGGCATTGCCCAGTTGGGTGCCACACCTGTCGTTTTACATGCAGGGGAAATGCAGCTGGGACGCGGTGAAACCGTGGAGGATACGTCACGGGTTCTCTCGCGGTATGTGGATGGGATCATGATCCGCGCCTACAGCCATCAGGCCGTAGAGACACTGGCGAAGGCATCAACGGTTCCCGTCATCAACGGCCTGACGGATGCCACTCACCCCTGCCAGATTCTTTCGGACCTTTTGACCATTTATGAGCAGAAGGGGAGTGTCGAGGGAATGACGGTTGCCTATGTGGGTGATGGAAACAACGTGGCCCATTCCTGGATCCTGGCGGCGGGTCGCCTCGATTTTTCCCTGCGACTCGGATGCCCCAAGGGGTATGAACCTGATCCTGAGTTTTTGGCGAAGGTCCCTCCTGAGCGGGTAAAGCTTTTTCACGATCCTTTGGAGGCCGTAGCCGGTGCAGACGTGGTTTACACGGATGTGTGGGCCAGTATGGGTCAGGAGGAAGAGGCTCAGAAACGTTTGAGGGATTTTGAGGGTTATCAGGTTACATCTGAGTTGATGTCTCGGGCCAAGGAAGACGCAGTTTTCATGCATTGCCTTCCCGCACACCGGGGTCAAGAGGTGGCGGCAGAGGTGATTGACGGACCCCAGTCCATCGTGTTCGACCAGGCGGAAAATCGTCTCCACGCCCAGAAGGCGATTCTCGCTTTTCTATTACTCCACTAAAAAGATCATTACGGAGATAGCCGTGATACTATGTTTTGTCAGGGGTGGAAATTTTGAATTTGAAGTTGGATAAGGTTTTGGAATGAACCTTTCACTTTTCACTAAATAGAAGGGGAAGTATTATGTCTGAGAAAATCAAGAAAGTCGTTCTCGCCTATTCGGGAGGGTTGGATACCTCCATCATCCTGAAATGGTTAGGGGAAACCTACGATTGTGAGGTCATTGCCTTCGCCGCCGACCTGGGTCAGGGGGAGGAATTAGCCCCCGTGGAGGAGAAGGCGAAGAAAACCGGCGCCAGCAAGGTTTACATCGATGACTTGAGGGAAGAATTTGTTCGGGACTTTGTTTTCCCCGCCATTCAGGCGGGGGCCATCTACGAGGGAAATTATCTGCTGGGCACCTCTATCGCCCGTCCCCTTATCGCAAAACGACAGATCGAGATTGCCCATCAAGAAGGCGCCGACGCCGTGGCGCATGGGGCGACGGGTAAGGGAAATGACCAGGTCCGGTTTGAGCTGACCTATCTGAGTCTCGATCCCAACATAAAAGTCATTGCGCCGTGGCGGCAATGGTCGTTCCGTTCCCGGAGTGACCTCATCGCCTACGCCAAGGACCGGGGGATCCCCGTGCCAGTGACCAAGGAAAAGCCTTACAGCAGCGACCGAAACCTGTTGCACATCAGTTTCGAGGGGGGCATCCTGGAAGATCCCTGGAACGAGCCCCCGGAGGACATGTTTGTCATGAGCGTTGCACCGGAGAAAGCACCGGATACACCCCGCTACCTCATGATTTCCTTCGAGGACGGTATCCCTGTTGCGATCGACGGGGAGAACATGTCTCCGGCAACGCTCTTAGGGGCCCTTAACAAAATTGCCGGAGAGAATGGGATTGGGCGCGTGGATATGGTGGAAAACCGCTACGTAGGCATGAAGTCCCGCGGCGTATATGAGACGCCGGGCGGGACGGTATTGCACATCGCCCATCGCGCCATGGAATCCATCACGTTGGACCGGGAAGTCATGCACCTCAAAGACAAGCTCATGCCGAAAATCGCCGAACTGATCTATTATGGTTACTGGTATTCCCCGGAGATGGATGTCCTTTGGAAGACGATAAAAGAGACCCAGAAAAATGTGACGGGTGACGTCCGGCTGAAGCTCTACAAAGGTAATTGTATGGTAGTAGGGCGCCGCTCACCCCATTCCCTTTACAGTGAGGACTTCGCCACCTTCGAAGCGGATGAAGTCTATCGGCAGAGTGACGCAGAGGGATTCATACGCCTGAATTCACTGCGGCTGAGGATTCGCAGGCTCATGGAGGAAAAGAGGACGCAGGAGTGACACAATGATTCCTAAATACGCACCGGAGGAGATCGAACCTGCCTGGCAAGAGCGCTGGGAAGAAGACAAGCTGTTTCGTGTAACGGAAGACCCCTCAAAGGAAAAATTCTATCTTCTGGAGATGTTTCCTTACCCTTCCGGAAATATCCACATGGGTCACGTTCGGAACTACTCCATCGGAGATGTGGTGGCCCGTTTCCTGAGGATGCGGGGGCTGAATGTCCTTCATCCCATGGGATGGGATGCCTTCGGCATGCCGGCGGAGAACGCAGCCATCCAGCATGGGGTTCACCCGAATGTATGGACGCATCACAATATCGATGCCATGCGGGCGCAGTTGAAACGGATGGGGTTCAGTTACGACTGGGATCGGGAGTTGGCCACCTGCGAGCCGGAGTATTATCGTTGGGAGCAACTCATCTTCCTCAAGATGTATGAAAAAGGATTGGCATACAAGAAGAAATCGACGGTAAATTGGTGTGAGACCTGCCAAACGGTTCTGGCCAATGAACAGGTGGAGGCGGGTAAATGCTGGCGTTGTCATCAGGAAGTTACACCCAAGGAGCTGGATCAGTGGTTCTTCAAGATTACCGCCTACGCCGATGAACTGTTGGAATACTGCGACAAGCTTCCTGGATGGCCCGAGCGGGTCCTGACCATGCAAAAGAACTGGATCGGCAAGAGCTTTGGGGTGGAAGTAGACTTCCCCATCAAGGGGCGGGAGGATGCCATTCGTGTATTCACGACTCGTCAGGATACCCTGTTTGGCGCGACCTTCATGAGCCTGGCGCCGGAGCACCCCCTCGCGCTGGAACTGGCGGAGGGGACACCTCAGTACGAGGCGGTGCGGGAGTTCGTGGAACGGACGAAAAAACAGGACAAGATCGTTCGGTCTTCCGAGGACCTGGAAAAGGAGGGAATCTTTACAGGGGCCTATTGTGTCAATCCCCTGACGGGATGGGACATGCCCATCTACGTGGCTAACTTCGTTTTGATGGAATATGGGACCGGGGCGGTTATGGCGGTTCCGACCCACGACCAGCGCGATTTCGAGTTCGCGAAGAAATATGATTTACCTCTCGTGGTGGTGATTCAGCCAGAGGGGGAGGAACTTGATCCTAAAACGATGACCGAGGCTTATACAGAGGACGGGGTTCTCGTAAATTCCGGACCCTTCAGCGGGCTCCCAAACCGGGAGGCCATGGAGAAGATCGCTGACTACCTGGAGGAAAAGGGGATCGGGAAACGGACCGTCCAATACCGACTCCGGGATTGGGGAATCTCACGCCAGCGGTACTGGGGGGCGCCCATCCCCATCATCTATTGTGAGGATTGTGGCATTGTTCCCGTGCCTGAAGAGGATCTACCCGTGGTCCTTCCGCTTGATTTAGAGGTGGGAAAGGAAGGGCAGTCACCGCTTCCTAAGTCCCCTGAATTCTACGAAGTTACCTGTCCCAAGTGCGGGAAGAAGGCGCGGCGTGAGACGGATACCATGGATACCTTCGTGGAGTCCTCCTGGTACTATGAGCGCTATGCCTCACCCCGCTACGACAAGGGGATGTTTGACCCGGAGGCGGTGAGGTATTGGCTGCCCGTCGATCAATATATCGGGGGGATCGAGCACGCCATTCTGCATCTTCTCTATTCCCGATTTTATACCAAGGTCCTTCGGGACTTCGGCCTGGTCGATTTTGACGAGCCTTTTACTAATCTCCTGACGCAGGGGATGGTCATCAAGGACGGGGCCAAGATGTCCAAGTCTAAGGGTAATGTGGTGGACCCCAACTATCTGATCGAGAAGTACGGAGCAGACACGGCGCGTCTCTTCAGCCTTTTCGCCGCGCCACCGGAACGGGACCTGGATTGGAGCGATCAGGGCGTGGAGGGGAGCTACCGCTTTCTGAATCGTGTCTGGCGCCTCATCGTGGAGAATCTTGAAATACTGAGGGGGCCTTCGGCCAAGGTGGGGGATGATCGCGTCTCGCAAGATCTCCATAGGAAAACCCATCAAACGATTAAGAAGGTGACGGAGGATATCGATCGATACCATTTCAATACAGCCATCAGTGCCGTAATGGAGCTGACCAACGCCGTTTATGGGGTCCTTCCGCTGAAAGAGGAGACAAAGGGAGCCTTTCAGGAGGCGGTTAGGGCGATCCTTCTCTTACTTTCACCTTTTGTCCCTCATATTACAGAGGAGCTATGGCATCAGACGGGAAATGACACCTATCTTCTGAACGAACCCTGGCCGGGATACGACCCAGAGGCGGCCAAAGAAGAAGAAATCACTATCGTGGTGCAGGTCAACGGAAAGCTGAGGGACCGGCTGACGCTGCCGGCGGACGTTCAGGAGGAGCAGGTGAAAGAGACGGCGATGGCCCAGGAGAAAGTAAAGAAGTATCTGGATGGCAAGACGATCCGAAAGGTCATCTATGTTCCGAAAAAGCTCCTCAATATCGTGGTGGGTTGAGTCATGGGAATCTGTCTGCCTTGTCATTCAGGGTGCCATATGGTAGGAGAAGGTGAACCCATAAAAGGAGAGGGTCTATGCGTAATCGTTTTCTGCTAAGGGGATTGGGCGTTGTTTTTTTGATAGCGTTCCTCGTGGGATGTGGTTACCACTTTAAGGGAAAGACGAACAATCTTCCCGAGGACATCAAAAGTATCAGTATCCCCATCTTTAAGAACGATACCACGGAAACCAACATTGAGAACCTTTTCACCAATGCCTTGATTGCCCAGTTTGTCAGAAGCAAAGAGTTCAAAATTACGGATGTGGACAAGGCGGATGCCGTTATCTACGGGGTACTGAAGGAATATCACAACGAAACGCTGACATACTCCGGCGGCGGAAAGGTTTCCCAGTACCGAGTCAGGATTGTGGCGGAGGTGTCCCTCGTGCGTGCGAAGACCAAGGAGGTCATCTGGCGGGCCAAGCACCTGTCGGAATTTGAGGATTACGATGCCTCGACCAACACCATCGAGAACGAGGCAAACAAGGAAAAGGCCATCCGCCGGCTTGCGAAATTTATGGCAGAAATCATCCATGATCGTATGCTCGAGAATTTTTAACACAGGAGCTATGGCAACCCATAGGTGTGGGACGTAACGCTATTTGGGTAGGAGAGGGGATTCCCAGAGATGAGGAATCCCCTTTTTAGGTGAAAAAGATGGTTCGTGAAAAACGCCCAGATCAGCTTTTGTCATATTTGACAGACGGGGAGAGCTTTCCCTCGGTCGTTTTTTTCTATGGCCCAGACGCCTATACCCGAAATCATCTGATCTCTGAGGTTATTGATATCTATCTTCCCAATGAGAAGGATCGTGTCTTTGGCCTGGCTGATTATGAGGCCCCTGAAGTGGACCCCTCCCACCTCCTTGGCGCCTTGAAGACGATACCGTTTGGCCTTCCCAGAAAGATAATGGTCCTCCGGCGTTTTGAATTGGCTGCCACAGCCGTTAAAAAGGGCGAGAAAGCAAAGGATGGGGGCAACAAAGGTTTAACACCGATCGAAGAGAGCTTGATGAGATACTTCCGTCACCCCTCGCGAAATACCCTTCTTCTCATTTCTTCCGCCCTGGAGATAAAGAAAAACCACTCATTTACCCGTGCTTTTCCTGAAGATACCATCCTGGTTCCCTGTATGGGTTTGAAGGGGAGGGACATTTTTCTGTTTGTGAGGGAGAGACTGAAAGAGCTTGGCAAGGTGGCTTCGAATTCCTGGATCGAGCAATTCGTTGAAATTTGTGGTGGCGATGCCCAGAGACTCTCCAGCGAGATGGAAAAAGTCGCCCTTTTTTCCGGGGCGCGCAGGGAACTCCACGAGGACGATCTGACCATTATTTCCCCGGGAGAATTTTCGAGGGATGCCTTTGCCTTGCTCGACGCCGTCGCCTCGGGAAAATCCGCTGTGGCGATTGAGATCTTGCGGGAAATCATGGGAACGGGGGAACATCCCTTGAGAATCCTCTCGCTTATCCTGTGGCACTATCGATTGATGGTCAAGGCCCAGCGTCTGAAGGAGCTGGGGGACGCGGGAAAAAACGTTCGGATACATCCCTCCAGGTTCGTGACCCAGAAGGTAATGCGTCACGCCAAGGTGCTTTCACGGGAGAAGATTGTGAAGGCGTTTGACCTTTTGAGGGAGACAGATCTACGTTTGAAGGGAAGCCGCCTACCGGATTCCCAGATTATGGAAAGCCTTATATATGCCTTGTCTGGACAATCTCTACGCCGCGCATGAGGGGTATGGGGGCGCGGGATGGGGATGAAGGATTCCGACGCCGTAAAACCTGATGGCGTTCAGGGGAAAAATGTTGTGCTAATAGGAATGCCAGGTTCCGGGAAAAGCACCATTGGGGCGCGTCTCGCCGGGATGCTGGGCTATGCCTATATCGATACGGATGCCCTGATTGAGAAGGTAACGGGGCGTTCTCTCCAGAAGATTGTTGATGATAATGGCTACTTGACCCTACGGCAGATAGAGGAAAAGGTTCTGCTTTCGTTTGATCCGATCCGCTATGTCGTTTCCACGGGCGGGAGCGCTGTTTACAGCCGTGCGGCAATGGCGCACCTGAAGACGAACGGGGTCATCGTCTTTTTGAATGTGGATTTGAAAACGTTGAGGAAGAGGATAAAGAATTTTGGCGAAAGGGGTATTGCCAAACACCCGGAGCAGAGCTTTGAGGATCTCTACCGGGAACGTTTCCCCCTCTATGTGAGGTATGCGGATATTATAATCGAAGGCACGCGTTTATCTGTAGATGAAATATGCGAGAGAATCATCGAGGGATTGAGGAGTGAAAAGAATCGTGTAGCTGGGTGAACTTGCAAATATGGGAGTAAAAATAGCAAGCGCAATGGAGTTTGGATCCATTGCGCTTTAATGCTTCCAGGACAGATTTTTTAAGAGGCCCTTAAGGCATTAACCTGACGGGTCAAACGTGATATCTTTCTCGCGGCTGTTCTCTTATGGATGACCCCCTTTGAAGCGGTTTTCGCGATGATTTGCGAGGCTTCCTGCAAGCGCACCGCAGCCTGCTCCGTGTCCTTTTCATTGACCGCCTCACGAACCCTCTTGATAAAAGTCTTCATGCGAGTCCGGTAAAATTTATTTCTAAGCCTGCGCTTTTCGTTTTGACGAATGCGCTTCCAAGCTGATGGATGATTTGCCACCGTATTCCCTCCTTTTTTGTTGGTGCGCTATCCTCTATTATAGAATTGGTGTTTTGTCAAGTCCCCCTTTCGAAACACATACTGGGAATTAGAGAGCCGGGAACGGAAGATCGCTTTCAATATCAGTAAACATAACGATTTATTATATTGATAACATCTATCTAAAATTGAAATTTTATCGGATAATTTGATTAAATTACTTGCTTTTGTGAAAAATTTTACTATAATGATTGACAAATCTGGTTCAAATGATTTTTGGCATTCGTTTAATATCCTGTCTTTGTGAGAGAAGTGGTTTTCGTGCCCATAAAGGCGGGAAATCTGGAAAAAAGAAAGGGGGTGAACGGGAAATCTAATTTATTAATTTGTAGAAGTTTGAAGGTAGTTGCTACAGGATTTCAAAGTAGGTGTTAGTCATTGCGAAATGAAGGAGGAACTCAATGAAGCGAAGTACGATTCAGACCCTCATGATGCTTGCCCTGATTGTATCGGTGGCGATGGTCATGGGGACTTGCGCCTCTACAAAGGGGAAGAGCAAGGCGATGATTAAGATGCCTGTGGCAATCAAAGGTGCAACGTATGAGGGAAGCGATTCCTGTGCCGACTGTCATGAGGATGAGGTTAAGTCCTTCAGGGGGACCATTCATGGCAGGATCGCCGACTATGAGGTGAGGGGAAAGGCGGGGTGTGAATCCTGTCACGGTCCGGGGAGTGTCCATATTGAAAATGATGGAGACACTTCCAAAATCATCCGCTTCACCAATGTGGGCGACGAAGGGGCCATTACGCCCGGCGAGGCCTCGGCCATCTGTCTGCAGTGCCATACCGACGATGCAACGATGGACTGGCGCGGCAACGAGCATGCCCTCAATGACGTGACCTGTGTTGATTGTCACAAAGTTCACCAGGATCCGGCCAAGGGAACGCTGAAGATGGCGGAGCCTGAACTCTGTTATCAGTGCCACGCGGATATTCGAGCGAAAGAGAGTTATCCCTCTCACCATCCGGTACGTGAAGGAAAGATGAAGTGCTCAGACTGCCATGAAAACCATGGGAGCAGCTTGCACAACTTGAAGACGGAAGAGCGGATCAACGATCTTTGCTGGAAATGCCATGCGGACAAACAGGGTCCTTTTACCTTTGAGCACGCGCCGGTGGTAGAAGACTGCACGATCTGCCACGATCCCCACGGGACCGTCGCGGATAACTTGCTGAAACAGAACGAACCGTTCCTGTGCCTCCAGTGTCACCATCTCCATTTCCACTCTGTTTTCACGACAAAACAGCCGGGGACAGGCTTGAATAAAGTTTCTCCCGAGCGACACAGCGTGAAGATGGTTATGGGAACACGATGCACCCAGTGCCACAGCCAGATTCATGGCTCGGATCTGCCATCGTTGTCAACGCCGGGACAGGGAAAGTCTTTAACGCGGTAAATACACAAGCGGAGGAAAATCGTGTCAAGTACACATGAAAAAAGGAAACAATCACCAGTGAGAAGGAGGAGACTCATGAGACGTTCAACCCTGATCCTGCTGGTTGCCGCTGTATTTATCTGCGTCACTTCCCTGGGTGTGGCCTTTGCCGAAGAGAAAAAGGCGGAGAAGGCCTACCGGCTGAAAGTGGGCGCTGGATATTACACAACCAGCACGGATGATACGAAAACCAATGTGGCCGAGTATGACGATACCGGTGGAAGCGCGACAGGGTTGTTCGGTTACACCGGGTCGTTCGGAAAAAGCTTCATAGACTTGAATGCGCGTTACACCACGCAAGACGACAATGCGGGGAACGTGAACCTGGACATTAACCGGGTTTTCAGGTTCAAGATGGATTACAATAAATTTATCCATCGCACCCGTCACGATCCCCTTTTTCAAGATGAGTTGAATGGGAAAATGGTGGTCAATCCCTTCTGGGACAAACATGGATCATTAGAAGGAGCCCAGAAATGGAAATACACGGATCAGCAGCCTGGTAAGAATTATCAAATCTATCGCCAGCATTCCGAGATGAAAGCCAAGGTGACGGTGCCCTCTTTTCCCGCCTTGACATTTCATGGGGGATGGAGAAATGAAATCCGGCATGGATGGAGGCAGGGAACCCTTATGACAGGTAAATGTACTCCCTGCCATATTGTTGGGTATGGGAACCGGATCGATCAAACCACCAATGACCTCACGGTTGGTGCGACTTTGAAGCTTGGTGTGGTTACGGTTGATTATACCTATTTGGATCGTGATTTCAGCAACGATGCAAGCACACAGAACATCTATTATGATGATGTAAAGACTCCCTCAGCTGGGAAAACAGCGTTGTTTGCCGGGAGATTAAACATGCACGGTGTGGATAGTATCCGGAACCTGATTCCTGATTCGAGCAAAAAAATGCATACGATCAAAGCAAGAGCTGATCTTCCAGCAGAGACTACCGCGTATGGATCCTTCGTTTGCACGACTATGGAGAATGACTACAACGATCTGGACGTGGATCAGCACGTTTACAACCTTCGGCTCACGAAGGATTTCATGAAGCGAAGGCTGACCTTGTCGGGTCGGTTCCGTTACATCGATATCAATAGCGACAACGCTTACGTTCCAATTGAGAATCATTTTGTT
Source organism: bacterium (assembly GCA_029934085.1). GTDB lineage: Bacteria > Desulfobacterota > S145-22 > S145-22 > S145-22 > JAOZMY01. The sequence goes on along the minus strand of JAOZMY010000015.1, from coordinate 16,654 downwards.
CCGACGGACCCTTCGTACCACGTAACGGATAATTTCAGTTTCACGAGAGAGTCGGCGATAGATCGCGAGGAAATCACGGGGAATCTGGATGCCGCATACCGTTTGAACCGTTGTACCACAATTCGTTTGGGATACGAGTACGACAATATCGATCGCGATACGTTTGAAGTGACGAGATCTGGAGATACGGAAACCACGACTCATACCTTCAAGGTAGCGGTCAATGGTAGGCCTGACAGGAAATGGAAATATCGTGTCGGATATACCTATAAAAACATAGATGATCCCTTCTCGAACGTGGGTGGATGCTGCCAAGAAGTTGAAAATCTCCATTCTGCGACGCCGTACTATCAGATTTTCAACAGAGAAAATAGAATGCATGATGGTTCGGTTTCACCGGAAAGTGTGCACGAGATTAAGCTTTCAGCGACTTATATGCCTAAGACTTCCATGTCGATCAACGGGTTGTTCCAGTATGAAAGGCAGGACAACGATCACAGCGATTGGGATTCGGATCGTTACATGGCGGGGATCAATTTCTGGTTCATGCCCATGAAAAAGTTGAGCTTTTCGTTGGGGTACAACTATCAGTATGAGCGTTACGGCGGTCAGATATGCACTGATTTGTTTGGTGGGTGAGCGGGCCATTCATTCACGAGCCAGGTTGGCTCTGTGTATAGTGACAATGACTACGAGATCAAAAACCATGTTCTGTATGCCTCTGCCCTGTTTACCCCCACAAATCGGGTGAGTTTGAATCTCGATGCTTCATACACGAAATCTGATGCGGATTTCGATAGTGTCCATATGTCGGCACCTCCGGCGGGTTACACGACCTTCAACGATCCATCTCCTTCCATGGATGCCGCGTTTGATATGGATTTCTCGGGGTATCCAGACTACTCCGATCTGGATCAGAGCCGTTTCGAGTGCTCGCTGGGCTGTAATGTGAAGCTCTATAAGGCCCTCGAATTAGCCGGTGTGGTAACCTACCGGAAATACACCGATGATGAGCCCTATCTCTATGACGCGGATGGTGAACTCTGGATCATCAACGTGGGATTAAACTACACCTTTTAACGGCTGAAACGCTGGAAAAGAAAAGGCCCGCGGAATTGATTCCGCGGGCCTTTTTTATGGATTTTTGAAGGGTTACTTGCTTCCAAGTTCCTTGGAACGTTCCGTCGCGCGGATCACCGCCTGGATGACAGCGTTTCTGAATCCGTGTCTCTCCATCGCCTCAAGCCCATGGATCGTTGTCCCGCCAGGTGAGGTAACATTTTCACGTAATACGGCGGGATGTTCTTCTGTTTCCATCAACAGCTTGGCTGCTCCAAGAACGGTCTGGGCTGCGAGTGATAGGGCGGTGTCCCTTGGAAGCCCCATCATCACACCCCCGTCGCTCAGTGCTTCAATGAAAGCATATACGTAGGCGGGGCCGCTGCCGCTGAGCCCCGTTATGGCGTCCATCAGGGGTTCTTCTACTTGGGTTGCTGTCCCAAATGTTTCGAGGATGGATTGGGCCATGGCTGCATCTCTCTCCGTGGCCCATCGCCCCAGACAATAGGCGGAAGCCGCTGTCTGGACGGTTGCAGCAATGTTGGGCATGACCCGAATGACAGGCACGTTTTCTCCTAACCTCTCTTCAATCCTTTGGGTTGTGACCCCTGCCATAATGGAAAGGAAACATTTTCTCTCCAATGGAATTCCCTTCAATTCTTGGAAGACTTCATCGATATGCTGGGGTTTCACGGCGAGAAAGATCAGATCGCCTTTTTGAAGGATTTCAGAGTTGGAGCCGGTTTCGATGCGGTATTCGGTCTTCATAGTTTCAAGGCGCTTTGTGTCAATATCGGCGGCGAAGATCCTGTTGGGAGGGAAAAGGTTGCTTTTGAGGATTCCTTTGATGATGCCCTCCGCCATCTTTCCCGCGCCGATAAAACCGATACTTTTAATATCTTTGAGTTTCATGAATACTCTCCTTTTGTTGGACTATTACCACAGAAGAGGTTGAAAATTCAACTTTGGACATAAAAAAACCGTCCCTTTCGGGACGGCCTAAATGGAGTGACGTGATGTTTACTGGACGGTGATGGGAATCCTTTTCGGTTTGGCCGACTCTTCTTTGGGGACTCGGATGGTCAAGACACCGTTTTTCATCTTCGCATCGATCTTCTTTTCATTAATGTCTCCAGGAAGGCTGAAGCTACGTTCGAACCAACCGTAACGGATTTCCTTCTTGTGGAAGGATTCGTTTTCCTTGACGTCCTCTTCCTTTTTCTCACCGCGGATGGTCAAGACATTCTGCTCGAGAGAAATCTGGACATCATCCTTCTCAAGACCAGGTAGCTCAACCTTCAATACATACTCATCGTCCGTTTCCTTAAAATCCACCGGTGCCATTTCCCCAACGAGCGGCTCAAGTCCAAAGCTGAAGGGTTCCCACAACGTGTCCAGTAAACGGGTCGGGAATAAGGATCTCTCTGTTTCTCTTGTCGTTCTGGATGGTACCAGCCAACTCATCCTTCACACCCCCTTTGATAATTTTTTGTTCTTTTTTCATGGAAATAGATAATCATTTTTTGGGGAACGTCAAGAGCTTAGGTGGAAGGAATACCTATTAAGCAGAGGTGGATGGTCTCAAAAAGAGGCTATTTGCTGGCGGGCCTGAAGGTATTCCTTGAGAAGCCGGGATTTAGAGATGCCGGTATCGATGAAATCCCAGGGAAGGGTTTCGTCGGTGTCGAGGGAGCGGTAGGCAAAGAAGTCCGGGTTGATGGGGGATTCCTTGAAACTGCGGGGCCAGTTTCCTTGATTTTCGTGGACCCGTTTAAGCAGGGATGCGATCCTTCGATCCCCCCGGGAGAGCACCGCCTGAACGTATGTCCACTTTGGGAGATCAGCGATGACGTGCACATTCGGCTCTTTTGAGAGGGTTTTCTTCAGCCACGCGAGGCGCTTCTTGATTCCAGTGAGTGTTAGGAGTGGAAACCACTGAAAGGGGGTGGCCGGCTTGGGGACATAGGGGCTGATGGTAAGCGTAATCCTCCCGAGCCGTTTAGTCGTGTATCGGTGACTGAGGACCGTGTGTCGGATTTTCCTGATGAGGGAAAGGATGGCGTGGATATCCTCCATGGTTTCGCCAGGCAACCCGATCATGAAGTAAAGTTTGAGGTTCAGAATATCCTGTCGGATCAGGGCATCCACCGCCCGGAGGATCTCCTCTTCGGTGATATCCTTGCGGATGAGGTCCCTGAGCCTCTGCGAGCCTGCCTCAGGGGCGAGGGTCACGGTTTTTTGTCCCCCCTTCTTTAGGATTTCTGCCAGCTCGTCGGTAATCCGGTCGATCCGAAGTGAAGAGAAGGAGATGCGGTAGCCGAGGGAAAGAATCTCCCTGCTCAATGGCACAAGGTCGGGATAGTCGGACACCCCCGTTCCCAGCAGGCCGATAGTCTTCTCTCGGGGGCGGTTTTCCTTCAGGAAACTCAGTAGGTTTTCCATGGAACGGTTTCTGAACGGAAGGCAGAGGTAACCGGCGGCGCAGAAGCGGCATCCTCGGGGGCAGCCCCGATTGACCTCAATGATGGCCATGTCGGAGAATTCACTGGCTTCTTTGGGAAAGGTGTAGAAGGTGACAAAACGGTCGATATCCTTTTCCACCTGTTTTTGAATGGTGCTCGGGGCCGGTGGTGAGGCTTTGCGTTCGGAGATCAGGCCATCGGGGGTGTAGGCGACTTCATAAAGGCTGGGAACATAGACACCGGGGATTTCGAGAAGGGGAGTGAGGTCTTTTTGCTCTATCGTTGGCCGATTTTTAAGGTACGCATCCAGGAAATTTTCCAGGAGGGTTTCGCCTTCGCCAATGAGGAAGGCGTCGATAAAGGGGGAGATGGGTTCGGGATTGATAAAGGTAGTCATCCCTCCCGCAATAACCAGGGGAAAGTCCGGCCCCCGGTCTTGGGTCTCGAGGGGAATGTGTGAAAGAGAAAGGAGGCTGAGGATATTGATGTAGTCGTTTTCGAAAGGGATGGAGAAGGCAAGGATGTCAAAGGCATTTAAAGGGCTTTTTGATTCCCGGCTTCTGGGGAGGGAACGGGGAGGAGGGGAACCCCGCATTTCTCCGTGCTCAGGGATCTCTAAAAAGACCCGTTCACATACCACGTCCCTTCTTTGGTTGAGACGCTGGTATAGGGTCTGAAACCCGAGATTGGCCATCCCAACGGAGGGTTGATTGGGATAGATCAATGCGATGGCAACCTTGTCTCTCCACTGTCTCCCTTTCGAACGCATACACCTTAGTCGGCCTGCTTTCTCAAAAAGGCTGGGACATCGTATTCGTCGTGATTCAGATCGTCGATGACACCAACCTTGGTGTATGTAATATCGTCAAATTCAGGAAGCTTCCTGGATTTGAAGACCACTTTTCTATCTTCTTCCTCCCCTGAGTTTCCGGTCAGCCTCTGATTGAAAGGCATGATGTTCTCAGCAAACTGGGGCGTCATCATGCTGTCTTCTTTACCAAAACCTGTGGCAATTACGGTAACGCGGACACTTTCCCCAAGGGACTCGTCCACCACGGCGCCAAAGATGATATTGGCGTCTTCGTGGGCGGCTTCACGTATGAGTGAGGAGGCCTCGTGGATCTCGTTCAGGGTCATGGAACGATTCCCGGAGATATTGATGAGGATTCCCTTAGCCCCGTCGATGGTCAGGTCTTCGAGGAGTGGGTTGGAGATCGCCATCTGCGCCGCGTTGCTGGCCCTGTTTTCTCCGGAGGCGATCCCTGTCCCCATGAGGGCCATTCCCATCTCGGACATGATGGTGCGGACGTCGGCGAAGTCGAGATTGATGAGACCCCTAACGAGAATGAGGTCGGAGATCCCCTTGGCGGCCTGCAGGAGAATATCGTCGGCGACCTTGAAGGCATCCATGAAAGAGATGTTCTTTCCTGTCACCGAAAGAAGGCGTTGGTTAGGGATGGTGATCAGGGTGTCGGCGATCCTCTTGAGGAGGCTGATACCCGTTTCCGCCTGTTCCATGCGCCGCCGTCCCTCGAACTCGAAGGGTTTGGTCACGATGGCCACGGTCAGCGCCCCGATTTCCTTGGCGATCTTCGCGATGATGGGGGCGCCGCCTGTCCCTGTTCCGCCCCCCATGCCGGCGGTTACGAAGACCATGTCTGCTCCCATGAGGGCGCTCTTGATGCTGTCCACGTCTTCGAGGGCGGCCTCTTCACCCACCTTGGGATTGGCTCCAGCCCCTAATCCCTTGGTCAGCTTTGCCCCGAGCTGGATCTTGACGGGGGCCTTCGAAGCGCTTAGCGCCTGGGCGTCGGTGTTCGCGGCAATAAAATCGACGCCTTTGAGCTTGGCTTCGATCATATTGTCGATGGCGTTACACCCGCCCCCCCCGATGCCGATGATCTTGACCTTTGCTGAAAAGCCTTTTTCTTCCTCAAAATCTATCATGTTCCCCTCCTTTTTGGTTTTCGTTTTGGTGAGAAGCCCTGACTTCTCTCTTGCATCTTTTTTCTTTGCCTATTCCCGTTGTTAAGGTTAAAAATATTCTCCTAACCATTCTTTCATCCTTACCAGTACCTTTTTAAAGAGATTGGTGTCTTGTGCCTTGAACCGTGTTTGGTGAAGGTTCTTGCTACCGTAAAGGGCGAGTCCCACGGACGTGGCGTAGAGCGGGGATGTCACGAGATCCGTCAATCCCCCGATCCACCTGGGAACCCCAAGGCGGATCGGCATCCCGAAGACCCGCTCGGCCAGCTCCACGGTCCCTTCCATGATACTGCCTCCCCCTGTCAGAACGATACCCGCCCCGAGGAGATCGGCCAGACCGGATTCGTTGAGATTCTGATTGACCAGTTCGAAGATTTCTTCCATCCGTGGTTCGATGATCTCCGCCAGGGTCTTTCGGGAGAGGATACGAGGTTTTCTTCCTCCCACGCTGGGGACCTCGATGGTTTCGTCTTTTCGAATCATGGAGGCCAAAGCGCATCCGTATCGAATCTTCAGGCGTTCCGCCTCCTGTTTGGGTGTTCTCAACCCGATGGAGATGTCATGCGTCACGTGATTCCCCGCCAGGGCGATGACGGAGGTATGCTGGATCGTCCCCCCGACGAAGATGGCAAGATCCGTGGTGCCACCCCCGATGTCCAGGAGGGCGACGCCGATCTCTCGTTCATCCCTGTCCAGAACGGCTTCACTCGCTCCCAACTGCTCGAGGATGATATCGTTCACATCCAGCCCCGCCTTGTTGGCGCATTTGATAATGTTCTGCGCGGAGGTGACGGCCCCCGTGATGATATGGACCTTCCCTTCCAGCCTTACGCCTGCCATCCCCACCGGGTCCCGAATACCCGTTTGATCATCCACGATAAACTCCTGAGGGATGACATGGATGACCTCTCGATCCAACGGGAGAGCGACGGCGCTGGCTGTTTCGATGACGCGCTGGACGTCCCTTGGGGTGATCTCCCTCGATTTAACCGCGATAATGCCGTGGCTATTCATCCCTTTAATATGGCCTCCCGCAACCCCGGCGTACACGGAGGTGATTTCACATCCTGCCATGAGTTCGGCTTCTTCGATGGTCTTCTTGATGGAATCGACGGTGGCATCTATGTTGATAACCACCCCCTTTCGGAGCCCCTTGGAAGGATATTTCCCGATGCCGATGATGTTGAGTTGATTGTCCACCACGTCGCCAACGACCGCGCAGATTTTGGTGGTTCCGATGTCGAGTCCGACGACGAGGTTATCAAGTTTTTTCACGTTTCCCCTCCGATATATTATGGATGTATCTGACGACAACGCGGTCGGGATACCGGCAGTCAATGGCCTTGATGGGAATTTCTCTCCGTCTGAGGTAATGATAAACGGTCTGGAATCGGTGAAAGCGCCGGGCGAGATTCTTCCGTCCCAGCCTAACGGGAAGGGCGTCGTTCAGGGTGATGAGTGTGATACCACGCGTCAGGTCGAGATGAAATTCTGAGATGATGAGGCTGGCTTTTCTGTCAAGGATGGAGAGGGCCTCCGTAATAAGGGGGTGGTACGCGGGAAGCTCTGAAAAATTGCGGGGGCCTGTAAAAACGGGGAAGTCGCATCCCACCTCTTTGCTGATTTTGGCAAAGATGATAGCGTCACTGTCCATGTAATAGAACTCCCCAATCTTGATGAGAGCGACGGGGACTCTTTCTTCGATGTCGATGATGAGGGTGCTGGGCAGCTTGCGGTGGATGCTTGCCTTTTTGATCCAGGGGTGCGAGGCGAGTTTTTGGAAGAGGGATTTTAGATCCAGGGTCAAGAGGTTTGAGGCCTCACTGAGCCCCAGGTAATAGATGAGGTCCGTTTTGGACAAGACATGGTTCCCGTGGATGGCGATGGTTTTAACCTGAAAATAGGTGGAGCCCTGCAATTCCCTATAAGCCCTGTTTCCCAAGTAGATCGTCAACGTGAGGATCAGGACCAAGAGAAAACCCCACGTCGTCCTCTGAATGAGCCTGAACGTCGTTCTGAAGCGGGATGCCTTTACCTCTTCTTTTTTCATTTGGTCCTTTCCTCTCTTTGTCCGGTTTTCAGAGAGGCATCGTTTAGAATGGCCTCTGCCAGCTCTCCGAAGGACATACCCACAGCTTGAGCGGCCTTGGGAACGAGGCTGGTTGGGGTCATGCCGGGAATGGTATTAACCTCTAAGACTGTCGGCCCTGTTTCTTCCGAGAGGATCATATCCACGCGTGCGCATCCGCTGCATTCCAAGGTTTTATAAGCCTTGACCGCCAGCTCTTTGAGGAGGTTTTCCGTGTCGGGATCCAGGGAAGCCGGGACATGATACAGGGTCTTTCCCGGTGTATATTTTGACGTGTAGTCGTAGAAACCCTTTTTTGGCTCAATGTGAATGAGGGGGAGGGGGTTCCCGTTTAAAATAGAGGCCGTAATTTCTTTACCGTCGATGAAATCTTCCACGAGGATCCTTTGATCCAGCTCAAAGGCCGCATCCAGGGCCTTCTGCCATGTCTCGAGGGTGCGGACGATGGTGACGCCGATGGTAGAACCTTCCGAGGCGGGCTTGACCACGAGGGGAAGGAGGCGAGGGGGATTTGGAATGGGTTCTCGCAGGGTCGTAAACGGGGGGGTCGGTAGCCCCGCGTCTATGAAGAGTCGTTTGGAAATGATCTTATCCATGGCGATGGCGCTTGCCGTGACCCCGGAGCCCGTGTAAGGGATCTGTAGGATTTCGAGGAGCCCCTGGATGGTGCCGTCTTCCCCCCAGCGGCCGTGGAGGGCGATGAAGGCCACCTCGATCGTTTTCTCCGTTAGTTGCGTGCAGATGTCTCTTGAGACGTCCAGGGTTTCCACCTGATATCCCCGTTCGGCGAGGGCGTCCGCAATGGCCGTTCCCGTCTTGATGGAGATCTCCCGCTCTTTGGAGAGACCTCCAAGGAGAACTCCGACCTTTGCGTTCGCGAATCGCCTAATTTCTTGCAATGATGACCTCCGGTTCAAGGTATATGCCCGTTTTTTTTGCCACCTCTTTTTGCACGTGAGTTATAAGATCGAGGATGTCTTTGGCCGTGGCTTTCCCCCTGTTAACAATGATGTTGGCATGCGCCGGGGAGATTTGCGCATCTCCGATCCGGTATCCCTTTAGCCCGCACGACTCGATGAGTCTCCCGGCGGACGCGCCTTCCGGGTTCTTAAAGACGGATCCCGCTGTGGGGTATTTACGCCAGGTCTGATTCCGGCGTTTTTCGAGGAAATGGTGCACCCTTTTTCGGACCTCTCTTTCCGTTGAGGGTTTGAGTTTGAAGGTCGCGTGAAGAACGATTTCCCCGGCCGGCAGACCCATATCCCGATACGAGGGGTGGAGCTGATGCCTGTAGCGTTTGATGAGGGTCCTTGGGGGTTTCAAAGAAGTAATGGAAGATAGGGCCTCTGAGATGGAGAATCCGGGAATTCCCGCGTTCATGATGAGGGCACCACCAACCGTTCCCGGAATGGCGACCAGGGGTTCGAGCCCGGAGAGCCCATGCCGGGTAGTGTATGCGAGAAGGGAAGGGAGGGAGACACCCGCACCCACGTGAAGATAAAGGGTCCCGCGCGTCTTTTTTATCGGGCGGATCATTTCGAATTTTTCCTTGAGCCGGATGACGAGCCCTTTAAATCCCTCATCCGGAACGATGAGATTGGCCCCTCTACCCATCAAGAGATAAGGAACGTTGAATCTTTCAAGAATCGCCAAGGCCTTTTGGAGCTCGCCGGTGTCCCTCACGGTAAGGAGCCCTTTGGCCGGACCCCCTACCTTGAAGGTCGTGAGCGGTGCCAACGGTGCGTCTTCGACGAATGCGCTCCTAAATTGTTCCCTTAGCATTGTCATCCAGTGATCCTTCATTTCCCTTCTTTAAGTCTTAGCGCCAGCTCGTCGCCTACCTTCCAGACATCTCCGGCGCCGAGCGTAATCACCATGTCACCCGGTTGGACGAGAGAGACGAGGGACGGCGCGATATCTGCCTTGTCCGGGATGTAGGTGACGTCCCGATGGCCGTGGCGGAGGATTCCCTCGTAGAGGTTTTTGGCGTGGACGCCCTCGATGGGGGACTCCCCAGCGGGATAGATGTCTGTGACAATGAGTTTATCCGCCTGATAGAAACAGCGATGGAACTCGTCCGCGAGATCCCGAACACGAGTGTATCGATGGGGCTGGAATATGGCGATCACCCGGCGTGGCCATCCGGCTTTGGCGGCCCTTAGGGTGGCCTCGATTTCCCTGGGATGATGGCCATAGTCGTCGATGATGAGGATATCGTTGATTTTATGGCGGAGCTGAAAGCGCCTTTGAATCCCCTCGAAGGCCTGGAGGGCCGTCTTTGTGGTCTCTAGGTCGATCCCCAGTTCATGGGCAGTGGCGATGGCGGCCAGGGCATTCAGGGCGTTGTGCTCTCCCGGCATCCTGACGCGAATTTCCCCAGAGGGGACCTGCTGGATCATGAGATCGAAGATGGTTTCAAACTCCTCCTGGCGAATGTTGGTGGCCTGAAGATCCGCTTGGGTCGAGACGCCGTAGGTCACGATCCGTTTCTGGATTTTTGGGAGGATGCGTTGAATCTCCGGGTGGTCGAGGCAAACAATAGCGGCCCCATAAAAGGGAACCTTGTTGGCAAAGGTGATGAAGGCCTCCCGAAGGTTGTCCATCGTCTTGAAGTGTTCCATGTGCTCGGGGTCGATGTTGGTGATGATGGCGAGGATGGGATTGAGCTTGAGAAAGGAACCGTCGCTTTCATCCGCTTCGGCCACGATATACTCCCCCTCGCCCAATTTTGCATTGCTGTCGATACTGTTGAGCTTGCCCCCGATCACGATGGTGGGATCCAGCCCCGCCTGATTGAGGACCGTGGCGATGAGAGAGGTAGTCGTGGTTTTCCCGTGGCTCCCCGCGACGGCGACGCCCTGCTTCATTCGCATGAGCTCCGCCAGCATCTCCGCCCTTGGGATGACAGGAATCTGAAGGTTCCTGGCGGCGACGATTTCCGGGTTGTCGACATGAACCGCGGAAGACATGACCACCACGTGGGCGTCTTTCACATGGTCGGCATGGTGGCCGTAGTAGATCGTGCAGCCCATTTTGGCGAGGCGGCGGGTGGTTTCCGTTTCCTTCAGATCCGATCCCGAGACCTCGTACCCTTGGTTGTGGAGGAGTTCGGCGATGCCACTCATGCCGATGCCGCCAATCCCGACAAAATGGATTTTATAAAATCTTTTCTGGATCATGACGGACTCCCTGTCGGGGCGGCGAGGGAAAGCAGAGTGGTCGCGATGGATTCCGCGGCTTCGGGGTGTCCGAGCGCCTTCATTTTTGTTGCCATGGCTTGAAGTTTTTCCGGGTCCGTTAGAAGGTTTTCGAGTGTTTTTGTAAATGTCTCTTCGGAGATCTCGGATTGGGGCATGAGAATGGCCCCTCCGCGGGAGGCATAGTAGCGGGCGTTTTCCGTCTGGTGGTCGTTGGCGGCGTAAGGAAACGGAATGAGGATGGCGGGAAGCCCGCAGGCGGCAAGTTCGGCCAGGGTCGTGGCTCCCGCTCGGGCAATGACGAAATCCGCTCGCTGGTAAGCGCTCTTCATGTCTTCGATGAAGGCCTCCACATGGACCCTACCCCCATATTCCTCGAAGGCCTTTTGAGCGGCCGGCAGGTCTTGTTTGCCCGTTTGGAGGGTGACCTCCAACTTCGGATGTCTTGCAAGGAGGTCGGGAAGAACGGCCATGCAAAGGGTATTGATGAAATGGGCTCCGAGACTCCCGCCGAGAATGAGCAGATGTGTCGTGTTATCGGAGGGACTCTTTTCCTTTTCATGACACAGGCCTTCGCGGATAGGGTTCCCGGTTAGGACCGTTTTATTTCTAGGGAAATGTTGCGCAGTTGTTTCGAAGGAGATGAAAATTTTATGCGCAAAGGGGGCCAGGAGGCGGTTGGTCAAGCCGGGGATGCTGTTCTGTTCCTGGATGACACGATGGATCCGTTTGAGGATACCCGCCACCATGACGGGGAGGGCGGAATAGCTTCCCAGGCCGATGACGACGTGTGGTTTGAAGGATTTGATCGTTTTTAGCCCTTCGAGGATGCCAAGGGGTAGAATAAAGAGGGCCTTCAATTTCTTCATGAGGCCAAGGTTTTTGAAGCCGGCGCTCTTTACCGGTCTGAACTCGAATCCGTAGGAGGGGAGAACGGTTTCTTCCAATCCGCGCCGAGTACCGATGAAGAGGATGGCGCTGTCGGGGGCCTTTTTCCGGATGGCCAGTGCGATGGCAATCCCGGGGAAAAGATGCCCCCCTGTTCCTCCGCCACAAAAGATGAAACGGGCTACCATCGGTTTAGCTCCTCTTTGGCGTCCAGGCGTTTCGAGATGTTCAGCAGGATACCCACGCCCATGAGCGTGATGAGCAGACAGGATCCACCGTAACTGATAAGGGGAAGGGGAATCCCTTTTGTGGGGAGCAGACCCATGACCACGCCCAGATTGATGACAGCTTGAAGACCGATCATAAGGGTAATTCCCAGAGCAAGATAGGAGGCGAAAGGGGATTGAGCTAAATAGGCGATTCGAAAGCCCCGGAGCAGAAGGATCATGAAGAGGAGAATAATAATGACCACCCCGATGAATCCCAGTTCCTCTCCTATGACGGAAAAAATGAAATCCGTGTGGGGGGCTGGCAGAAAGAAGAGTTTTTGCTGGCCATTTCCCAGCCCACGTCCGAAGAGCTGCCCGGAACCAAGGGAGAGGAACGATTGAATGATCTGAAACCCTGTGCTTCTGGGATCTTTCCAGGGATCCAAGAAGGCAATGAGCCGTCGGTATCGATAGCCGGCATGAAAAACGGCGAAGAGGGCGAAGGGAAGCGCGGAGGCCCCCAAAATTCCAAGATGAATAAACCTTGCTCCAGCGATAAAGAGAAAGGTGATGAGAAGAAGGGTCAGAAACATGGCGTTCCCAAAGTCCGGTTGGGGATAGATAAGGGCGATCAGAAGGCCGGTGATTAAGAGAACCGGTAGGAGCCCCTTTTTGAATTGCTTAATGGTGTCCTTCTTCTTGCTGAAGTAGTAGGCCATGTAAATAATGAGGCTGAGCTTGGTGAATTCACTGGGCTGGAAGGTAATAGGTCCCAGATGAATCCAGCGTCGAGCGCCACCGACCTTGAATCCGATGCCCGGGGTGTAGACGAGGACGAGAAGGAAAACGGACGCGAAGAGGAGGGGATAGGCAAGGGGTCTTAGTCGTCGGTAGTCGATTTTGCTCATGAGGAACATCATGAAAATGCCGAATAGGCCGTAGATGAGCTGACGCTTGAAGAAGAAGAGGTTGTCCCCGTATCTTTGCTGGGCGAGGACGGCACTGGCGCTGAAGACCATGATGAATCCGACCGTGGTCAGGGCGAGGACGGTTCCCAGCAGTAAGAGGTCGATATGATTGCTGTCGCTATTCCGAAACATAGGGTATTTCTTCTCCCTTGGGTTTAAGTGAGGTAACAAGCGCAGCGAATACTTCTCCCCGCTCTTTGTAGTTTTCGAACTGATCAAAGCTTGCGCAGGCCGGGGAGAGGAGAATGGTATCCCCCGTCCGGGCGAGCCTGTATGCAGCGATGACCGCCTCTTCCATGGTTTCCACCTTCTGGGCAGGGGTCAGGGACTGGAAGGCCCGGGTAAAACGCTCGGCGCTGTCCCCAAAGGCGATGACGGATTTCACCTTTTCCTTCACCACCCCGTCCAAAACCGTTAAATTTCCACCCTTCCAGAGACCTCCCGCGAGCCAGATGATAGGTTTCGGAATACTTTTCAGCGCCCACAGGGCCGCGTCCACATTGGTAGCCTTCGAATCGTTGACGAATTTAATCCCATTGATTTCACCCACAAACTCTGTCCTGTGAGGTAGCCCACGAAACTCACGTAGGGTCTTCGCGATGGCTTCCGGGGTGGCACCCGCTTCATGGGCAAGAAGGCCGGCTGCCAGCATGTCTGAAAGGATGTGAACCTGCTGAACGGGCAGTTCGGAGATGGGAATTTTCAGGATATTGGTTTCGAACCACCATCGAAGTGCCTCATCCTTGATGCTTGCCGCACAATCCGGCTCATCGGTGTGAAAGAAGGTTTTAATCTTAGCCTTGATGAAGTCCGGACACTGGTGGCGTAGGGGTTCGTAAAGAACAAGGGTTTCTTCAGCCGTCATGTTCCTCGCAATAGCCCATTTTGCCTTGTAGTAGTCATCCAACGTGGGATGCCAATCGAGATGGTCGGGCTCCATATTGAGAATCGCTGCGCCACGGGGATGGATGTGCGGGGCAGTGGCCAGCTGGAAACTGCTGACCTCCAGAACACCCCACTGAAATTTTTTCGAAGACATACAGGCGGTAATAAGTGGACGACCGATATTCCCCCCTACAAAGGTGTCGATACTAGCGTTTTTAAGCATATCTCCGACCAGTGTCGTCGTTGTCGTTTTCCCATTGGTTCCCGTGATGGCGATGTAGGGAAAGTCGATGAATTGGAGGGCCAGTTCTAATTCCCCCAGGACGGGAATTCCCTGTTTTTTTGCCTTCTTGATGGGAGAGAGGCTGAGGGGAACGCCAGGGGATAGGAGGATGAGATCGGCGGAGAGGAAGAGATGTTCGGGGTGTCCGTTCCAAACCGCCTTGATGGAGGGATGGGGAACCTGGTAGTCGGGGGGAGGGGAGCTTTTGTCGTTGAGCGTGACAATGGCACCCTTATCGGCCAGAAACTCCGAGAGGGTTGTCCCTGTCTTGCCCGCTCCGACGACTAAGATTTTTTTCCCTTTTAGTTCCATCCCTTTTCTTACCTTATCTTCAGGGTGCTTATGGCGATAAGCCCCAGGAAGATGCTTATGATCCAGAAACGAACGATGATCTTTGGTTCTGCCCATCCCTTCAATTCGTAGTGGTGGTGGATGGGAGCCATTTTGAACACGCGTTTCCCGGTGAGTTTGTAGGAGGCCACTTGAATGATGACGGAAAGGGTTTCGATGACGAAAATCCCGCCCACGATGATGAGCAAAAGCTCCTGTTTCGTCATGAGGGCGATGGTTCCGAGGGCCCCTCCCAGGGAGAGAGACCCGGTGTCTCCCATGAAGACCTGAGCGGGGTAGGTGTTGAACCAGAGGAATCCCATACTTGCCCCCACCATGGATCCACAAAAGATGGAAAGCTCACCCACCCCCTTGACATAGGGGATGTTGAGGTAGCGCGAGATGATCGCGTGTCCTGCCAGGTAGGCGAAGAGGGTGTAGGTGGCGGCGGATATCATGGTGGGGCCGATGGCCAGCCCGTCCAGGCCGTCGGTGAGGTTCACGGCGTTGGAGGTGCCGACAATGACGAAGATGCCCAGGAGGAGATAGAAGTTTCCGATGTCTGGAGAAAAGTTCTTGAAGAAAGGAAAGACCACCGTTGTAGGAAACCCCTGGACCCTCATCAGGATGAAAGTGCAGACGGCCGCCACGAGGACCTGGACAAGGATCTTTGAGCGCGCCGGAACCCCTTTTGAGTTCCTTCTGCTCACCTTGAGGTAATCATCCACGAATCCTAAAAGGCCAAAACAAACGGTCACAAACAGGGTCATCCAGATATACCGATTCGTGAGATTGGCCCAGAGAAGGGTGGGAACGATGATGGAGATGAGGATTAGGAGCCCCCCCATGGTAGGGGTGCCTTCCTTCTTCAGGTGAGAGGCGGGCCCGTCTTTCCGGATGGCCTGCCCTATCTGATGAACCTTCAGGCGTTTGATCAGATAAGGGCCGAAGATGAAACAGATGAGGAGGGCGGTGATCGTGGCGTAGATACAACGGAAGGTGATGTAGCGAAAAACGTTGAAGAAACTAAAATGGGTGTGAAGGGGATAGAGGAGATGATACAGCATTATCGTTTCCTCCCCTTCAGCTTTATATGGGAGAGGAGGACCTCGATCCACTGATCCATATGGAGGCCGCGAGAACCCTTTACAAGGATCATCACCTGCTTGCCGAGATGGGGGGAAAGGTGGTCAAGGAGCGTGGTCTCATCATCGAAGGTGAAGACGTTATTTTTAGGAAAACCGCTGTTGATGGCACCCTCACGGATTGAATCTCGGAAGTTTCCCGTGACGCCGAGAATCTTGATATTTTGCCTTGCGCACTCTGCTCCTACCTCTTCATGGAAGGTGACGGCCTTTTCCCCGAGTTCCAACATGTCTCCCAACAGGGCAATGGTAAAATAATCGGCATTGAACATGGCCAATGTCCGGAGGGCCAGTTTGGTTGCTTCGGGATTGGCGTTGTAGGTGTCGTTGAGGATGACGGAACCGGATGCTGTTGAAATCGTTTCGAGTCGTCCCTCGGGTGGATGGAATGCCTCCAGGGCGTTTTTAACTTCTTTGAGCGGGATGCCTTCCGAGATTCCGAGGGTCGCGGCGGCCAAGGCATTTTTGACCTGATGAAGCCCGAGGAGCCGAAGGGAAACATTCACGCTTTCGCCTTTCGCGGTAAGCGTAAACCGGGTTCCTTCCAGCCCCATAGGGGTGATATCCTTCGAGCGGATCTGCGCGTTTTTACCGCTTCCGTAGGAAATCGTTGACCATTCCTTCATCAAGGGAATCTTTCTGATGTATTCATCGTCCAGGTTCACGCACCGGAGGGCATCTTTGGGGGCGCGCCAGAAGAGGGCGCTTTTTTCGATGCGAACTCCCTCCAGGGCCTTGAAACGCTCGAGGTGGACGGGGGCGATGTTCGTGATGAGGGCGCAGTCTGGTTGAACGATCTCCGTGAGGAGGGAGATTTCACCGGGGATGTTGGAACCCAGCTCGATGACTGCCACCTCCGTTTCCTGTTCGATCCTGAGAAGGGTTTTGGGAACACCAACCCGGTTGTTCTCATTCTTGTCTGTCTTGGCCACGCGATACTTCTTCGCGAGGATTGCAGCGGCCATTTCCTTCGTGGAGGTTTTCCCCATGGATCCCGTGATGGCCAGGAATTTTGTTTTCAATCTTTCCCTGTAAGACCCGGCAAGCGCGCCGTAGGCGGTAAGGGTATCCGGGACGAACAGACAGGGGGTTGTGTCTTTACATGGAATAGGATCCTGGGCGAGGATGGCTCCAGCCCCTTTCTCCAATGCCG
>JAOZMY010000152.1 GCA_029934085.1 bacterium | reverse complement strand
TTCACCTTTTTCTCCTGTGAATCATCCATGAATCAATTTTTCACTCGCAAGCAAGTTTATTATATCCTGTTAATCTGTCAAATAATATATACAAATGGCAATATGAGATATTTTGTTTTACTCTTTTCAGCGATTTTGTTTTTTGTTCCATTTGTATATCCCCTAAATACCCTTTTTTTGTTTCACTTATTCCTACGCAATATTTATGCCATACTGGTTCTTGTGAGTTTTGCGCGGTCAATTTTTCAAAATAATTTTATATGTCAATTATTGTCACTTGAGAACGCAGGCACGTGACAAATATTGTCATTTTCGCGGGATGAGGTGATTTTAAAACGATCACTCCTCAATATGACGTGCGTTTCACGGATGAAGAGGTTGTACCTGTCTTTATTAACTGGATCGATAAATTGGGGGGGGCTGGACGAGTGTTTAATAATTTACTGTATAACCAAGGCCGAGGCGGAACAGACGCCCGCCTCGGCCTTTTGAGGAGGGAGGAAAATTTTCTCCTATTTCCAGTGAACCATGGGCAGCCCTGCTACCGGGGAACGAAAGTAGGGGATTCGGGTTCCCTTCAGGCTCCCGATATAGGTTGTTTTCAGATCTGGCCCTCCGAATGTGACGCTGGCAAACCATTGGGCGATGGTGCCCCCGGCGGCCAGCATGATTTCCGGAGTAAGCCGGTCTTCCCGAAATGCCTTTTCCATAGCGTACCCCGCCTTGTCGTTGGAGTCGTCCAGGATCACATGAAAATCCCCTTCCGGCGTAAGGGCGAAGATCTGATCTGCCATGATAAGGGTTCCCCATAGGTTTCCATAGGCATCAAAGGCAATACCATCCGGAAAGCCATATTCCCCCAGCTTGGAGGGACCGAAGATCTCTCGGTCCGTGAGAGATCCGTCGGGTTGGACCCGCATCCGGCTGATGTGTTGCCCGCAGGTCTCCACGATATACATGAATTCTTCCTTGGCATCGAGTCGGATCTCGTTGGTGAACTGGAACCCGTCTGCCACGATCCGAATGCCTTTTTCGTCCACCAGCGCGATGTATCCATCTGAAACGTTGGGACTCATGGCCTTCATCCAGTTCTTGATTCGGGTGGAAATGGTAAGCCAAATCCGGTTCTTGCTGTCCCTCAGGACGAAGTTGACCTTTCCTATCGGTTTTCCATCGATGTTGTCGTGCAAGGTCCGGGTTTTCCCGTCCCGGGTCATGACTTCCAAGACGTCCGTTCCGAAGTTCGAGATAAGAATGTCGCCATTTTCCGCGAAGGCCAGGCCGTTGGGCAGGGTTCCTTCCGTCAGCCGGGTCGCGTCGTCACTCGCCGCTTCGAATTTCTTTTCAAATTTTTGTGTGATGATTTCCTGGGTCCCGTCGGGATTGATCTTGACTACGCCTCCACGGGCGTCGGCGGCCCAAAGAGTCCCGTCTGGTTCCGCGAGAATACATTCCGGGCGCTGCAAGTCTTTACCAATGTATTTGATGTCTTTGGGATCGACCTGAAAACCGATGATGGGATTTTTTGCCATGATAACCTCCTTTTCGACTACTTGCAGCCAATCGGCTTTAGCGCCTAAAGGTTTTCCGGGAAAATCTTCTGTTCACATTCCGGCACGAGGGCGTGGGCTTCAAAGAGCAGCTCAACAGCGAGTTCAGAGCCTGTTTTGTAAACATACTCGCACGTATGGTTGTTGCTTAACGGAACCCATATGTCCCGCAGGGCCTTGCATTCCTTCGCCTGTCAAGATACCTGCGATGGAGTTCGAATGCAAGCTCGTCCACGCAGCAAAGGGGATCGTTCGGAATCCGCCTCCTGTAGAGATAACCGATACAGATGATTCCGGACGCCAAGGGTCCACAGAGATGGCCGGTTATCGCGACGCCCGCCTCTTCTGGGTCCCTTTTGTCCCTTCCCGAGGCGAGCTCTTCCAGAACCTCTTTGATATTGATGCTGGGGCTTAGACGGTGGGAGCCTCCGCCGCCGTGAAAGCCTGTAACGATTCTAACCATGGCAGGATCCATGATCTTAAGAGTTTCATTGATGGCCATGAAGCTGGTTTCGCTACAGTGAAACCCCTGTCGCCGAAATTGGATGGCCCTCTGTCCCGCCGCTTCAATCAGTGTCTTAACCTTATCATCCCTGCTTTCTGCGTTGACTGCTTGAAGATTCGCGTCCATTTTTCTCTCCCGTGAGCTTGATGTATCATAACAACCGCGATGGTTCCATTATGCACACAGGTATGCTATGTCAAGAAATTTTTCAGTATTAATTAAATTATTTTGTATTCAAACAATTTTTTGTTTGCAGTAGGTTTGGTTTTTTTGTATGGTTGTTGCAGAAAATATAGAATTGTTCAAGCATCTAAGTTGAGTACGAGGACTCTGTAAATAGGGGACGGAGCTATGGTTGATACGGGCATGAGGATACGCCAGGAGCGCTTGAAACGGAAATTGACGCTGGATCAGCTCTCCAAGATGACAGGGCTTTCCAAAAGTTTTCTGAGCCAGGTGGAGCGGAATCTTGTGCAACCTTCCGTGGCCTCTTTGAAAAATATTGCGCATGAATTGGGTGTGAGTGTCGTCCATTTCCTTACGGATGACTACGTGGACCAGAATCTTTGGGGGTATCATCCAGGCCCCCCCAGGCCTGAAAACGGAGCCGTCGTTTATAACCGCGATGTGAAGGTGGTGCGTGCGGGCAAACGTAAGGGTGTTCGCATGCCAGGAAGCGCCGTGCTCTACGAGGTCCTTACGCCGGATCTCAATCGCCAGCTTGAGGTCATGTTCATGCGGATCTCGGAGGGGGAAACCTCCGGAGATGAACCTATGATCGACGCCCCGGGTGAGAAGTTCGGCGTAGTTTTGAAAGGAGCCCTTGAGTTCTGGGTGGGGGATGAGAAGTTCATCCTCGAGGAAGGGGACAGCATCGTTCACCCTGCCGATGTACCCATACGGTGGAGGGGGCTAAGAGGAGATCCCATCGAAGTGATTTGGGTACAGACTCCCCCCTCTTTCTAAGACCGATAGCACCATCCCCGCTTTTTTAGAGCTTCCAAGGTATTCAATAAGGCTTTTAGTCACCTCTTAAAGTGAGTTGATGACGGGGGCGTGCTGGTGTATCGGTCCTGTAGCTCTTTTATAGTTTTCAAACACGTTTTGTGCATTTTTGTTTAATCGTTCAGATAACCTCAGAGTGTAATTTATTACTATAATTTATCCAGTTAAAGTGAAAAAATTACTTGACACTGAAATATGGTGG
>JAOZMY010000069.1 GCA_029934085.1 bacterium | reverse complement strand
TTAAAAAGAAGAAAAAGACAAAGACGCCTCCGAAGTCAACAAAAAAACGGAAGCTTTCAGAAGAAAAGAAGCTGGATCAGGAGCTTCTCCCCGTCTTGAAGCCCAAAGGGGGAAAGGCCCCCGTTGTCTACGATCCCCTGAAACGCTACCTTCGGGAGATCAGCCAATATCCCCTTTTGACGCCTGACGAGGAAAAGGAACTTGCGTGGCGGTATTATAAAGAGAAAGACCCGGAAGCCGCCTTGAAGCTGGTCGTCTCAAACCTCCGGCTTGTGGTCAAGATCGCCCTCGAATACCACAAGATGCTCTATTTCAATCTCCTGGATCTCATTCAAGAGGGTAACGTGGGACTCATGCAGGCGGTGAAGAAATTCGATCCCAAGCGGGGAATTCGCCTCATGTCCTACGCTCAGTTCTGGATTCGGGCTTATATCCTGAAATACATCATCAACAACTACAAGTTGGTAAAAGTGGGGACGACCCAGAACCAGCGGAAACTCTTCTTCAACCTGAAAAAGGCGAAAGAGTCCCTTGAGAAACTCGGTTTTGATCCTCAGCCGAAACTCCTGGCAGATACCCTCAACGTCAAGGAGAGCGAGATCATCGAGATGGATCGGCGGCTTTCCTCAAGCGAAATATCCCTCGACACCCCCATCGATGAAGATCAAAAGACCCTCTACAGCGTTTTCCCTTCTCAGGACGAAAGTGTAGAAACCTCTATCGCCAGGGAAGAACTGAGGGAGTTTATGAAACAAAAGGCCGAGGCCTTTGCTCAGACCCTCTCGGAAAAGGAAAAGATGATCTGGAACGATCGCATTATGGCGGAAACTCCCGCCTCGCTTCAATCCATCGGTGATCGCCTCGGGGTAACCAAAGAACGGGTCCGCCAGATAGAAAAGAAGATCTACGAAAAATTCCGCGCCTTTATTCAGGACGAAATTCCCACCCTCGACACGGTCATCTGACGATAGTTACCAGCGCGGGGGGATAACCTCGATATGGCCGTCATCCGCCACAAACAGGTTGATGAGGAAGCTGATGATGGAGATGAAGATGGCCCCCACAAAGGCAGACCAGAAATCCGCCACCGTGAATCCACGCACCACCTTCGAGGCGATCATGATCATGGCCCCGTTGATGACGAAGGTGAAGAGCCCCATGGTAAGGATATTCAGGGGCAAGGTGAGAATCAGGACCACGGGACGAACAAAGGCATTCAAAACCCCCACCACCATGGCGGCAAAAAAGAGTGACAGGATCCCGTGGATTTCTATCCCCTTTACGATCCAGGCGCTCACGGCCAGGGCAAAGGCGGTCACCAGCCACCGGAAGACAAACCCCCTTACCTTAGGGCCTTCATGCTGCAGATAAAATTTATCAAAATCATCCATTCTTTCTCTCCTAACTATATGGGATGTGCGGCTTCAGGCGCTGGAGGATCTGGGCCTTTGGCATAGCCCCTACGATCTGATCCACGAGGCGACCGTTCTTGAACACCAAGAGGGTGGGAATACTCATAATCTGATATTTCGAGGCCACCATGGGGTTTTCGTCCACGTTGAGTTTTCCCACCTTCAAGGCCCCGGCCATTTCTTTCGCGATTTCATCCACGATAGGGGAAACCATCCGACAAGGCCCACACCAC
Source organism: bacterium (assembly GCA_029934085.1). GTDB lineage: Bacteria > Desulfobacterota > S145-22 > S145-22 > S145-22 > JAOZMY01. The sequence goes on along the minus strand of JAOZMY010000069.1, from coordinate 10,913 downwards.
GGTGCCCAGCAATCCAAAAGCACCGGCAACGGGCTCTGAATAACTTCCATGTCGAAGTTCGCATCCGTAATCTGAACAGGCACACCGCCGGAAAAATCATCCAGATCCAGAGGGGCCTTGCACTTGCCGCACCGGGCCCTCAGATTGATCTTATCCACGGGAATCCGGTTCATCGTTCCACAATTCTTGCACTTCACGAGAATAACGTTTGTGTCACCCATTATTCCTCTCACTCCTCCTTCTTGCTGTTCTCCGATGTCGTTTCCTTTCCGATCATCTTCCTGAACTCATCCCCTTCGAGAACTTCTCTTTCCATCAGGGTTTCCGAAACCTTTCTGAGATCATCGCGATGGGTTTCCAATATCTCTTTGACCCGCGCGTAACTTTTCTGGATAATCTCTTTGACCTCTTCATCAATCATATAGGCCGTTTTCTCACTGAATTCCTTTCCTCCTCCCTGACCAGGGAGCGGATAATTCCCTTCCAGGAAGGTGGGATGGCTCGATTTCTCAAACGTAACGAGTCCAAGTTTCTCACTCATCCCATAGCTCATGACCATTCGTCGCGCGATATCCGTGGCACGCTCCAGATCGTTCTGCGCACCGGTGGAGATCTCTTTGAAGGTAATCTCCTCCGCACCGCGCCCACCCAAGAGAACAGCGATCTTGTCCAGGAGCTCTTCTTTGGTCATGAGGTAACGATCTTCCGTGGGGAGCTGTAAGGTGTAACCGAGCGCCCCGATTCCCCGGGGGATGATGGAGATCCGGTGCACAGGATCGGCATTGGGAACGCTTTCCGCCACCAGGGCGTGTCCCGTTTCATGAACAGCCACGATCTCCTTCTCCTTTTTGTTCATGACCCGCTTCTTCTTTTCCAAGCCCGCCACGATACGGTCAATGGCCTCCTCCATCTCCTCCATGGTAACTTTGTCTTTCCCTTTCCGGACGGCGAGAAGGGCGGCTTCGTTGATGAGATTCGCCAAATCGGCCCCCACAAATCCTGGGGTTCGTTTCGCGATGACTTTCAGGTCCACATCGTCCGCCATTTTCACCTTCTTGGCGTGCACCTTAAGGATGGCCTCTCGCCCCAGGATATCCGGTCGGTCCACCAGGATCTGGCGGTCGAACCGTCCCGCCCGCAATAGAGCTGGATCCAGAATCTCCGGCCGGTTGGTTGCCGCAAGGATGATGACCCCTTTCTTGGTATCGAAGCCATCCATCTCTGCCAGGAGCTGGTTGAGGGTCTGTTCCCGTTCATCGTTTCCGGCCAGGCCGCCGATCCCCCGCGCCTTCCCGAGGGCGTCGATTTCATCGATGAAAATGATACATGGGGCACGCTTTTCCGCCTCGTTGAAGAGGTCTCTCACCCGTGCGGCCCCCACACCTACGAACATCTCGACAAAGTCAGACCCGCTGATACTCAAAAACGGCACGTGGGCCTCGCCAGCAACGGCCTTGGCGAGCAAGGTTTTCCCCGTCCCCGGAGGACCCACCAAAAGAATCCCTTTGGGAAGCCGTCCCCCGATATTCTGATAACGCTCGGGGTATTTCAGAAACTCAATAATTTCCTTCAGTTCCTCCTTCGCCTCGTCCTGACCGGCCACGTCTTCGAACGTGACCCCCGTCTCTTTCTCTTCATAGACCTTGGCCTTGCTCTTGCCGATGGAAAGGAGACCCGGGCCTCCCTGCCCCATCTTTCTAAAGATCACAGACCAGAGCCCGAACAAGAGAATCAGAGGCAAAACCCAGGAAAAGAAAAATTCAGACAACCATTTGTTCTCCAGTTTGGCCGCGAAACGCACGTTATGGGACAAGAGAAAGGATATCAACTGGGGATCCTGGACCCGAACGGAGGTGATGATCTGATGCTTCTTCATTTTCCACTTGGGGATCTTTCCTGACTTTTCCAGACCCTCCACATACTCTTTGGTAGGGGTCGCAGTAATCAGTTTATCGGAAAGAAGGACTTTCTCTATCTTCCCCTGTTTGACAAGATTTATGAAATCACTGTAAGGAACGGTCTCTATGTTCGGTCCATACAGAATCCCCTGGATAAAAAACATTACCAGGAAGGCAAAGACAATATACCATAAGGAAAAATGTGTCCGTTTATCCACTTATTCCTCCTAAAAATTTTCTACTCTTCAAACCAATCTATTTCGATGAAGACGATCAAGAGATGACGCCTTCCATCCGGCCCAGCAAAGGGAACCCTAAGAACCGTCTCATCTTCAACCATAGCGGGAATCCTCACCCGCACAGGGAAATAGTCTACCCTTCCCCCTGTTCCATTACAGACGGGGCACGTAAACAAGCCTACCTCTCCGCTTCCCTCGCAAAGTGGGCATGGCTCTTCTACAGGAACCTTGAGATCGATCTCTCCACCGTTACGCGCCTCGTTCCTGTTCAAACGAAGGCTGACCCGATGGGAAACTTCTCTCATTCCACCCCTGCCTCTACGAGCCAATGGGCTCCATTGATCTATCCAGGCAAAAAGATCTTCAAAGGGTGAAGTCATCCACGGGTATCCCTCACGAGAATATCCGCCACCTTGTTTCACAAACCCTTGCATGGACCCCCTCTTGCTTGCCTTATCGTATTCCTTTCTCTTTTCCTCATCCCCAAGAGTTTCATATGCCTCTTGGATGTCGTAAAAGCGTTTTTTGTCAAAACTCCCCTTGTTTACATCGGGATGCAGCCGCTTGACCGCATCCCGATAGGCCTTCTTGATAGTTTCCGTCGAATCCGTTTTATTCACGCCAAGGATCTTGTAGTAATCTTTGGCCATCGTTCACGTAACTACTTCTCCTCGTCCTTTTCAGGCTGCACGACGATATAGAGGGCCCCTTCACCTCGACGCACCAGGAAGAGATAGCCGCCTTCCGATTTCTCGGAGAGGGCATCCTCGAATGCCTCAATGCTGGTAACTTTCTTCCGATTGACCTCGACGATGACGTCATTCTTTCTCAGTCCCGCCTCGTAAGCCGGGCTACTTCGGTCCACCTCTACGACCAGGATTCCCTCTTTGACTTTAAGCCCCAAACGTTTAGCCAGCTCAGGCGTCAACTCCTGAACCTCGAAGCCCAGCTCTTCCGGAGCCTTGGAGGTCACTTCTTCGCCTTCTTCCTCTTTTTCCTTCCTCGTACCTACCTTGATAGTCTTGACGACGGTCTTCCCGTCGCGCACGACTTCCACATCCACCTTCTTGCCAACCTTCGTCTGGCTCACGATGAGGGCAAGCTCGTGACTGGAACGCACGGTTTTCCCGTCGAATTTAACGATGACATCCCCCTGTTTAATGCCCCCCTTCTCCGCCGGGCTATCGCTGAAAACCTTGGATACGAGGACACCTTTCTGATCGTCCTTAAGACCAAATTTTTTCGCAAGCTCCGGCGTGATGTCCTGGATATAGACACCAAGCCATCCCCGGACTACGTGTCCCGTCTTCTTCAACTGGGGAACGATTCTCTTGGCCATGTTGATAGGGATGGCAAAGCCGATTCCTTGGCCCGAGGCCACAATCGCTGTATTGATCCCTATGACCGTCCCATCCATAGCGATCAGGGGCCCACCACTGTTTCCAGGGTTGATGGAGGCATCTGTCTGGATAAAGTCGTCATAGGGCCCTGAGCCGATGACACGGCCCGTGGCGCTGATAATCCCGGCCGTAACGGTATGGGAAAGCCCGAAGGGATTCCCAATGGCGATGACCCAGTCACCCACATGAATCTTGTCCGAATCACCCAGGGTCACGGCCTTCAGCGGCTTTTTCGCCTTGATCTTTATCAGGGCCACGTCCGTCTTGGGATCCGTCCCGATGATCTTTGCCTTGTATTCCTTCCCGTCCTCGAGCTTCACCACGATTTTGTCCGCTTTGGAGACCACGTGGTTGTTGGTCAGGATATAGCCTTCAGGGTCGATGATGAATCCGGACCCCAGGCTTCGCTGTTTGAACTCCCTCGGCATCTTATTCCCGAAAAACTTCTTAAAAAATTCATCTCCGAAGAAGAACCTGAAAGGATCATTTTCCCCCATGAAAGGGTGATGAAATCCCTTCGTCTTGAAGATCTTCGTGGTGCTGATATTGACCACCGAGGGATTGATCCTTTTTGCGAGATCGGCAAAACTCGCCGGGATCATTTTTACGGAAGAAACCTTCGCCGCCTCTTTCTTGTCGCTCTTTCCGAGTCCGAACAAGGCGTGCGCCGGTGCCGACCATATCAAGACCATTAAAATCGCAAGCGCCACTCCTAAAATTTTATAATCTTTCCTCATCGTATTTGTTGCCTCCTTTCGTTTTCTAAGACTAAGTTAACCATGCCTTCTTTTAATGTCAATCTTACACCATACCAACCAAATAGCAAGAAACTGATCTCCAATCGCGTCATTAAAACCCCTGAGTCCCCGGCCGTTCACCCCTGCTTCCCAATGTCTCAAACCCAGATGGATCAACCCGGGTTATCCTTGACAAGCCCCCCCTTCAGCCTTTACCTTTTAGCCCATGATAGACACCATACTCCAGCGGTTTACAAACCTTGAGAGCTTTCTCGATCGGAACAGGATAGACGCCCTTCTCGTAACCCATCCACCCAACATCCGTTACTTCACAGGATTCAGCGGAGAAGAGGGAATCTTCCTCTTTATCCCTCCAGAAAAATTCCTGTTTGTGGACGCCCGATACACGCTACGAGCCAAAGCCGAGTGTTCCGAAACCACCGTCACAGAGGTGGCACGGCCCATCGAGGCCACCATCCAGCACCTCAAGGATAAAAATTGTAGTCGCGTGGGCCTCGAAACCGCTCACTTGACCGTCGATCAATTCCGCCGGATTGGAAAACTCCTCAAGGGCCTCCGTATCAAAAGCCTGAAAGACAAGCTCGATACCCTGCGGATGGTGAAGGACGCTGCCGAAATCCAAAGTATCGAACAAGCCATCGAGATTCACACAAAAGCCCTGAACGAGACTTTGGCCTGGGTCACACCCGACATGACGGAACGAGACTGGGCTGTTGAATTCGAATACCGGGCCAAACGCCATGGGGCCTCAGCCCTCTCCTTCGACACAATCGTGGCCTCGGGGCCAAGATCCGCCATTCCCCACGCCACGGCCGATCCGGTTCCACTCCACGACAACAGTCCCATCGTGTTCGATCACGGTGTCGTCTTTCAAGGTTACTGCTCAGACGAGACGGCAACGTTTTTCCCGCACCCCCCAGGCAAAACCTTTCAAAAAATCTATCAGATCGTCAAAGAGGCCCACGACAAGGCCCTCGCAGCCGTCCACCCCGGAATGAAGGCCTCTGCCATCGATGCCGTGGCCCGGGAATACATCGAGTCAGCAGGATACGGCAAGGCATTCACCCACGGCACGGGGCATGGGGTCGGCCTGGAGATACACGAACGCCCCACCATCGGCCCGAGGGATTCCACCCGCCTTCAACCGGGTATGGTTTTCACCATCGAGCCCGGTATTTACATCGCCGGCAAGGGTGGGGTTCGTATCGAAGATATGATACTCGTAACCGGCGATGGAAGCCGCGTGTTGACAAAGCGTGCCAAGTCTCTTACAGTTATTTTCGAAAAATAACTGCGAAAGCGAGGATATTTATGGCTGCATCCACATCCGAATTCAGGAAGGGACTAAAAATCGAGTTAAACGGGGAACCGTTTCTCATGGTTGATTTTCAGCATGTGAAGCCCGGCAAGGGCGGGGCATTCGTGAGGACTCGCCTGAAAAGCCTCCTTACCGGGAACGTCATTGACAAGACCTTTCGCTCGGGAGAAAAAGTGGAAACTCCCGACCTGGAAGAACGTGCCATGCAGTATCTCTACCCAGACGGAGATACCTACGTCTTCATGGATAACGAGACGTATGAGCAACTCGCCATTCGGGGTGATGCCATTGGAGACGCCATAAACTTTTTGAAAGAAAACACCAACGTTACCATCCTGTTTCATAACCAAAAACCGATTGCAGTCGAGCTTCCTAACTTCGTGGAACTTGAGGTCGTCAAAACCGATCCAGGTATCAAAGGGGACACGGCCAGCGGGGGAAGCAAACCCGCCACCCTCGAAACCGGCGCCGTTGTCCAGGTTCCCCTCTTCATCAAAGAAGGGGACATCCTGAAAATCGACACGCGGGATGGCAGTTACATTGAACGTGTGTCGGGAAAATAACCTTTAAATACAAAGTGAAACATCCTTTTTTCTGCGGTGGTTTTACCTCTCAACAACAAGGAGCATATCATGAAAGATGACATTGCTACCCTCCAATCGGCGAAGGAGAATTGGGAATCGAAGACGGTCTCAAAGACCTTGGAAAGATTCCCCGAACGCAAACCAGAATTTAAGACCACGTCGGGGATATCCATGGAACGCCTTTTCACACCGCTCGATACCGCCTCCCTCGACTATCTTGAAGATCTGGGCTTCCCGGGGGAATACCCCTACACCCGCGGGGTTCAACCCACCATGTACCGAGGACGTTTCTGGACCATGCGCCAGTATGCGGGTTTCGCCACAGCGGAAGAGACCAACAAGCGGTATAAGTTTCTTCTGGACAAGGGTCAAACCGGCCTTTCGGTTGCCTTCGATCTTCCCACACAGATCGGATACGATTCCGACCATCCCTTGAGCTCCGGGGAGGTCGGCAAGGTAGGTGTGGCCATCGACTCCCTGGCTGACATGGAGATCCTCTTCGATGGCATCCCACTGGACAAGGTCAGCACCTCTATGACCATCAACGCAACGGCCGCCATGTTACTCGCCATGTACATTGCCGTGGCGGAAAAACAGGGGGTCGACAGTAAGATCCTTCGAGGCACCATCCAAAACGACATCCTCAAGGAATATGCCGCACGGGGAACCTACATCTACCCGCCCAAGGAATCGATGAGGATCATTACGGATATCTTCGCCTACTGCAAGGACCATCTCCCCAAATGGAACACCATCAGCATCAGCGGCTACCATATCCGGGAAGCGGGATCCACGGCGGTTCAGGAGGTGGCCTTTACCCTCGCAGACGGAATTGCCTATGTGCAGGCAGCCATCGACGCGGGACTCGACGTGGACGCCTTTGCGTCGCGACTCTCCTTCTTCTTCAACGCCCACAGCAACTTTTTGGAGGAGATCGCAAAGTTCCGGGCGGCTCGTCGCATGTGGGCGCGTATCATGAAGGAACGATTCAAGGCCAAAAACCCGAAATCCCTCACCCTCCGTTTCCACACCCAGACGGCGGGATCCACTCTCACCGCCCAGCAGCCTGAGAACAACATTATGCGGGTCACCCTCCAGGCCTTGTCGGCCGTCTTGGGCGGGACCCAGTCCCTGCATACCAATTCGTGGGACGAGGCCTACGCGTTACCTTCGGAAAAATCAGTGACCATTGCCCTTCGAACCCAACAGGTCATCGCGTACGAAACCGGGGTAGCCGATTCCATCGATCCCCTCGGCGGTTCCTATCTCATCGAAAAACTCACCCAGGAAATAGAGGAGAAGGCGAGCGAATATATCGCGAAGATCGACGACATGGGCGGCGCCGTGAAGGCCATCGAGGCAGGATATATTCAGCGGGAAATCGCGGACAGTGCGTACCAGTTCCAAATGGAAGTGGAAAAGAAGGAGCGCATCATCGTCGGCGTCAACCAGTTTCGGCAGGAAGAGCCACCCTTGGAGGACGTCCTTAGGATCTCCGGGGACGTGGAAAACTACCAAATCGAAAAGCTCAAGAAGGTTAAGGCCCAGCGAGATGGTGCCAAGGTCGAACAAACCTTGGAACGCTTGAAAGAAACCGCCAAGGGAACGGGGAATCTCGTTCCAGTCATTTTGGAGGCCGTCAAAGTCTATGCCACCCTTGGAGAAATCGCGGGGGCCCTGCGCGAGGTTTTTGGAGAATACCGAGAAAGCTGATAGGAGGAACTTACCCATGGAAAGGGAACGAAAAATACGCGTGCTCGTGGCCAAGCCAGGATTGGATGGCCACGACCGCGGAGCAAAGGTCGTTGCCCGCGCCCTGAAAGACGCGGGAATGGAGGTCATCTACACCGGTATCCGACAGACCCCGGAACAGATCGCCAAAACCGCCATCCAGGAAGACGTGGACGTCATCGGTTTGAGCTGTCTTTCCGGTGCCCACAACCATCTCTTTCCCAAGGTCGTCGAGCTGCTGAAAGAGCAGGGGGCGGATGACATCCTCGTCTTTGGCGGGGGAATTATTCCCCACGAAGATATCCCGACATTGAAGGATAAGGGCATCGTTGAGGTCTTTCAGCCCGGAACCGACACCCACGAAATCATCGAAGCCATCACCCGAGAGGTTCGTGAGAAAAAAGGAGCTTAGGAGGTCATCATGATTAAAAAGATCGATCACATCGCCGTAGCCGTGAAAGACGTGGAAAAGGCAGCCGAGTTCTACGAAAAAGTCCTCGGATTAGAACTTGGGGGAATCGAAGAAGTCGAGGGTATGGACGTTAAGGTTGGCTTTATTCCCATCGGTGATACCCGTATCGAACTCGTTCAGCCCCTTGACCCCAAATCAGGAGTGGCAAAATTCATCGAGAAGCGCGGGGAGGGAATTCATCACATCTGTTATGAAGTGGACAACGTCAAGGAGGCCTTAGAAACTTATAAGGAGCGGGGTGCTATTCTCATCGACGAAACGCCTCGGAAGGGCGCTCACAACTCCCTGGTAGGGTTTATTCACCCCAAAAGTACCGGAGGTGTCTTGACGGAATTAACCGAACATCTCGAAGAATCATGAAAAAAATAGCAGGTAAACATCCCCCCTCTCACACAAAAATCCTTTCTATTCAGACGCCCACACAGTTGACACAAAATGGATAGGTTGTTATGAAGTTGAGAATATTGGGAGGGGGAGTTTTCATGGAGATTAATCGGCATCTTAAAAGGAATCTATTACTTATCCTGTGTCTCTCGCTTTTCTTTCCCGCGGCTTGCTCCACTGTGAAATCCGCGGGAAATATTTTGAAAGAAGAGGCGCAGTCCCTAATGTTTTGGAAAAAGCAAAAACCCTACCTCGATACCGACTTTCTCGTCGATCAAGACGTAAGAGAAATAGGCGGGCATGAATACGTCCGTATCAAGAACCCCGATTACGGCCAACGTCTCGACGCTCCCCAGTTCATTTGGGTGGAAAAGGAAAAATACCTGAAAACCTATTACGGAATCAAGGCGACCTCAAAGGGCGAACAAAAAATCCCGGAATCCGAAAAGGTGGGAACACTTCCCCCTCCCCCGCCCCAATACATCGTAAAAAACTACCCGAAACCTGGGCAGACCGTCTCGACCCCTACCGCGGGGGATCAAGGAACCAAACCACCTGTCCCCGAGAGAACCTTGAAACGGAAAATTCTGCTCCTGGCCTTTGTCAACAACACGGGAGAAGCCGTCGATTTCGTCGTCGATGCTGTCTATATCGCCATCAAGAAACGGCTCCTGAAGTCCGATCAAGTCATCCTCATCGAAAGGGATGCCATGGATAACTATCTCAAGCGATTAGGGCTCTCCCTCTCCTCAATCAACGATAAGACGGTTCTCATCCACGCCGGAGAGGCCTTAGGAATCCAGGGATTCTTTTTCGGCAGTATCGACAGGCTCCTGATCAGTCACAGCACGTCGGAGAAGACGGGTAAAGAGCAATCGTGGGCGACCATCGAGCTCCATATCAATCTCATCGATGCGCGAACGGCAACCCTGGTCGTCTCCTCCAAGGGCACCAATAACCTCTACAAGGCAGAGGCTGAAGGGGAAGGCAGCAGGATTCAGGCCGTCAAGTCCGCTGTGGAACAGGCATTGAAACAAGCCCTTCCACCCGTATTGAGGGAGGTCAAAAGCCTTCCATGGGAGACGCGAATTATCAAGATCGAAGGGGAAAAAATCTTCATCGATGCAGGCCGGGACACCGGCCTGATGGTCGGCGACATCCTGAGTGTCTATCAGAGAGGCGTTGACATCACCATTCCATCCACAAAGATCATCGTCGGCCGACAAAAGGGACCACTCCTTGGGAAGATACAAATCGTGGACTTTTTTGGAATCGATTCGAGCATTGCGGTAGCCAAAAAGGGAGGAAACTTCCATAAAGGGGATATCGTAATATGGGGAAATTGACAATAAAACAAAAGGAGGAAGGATAATGAAAAAGATATGGATGCTTGTCTTTCTGGTTGCGTTTTTGTTCACAGGGATGCAAACCGTTCAAGCGAAGATGATTCACATCGGTGAAACGCAGATCGTTTCCCATCCGGCCCTGAACAATGACTCGAAGGGCTTCAAAAAGGCGCTGGAGGAAGAGGGTTTCATCGAGGGGAAAAACGTCGTCTTCGATCGCAAAAACGCACAGGGGGAGATGTCCAACTGCTATCCCATCGCCCAGAAATTCGCGGACGATAAGGTCGATCTCATTCACGCCATCTCGACTCCCTCGGCTCAGGCCTGTGTGAAGGTATGCAAAGGAATTCCCATTGTCTTCTCTTCCGTTACCGATCCCGTTAAGACAGGGATCGTCCCGAAGTTGGGGAAAACGGGAACGCGGGTTACCGGCGTTAGTGACCGTTGGCCCATCGCCTTACAATGCAAAATGTACCAGAAGTTTCTCCCCAAGGCGAAACGGTGGGGGACCATTTACAACCCCGGCGACATCAATGTGACCTTCCATATTAAAGAGATGAAAAAGACCGTTGAGGGTATGGGAGGTAAACTGATCGAAGCGCACGTCTCCTCAAGCGCGGAGGTCATGCAGGCCGCTCAATCTCTCGTCGGACGCGTCGATGCGATCCATATCACCTCCGACAACGCCTGCGTCTCCGCCCTGGAGGCGATTGTGAAGGTCTGCAATCAGAACAAGATCCCTCTCTTCGTGGGCGACCGCGACAGCGTTCCAAGGGGCGCCAT
>JAOZMY010000068.1:3139-12695 GCA_029934085.1 bacterium | reverse complement strand
TGGAGCGTTAGCTCAGCTCGGCCGTTGGCGACGAGCGCAGCGAGTCGCCAACTTATCCATATATTTATTGTACCCTGTGTCCACCCTTGGCATATATTTCATATTTTGTCAAGTTGAATTAGTGACGATTTCAACTTGACGGTGGAGAAAATGCAGTATAATCTGTAAATATTATATGAAAGACTGCAGCAGTAAAAGGTGAAGCGTGAATAAATTTTCTCTCTTTCTTTCGAAAAGGGGAATTAAAGAGAAATATATTCCCCATTACGTGAAATGGGTGTCAAATTGCTATACCTTTTTGAACCGGCCATTGGCTGGCGGTATAAGTTCCAAAGAGAAGGAAAGATACCTGAAGCACCTGGCCAGGTCCCACGAAGATTGGCAGGTCAGGCAGGCGGATCAGGCGATCAAGTTCTACCAGTATTTTGTTTCCCGTAATCTCAAGGAAAAAAGAGATCGGCCCGACTCCCGACATTCCTGGAAAGGGGCGGAAAAGAAAGCGATCAAGCTTCTACGCTTGAAACATCGATCCTACAGCACGGAAAAAAGCTACGTCTTCTGGATCCGAAGATTTGGAGGGTTTCTGGAATATAAACCCCTTCTGGAGACAGACGGTGACGATTTACAACGTTTTCTCACCTACCTGGCCGTTGACAGAAAAGTGGCGGCTTCCACTCAGAACCAGGCCCTGAACGCCCTGGTTTTCTTTTTGAGTGAGGTCCTCGAAAAAGAGATCACGCCCCACATCGACGCCATCCGGGCGAAGGAACGACGGCGGCTTCCCGTGGTGCTCACACAACAGGAGGTTCGTGATGTCTTGGAAAGGATGTCCGGAACGGCGCAACTCATGGCTATGGTGATCTACGGCGGGGGACTGAGGTTGACGGAGTGTATCCGCCTGCGCGTCAAGGATATCGATATGGAGAAGGGATATGTCACGGTCCGGTCGGGAAAGGGTGATAAGGATAGAATCACCTTACTTCCCACTCGTCTCAACGATCGCCTTGAGTCTCATCTCAGCAAATTAAGGAAGCTATATGATGAGGACAGGGAGAAGGATCTTCCCGGGGTGGCCCTCCCGGGCGGATTGGAGCGAAAGTATCCCAACGCGGGCAGGGAGTGGGGGTGGTTCTGGCTTTTTCCCTCCAAGTTCCTCTCCGTGGATCCCGTGAGTGCCGTGGTCCGAAGGCACCACGTTCATCCCGTGACCCTGCAAAGGGCCTTCAAGAAGGCGGTAAGGGAGGCAGGGATCGTCAAAAACGCCTCGGTTCATACCTTAAGGCACAGTTTTGCCACGCATCTGCTGGAGGGAGGATACGATATCCGGACTATTCAAAAGCTTCTCGGGCACAAGCACCTGCAAACCACGATGATCTACACGCACGTGGCGGGGAAAGAGTTCAGGGGCGTTGTGAGCCCTCTTGACGCGCTGGATACATAAGGTCAAATTTTTCTATTTCATTTTCGGTACAACAGTAATAGGCATCTATTTTAAATTCTGAAGATATGGACAAGCCCGGAAACGGGTGATAGGAAAAAGGGAACTCTAAATAAAATAGGAGACAACGATGACCTATCTTATCCTTGGTGCGGGGATGCAGGGGCGGGCCGTGATCTACGGGCTGCGGCGGCTGGATCCGGAGGCGACGATCATTGTGGGGGACCTGGACACGGAGGCCGCCAAATCCTTTGTGGACCGGATCGGCGTTCCGGCCCCCATGTTCGTTCAGCTTGACGCCTCTGATTCGGCGGAGGTGATGAAGTGGATGGAAAAGGCCGATGTGGTGCTCGACCTATTGCCCATCGCCTTTACGGAGAGAATGGCGGAACTGGCGGTGGAGGCGGGGGCCCATTTGGTGAATACCTTCTACCCCGGAACGATTTCCGGGCTTCACGTGCGGGCCGCGGAGAAGAAGGTGGCGATTCTGCCCGAGATGGGGATGGACCCGGGGATCGACCTGGTCATGGCCCATCGACTCCTTGGAGAGTTCGACGAGGTTACGGAATTTTATTCCTACGGTGCGGGGGTCCCAGAGCGGGAGGCCTGCGACAACATCCTGAACTACAAGATCAGCTGGATCTGGTCGGGGGTGCTGGACTCCTACATCCGCCCGGCCCTCATGATTGCCGACGGCCGGGAGGTTTCCCTCGATCCTGACGAGGTCTTCCAGGCTGAGAATCTCCATGCCGTGACGCTTCCCGGGCTTGGGGAGTTAGAGGCCATTCCCAACGGAAACGCCCTTACCTATGTCGATATCCTTGGACTGAATCGGGAGATTTTGAAGACCATGGGACGCTATTCCCTCCGCTGGCCTGGACACGCGGCGCACGTCCTGACTTGGCACCGGCTGGGGTTTTTGGAGAAGACGGTCAACCCCGCCCTGGGAATTTCGCCCTTTGATTTTATGGTGAAACATTTCGAGCCGCGCCTGCAATACAAGGACGGGGAGCGGGACCTGGGGATTGTGGTGGTCAGAGCGAAGGGACGGAAAGACGGTCAAGAAACGGTGGTCACCGATGTCCTCATCGACCGGAGGGATCTCGACACGGGTTTGTATGCCATGAACCGGATGGTGGGATTTTCTGCAGCCATCGCAGCGCGGATGATCGCGGACGGAGCCATCGCCGGGCGTGGGGTCCTCTCCCCGGCGCGGGACGTGCCGGTGGGGCCGTTCCTGGAGGCGCTTTCCGGGTTCGGCATGGAAATCGAGCGCACGGTCGAATAAAATTAGAGAAAACAATCGAGGAGGGGTCATGGAGATACCAACCGTCGCTGTTGCGACGCTCGCCACACAGTATAAACGGAATCTATTTCACAAGATCGATGCTATCTTCGACCTGTTCGAGATGGAGAAGCGGATTCCCCGCCGGGGGTTCGCCGCCGTCAAGCTCCATTTCGGGGAGGAGGGAAACACCACGTTCGTTCGTCCCATCTTCCTGCGGCGGATCGTGGAGGATTTGAAGAAGATCGGTGCCCGCCCCTTCCTCACTGATACCTGCACCCTGTACGTGGGGGAACGAAGCAATGCAGTGGAGCATCTCGAGCTCGCCGCGCGGCATGGCTTCCAGCCATCGGTGGTAAATGCCCCGGTTATTATCGCCGACGGCCTCCGGGGCAATTCCTACAAGGAGGTCTCTGTCGGCGGGAAACACATCGAGGCGGCCTTCGTCGCCAAGGAGATCGCCGAGGCGGACGCCGTCATTGGGGTGACCCACTTCAAGGCCCACGAGCTTTCCGGTATCGGCGGCACGCTGAAGAATATCGGAATGGGGTGCGCAGCCCGGAAGGGGAAACTGGCCCAGCACTCCAATGTGGCTCCCAAGGTGAAACGGAAGCGGTGTGTGGGCTGCAAGACCTGCGTGGCCGTCTGCGCCTTTCATGCCATTTCCATGGCGGATGGCAAGGCCCGGATCGATCCGGAAAAATGCGCCGGGTGCGGGGAGTGCATCACGGCCTGCCCCGAGAAGGCCATCCAGATCCAGTGGAATGAGACGATTCCCGTTTTTCAGGAGAAACTGGCGGAATACGCCAAGGCCGCTCTCATGGGTAAGGAGAAGGCTAGCCTCTTTTTCAACTTCGTGTGGGAGATCAGCGCCATCTGCGACTGCAACCCCCATTCTGGAGCCCCCATCGCCCCCGGGATCGGGATCGTGACCTCCACCGATCCGGTGGCCGTGGACCAGGCAGCGGTCGATCTCATTTGCTCCCCGCCCAAAGAGGTCCGCGAGGCCCTTCACCTGCCATACGAAAGCATGGAAAATCCGTTCGAGAAGGCATATCCCAAGACGGATTGGACGATCCATCTCGCTCACGCGGAGCGGATCGGCCTGGGGCTGCGCGAGTACAGACTGGTCAACGTGGACACCATGGAATAGCCTGTTTCGTTTTGACATTCGGGGCCGTTCCTGCTATAGAAAAACCCGGACGCCCCCGTAGCTCAGGGGATAGAGCACAGGATTCCTAATCCTGGTGCCGCACGTTCGAATCGTGCCGGGGGCGCCAGAACTTTTGTGAAATTATATGAGATTTTTTCTAACAATATTTCTAACCCCCATTGGAGGACGAGGATGATGAAACGTGCATTGCAAACGGGATGTGTCGTGCTTTTTCTGTTTTTGCTTGCCCCCTTCGTTTTTGCACAGCCGAAGGTAGCTGTAAAACTCAATGTCAAGAACGGTGATGGAGACTTTGTGGGAAAGCGGCTCGTGGCCTATCTCGAGAAGGGAATTGCCGAGTCAGACACACTCAAACCGGCCGGTGAAGAGAGCTTCATGTTGATTGTCGACATGATCACCATGAAGATCAAGAACCGACCCGGCAGTGCGTATTCATATACTGTGACATATAATGCCTACGGCAAACTGAGCCCTGTTCTTAGGCATCGACTGGGGATCTGTGGTAATACCCGTGTCCAGAATGCCTCCAACTCCATTCTGGAGGATCTTATGTCGATCGCCGAGCAGGTTCGGGATAAGATGAAAAAGCCATCAGAGTAAGGAAGAGAGGGGTTCTGCCTTTCCAATTTGCCTGGATTTGTTTGACAACTTTTGGGGCCTTTGATATATTGCCCGAGATGTTAGACGTGGGCGGTTAACTCAGGGGGAGAGTGCTACCTTCACACGGTAGAAGCCACTGGTTCAAATCCAGTACCGCCCACCATTTTAAATCTCTTCATTTATAAAAGAGGGAATCTATGTCAGGCCATTCAAAGTGGAGCACCATCAAGCGTAAGAAAGGTGCTCTCGACGCCAAACGTGGTAAGATTTTCACCAAGCTCATCAAGGAGATAACTGTGGCGGCCCGTATGGGCGGCGGGGATCCCGAAAGCAATCCGCGCCTTCGGGCGGCCATCGCCGCTGCCAAGGCGGAGAATATGCCCAAGGACAATATCGAGCGGGCCATCAAGAAGGGAACAGGCGAGTTAGAGGGGACCCAGTACGAAGAACTGACCTACGAAGGCTACGGCCCCGGTGGTGTGGCGGTTTTGGTGGAGGTTTTGACGGACAATAAAAACCGGAGCATTGCGGAGATCCGCCATATCTTTTCCAAGCACGGAGGCAACCTGGGTGAGAATGGTTGTGTGTCGTGGATGTTCGACAAGAAAGGACTTCTGGTCTTTTCCAAGGACCAGGTGTCTGAGGACGACGTCATGGCTGTGGCGCTGGAGGCGGGGGCGGACGACATCAAGGAAACCGAAAAGGAGTACGAGGTCATTGTTGACCCTTCCGAATTCGAGACGGTCAAGGAGGCCTTTGACAAGGCGGGAATTCCCTACCTGGTGGCCGAGATCAGCATGGTTCCCCAGAACACCATTGCTTTGGAAGGAAAAGACGCGGAAAAGATGCTCAAGCTGATGGATGCCCTCGAAGACTCCGACGATGTCCAGAACGCCTACGCGAATTTCGACATCTCCGAAGCGATCATGGAAACCCTCTGACATGGCTTACCCTCAATGAAGGTGCTCGGGATCGATCCCGGATCGCACGTTACCGGCTACGGTATCATCACTTCTGAAGATCAAACCCCCCATTACGTAGCGCATGGTCTTATCAAGATGCGAAAGAATGCCCCTCTTCACGAACGCCTTGGAAAGGTTTACAGAGGTATCACTGAGGTAATTGAGATGTTTCAGCCCGATGTCTTGGCCATCGAGAAGGTCTTTTTTGCCAAGAATCCCCGTTCCGCCCTCATGCTGGGCCACGCCCGAGGGGTGGCCATGCTTCCCGGTATTTTGAAACAGATAGAAATTCACGAGTATAGCCCGCTGGAGATCAAGCAGGCCGTGGTGGGGTACGGCCAGGCCACCAAACAACAGGTTCTGGAAATGGTAACGCGACTTTTGTCCATCCAGGAAACGTTGACATTCGACGGGGCCGACGCCCTTGCCGTGGGGATCTGCTGCCTTCAGCATCTCCAGGGCGGGTTTTACAAGCGAGGTGTGATGTGATCGCGTGGTTAAGAGGATCGCTCGTGGATAAAAGGGTGGATGAAGTCGTCCTCAACGTGGGGGGTGTTGGATATCTGGTGTATGTCCCCCTCTCCACTTATTATACCCTCCCGGAGAACGGGGTGGAGGTAGCCCTTCTTATTCACACGCACGTGAGGGAAGATCAGATCAGCCTTTACGGATTCGCGACCGAGGCGGAACGGGAGTGGTTTAAACACCTCATCCGCATCTCTGGAATCGGGCCCCGGCTTGCCATCAACATCCTCTCGGGGATCTCTTCGGAGGACCTCAAGCTCGCCATCGCGTCGGGAGACGCCACGCGTCTCCAGGCCATTCCGGGAATCGGGAAGAAAACGGCGGCCCGGATGGTAGTAGAGCTGAAAGAGCTCTATCCTGCCCTGGGAAAGGGCGAGGCTTCGTCTGAAGCCCCGCTTCCCGAGGATGCCGCCACGCTTTTTTCGGACGCGGTTTCGGCCCTGACAAATCTTGGTTTCAAGCCCCAGGAGGCCTCGAAAACGGTCCGGAAGATCTTATCCGAGGGGGAGGCCCCCGCCTTGAAAGATGTGATTAAAACCGCCTTGAAATCCCTTCAAAGGTAGAGGCTAAATGGAAGAAGAAGCACGTTCCACCTTGACACCCAGGCGAACGGAAGAAGACGCCGCCACTGAACCGAGTATTCGCCCTCGGACCCTTGAAGAATATATCGGTCAGCAGAAGGTAAAGGAACGGCTCGGGATTTACCTCCAGGCGGCAAGAAATCGCGGGGAAAGCCTGGACCACGTGCTTCTCTACGGGCCGCCCGGTCTGGGGAAGACGACCCTGGCTCATATCATTGCCAATGAGATGGGCGTTCATATTCTCGCCACATCCGGGCCCGTTATCGAGCGCCCGGGGGATCTGGCGGCGATTCTGACCAATCTTTCGCCGGGCGATGTCCTGTTCATTGACGAGATCCACCGTCTGAGCCACGTGATCGAGGAGATCCTCTATCCCGCTATGGAGGAATACCAAATTGACGTGGTGATCGGGCAGGGACCGGCCGCCCGCTCCATCAAGCTGGACCTCGCGCCGTTTACGCTGGTGGGTGCGACGACCCGCGCGGGGATGCTGACATCGCCCCTGAGGGATCGTTTCGGGATCGTGCAGCGCCTCGACTTCTATTCCGTGGAGGACTTGACGACCCTTGTTCTTCGAACGGCGAGGATCCTGTCTATCGCCATCACGAAAGAGGGGGCCTTTGAAATCGCGTCCCGATCCCGAGGCACGCCCAGGATCGCCAATCGCCTGCTGAAACGGGTTCGTGATTTCGCGGAGGTCAAGGCGGATGGAACCATCACCAAAGAGGTGGCGGATGCCTCCTTATCCGCTATGGAGATCGACAAGCGGGGGTTCGACCCCATGGACCAGCGGCTCCTCTTGACCATCCTTGACAAATTCGATGGGGGACCCGTGGGGATTGAAACGTTGGCCACGTCCTTGAGTGAGGACAAGGAGACCATCGAGGATGTCTATGAGCCGTATCTGATTCAGAAGGGATTTATCAAACGCACGCCCCGGGGGCGCGTGGCCACGCCAGCGGCGTTTGCCTATTTCAATCGCCCCCTCAAAGGGCAGAAAGCCCTTTTTTAGCGACTTCGTAGGTTTCTATTCTTCAGAGGTTCCCTTTCGGGGTAGCCGTAATCGGACCACCTGTCCAGGTTTTCCGATGTTCTCTACCTTTTTCCCGTTAAAGGTGATGTCAATACCCCCTGCGTTTCCGATCAAAAGTTCAACGTATTTGTCCACCTTTGTCGAAAAGGTTTTCCCTGGCTTGAGCAGGATTTCTTTGCGTGTCTTCCCGTCGATTTTGAGTCCGATCCATGTCTCCATTTTCGCCGTGATGAGAAGATTGTTGTCGGAGGTTTTTTCAGGTGTTTTTTCGGCCGTGCTTGGTTTGACAGCCGTTTCGGCTTTCTCCTGTTTGACGGGTTTCTCTTGGGCGGGAGAAGTGGCGGTAGGAGCCTCTTGGGGCTTTGGTTCTTCCTCAGGCTTCACCGTTGCCTGGGAGGATTCTCCCATGGTGTTTGCCACAGAGGGGGTGTTGCCTGTCGCCGCGGTATCTCCTGAGTTTGAAGGAGGTTGGGATTTGTTTACAGTATCTTCAGTGCTGGTGGTTACGGGGGTTTTTTGTTCCGGCTTGGGGGGAACAACGATCGTTGTTTCCTCTTTTACAGATGGCTTAGAAAACTCAACGAACTGGCTATAGTATTTCTGAAACAGGAAGTAGAGCCCACCGCAAATCAGGAGTATCAAGAGGAGGATAAAAACCCGCTTATAACTTCTTTTTCTTTTTTCCCGGTCTAAGCTGTCCATCGGCTGTGATTCGAAGGTTGGACAGGTGATTTGCTGGTCCTTAATGGGGCAGGAGGACTCGAAAAGATCCAAGATCAAATTCTCGTCAGCCCCCACTGCCTTGGCGTAGGCCCTCACGAATCCCTTGATGAAAATCCTCTGCGGGAGTTTGTCCCACTCCTCGTTTTCCAGAGACGATAGAACGGAGGTTCGGATTTTGGTAGCCTTGGAGATATCCATCAAGGTCATACCTTTTTCTTCTCTCAAACTTTTTAAGGTCTTGCCCAGGGATTCCATGAGACATTCACCCCGTCATAATTCCCAGTTCTTTAAGCATTCTGGGATTTTTCATCCAGTTGCGGCTTACGCGGACCCAAAGTTCCAGAAAAACATGGATTTGGAAGAATTCTTCCAGGTCTTTCCTGGCCAGCATTCCTATCTTTTTGATGAGTTCCCCGTTCTTCCCCACGATAATCCGTTTCTGGCTCGGCCGGTTGACGTGTATGACCGCGGAGATGATGAGCATATTCTTTTCCTCATCCTCCTTGAACTGCTCGATCTCCACGGCGATCTCGTAAGGGATTTCCTCCTTCGCCAGGAGGAAAACCTTTTCCCGGATGATCTCGGATGCGAAGAACCGCTCCGTCATATCTGTTTCCATGTCCTGGGGAAAGAGTGGAGGGCTTTCCGGGAGAAGTCCTACAAGCCCGTTAATGAGTTCCTCGACCCCCCATCCTAAAAGGGCGGAGATGGGGTAGATTTTCTCTGCGGGAAGGCTTTGAGCCAAAGTATCCGTCAGGTGATTCAATGACTCTTTCGGAACCTTGTCGATTTTGTTGAGAGCGATGATCTTCGGGGTCTGGGGGATGTCTTCGAGAAGGGAAAAGAGGAAGGCGTTTTCCTCTTCACGGCCCCTTTGGGCAGGCACCAGCGCGAGAACCACGTCGGCCTCCCTGCAGGCGTTTTTCGCTGATTGAATGAGGATCTTGTTGAAGGTCTTTTGAGAGGAATGGATTCCTGGCGTGTCGATGAAGATGATCTGGGCATGTTCCAGGTTCTTAATGGCGCGGATAGTGGTTCGGGTCGTCTGAGGCTTTTCCGTCACAATGGCGAAATGCCCTTCCATGACGCGGTTTAAGAGAGTTGATTTCCCCGCGTTGGGGATGCCTATAATAGCGACAAATCCTGAGCGGAATGAGGGATCGTTGCGAACATCTGGGTTTGTGCCGACTAATTTGTCCTTGTCCATTTACCTTCCATCATAAAAGCCTTCGAAT
>JAOZMY010000068.1:0-3039 GCA_029934085.1 bacterium | reverse complement strand
CAAACATACAACGGGAGGAATGGATGTGAAACATCTCGGGTTGGCCGGTAGAATTGCCCATATGTTTATCAATTCCAAGCTTACCCCCCTGATTATCATCGCCTCCGTTCTCATCGGAGCTCTGGCGACCTGGAAGCTTCCTCGCGAGGAGGAACCCCAAATTGTTGTTCCCATGATCGATGTTTTCGTTCAGATGCCCGGGGCTTCCGCCAAAGAGGTGGAAAACCGGGTGACTAATCCCATGGAAAAACTTCTCTGGGAAATTCCGGGAGTCGAATATATCTACAGCACCTCCATGCCCGGCATGTCGATGGTGATCGTCCGCTTCTATGTAGGGCAAGACGAGGAAAAGAGCATCGTCCGGCTCAATCAGAAACTCTTTGAGCATTTCGATATCATTCCTCACGGGTGTTCCCCACCGCTCATTCGGCCTCGAAGTATCTATGACGTTCCCATCTGTGCCCTGACCTTCCATAGCAAGAAATACAATCACTTTGAGTTGCGGCGTATCGCGGCCCAGGTGGAGGAGGCGATCAAGCGTATTCCAAAGGTCTCGGAGACGGCGATTATCGGGGGACTGCGCCGCCAGGTGCGCGTCTTACTTGACCCGGCGCGGTTGGACGCCTATCACGTGGATCCCCTGCGAATTATCAAGATGCTGAAGGGCTCGAACGCCCAGTTCCCGGCGGGGACGATGGACCGCCTCAACAGGGAAGTGGTCGTGGAAACGGGGAATTTCTTCACGAACAAGAGAGACGTGGAGCGGCTTGTCATCGGGGCCTTCAAAGGACGACCGATTTATTTGAAGGATGTGGCAGACGTGATCGACGGACCGGAGGAGGCCAAGGACTATGTCTACTACCTCTCGGCGGGGAAGCCCCAGGAACCGGCTGTAACTCTCGCCATCTCCAAACGGAAGGGGTCCAATGCCATCACGCTCGTGGAAGAGATCTTCAAAAAGGTGGAGCTGCTGAAAGGGACCATCATTCCGTCTGGTGTTCAGGTGGCGGTGACGAGGGATTATGGGGAAACGGCGAAGGATAAATCCAACGAACTTCTTTTCCACATGGCCTTGGCCGTTTTCGGGGTCAGTTTGCTGATCTGGTTCTTCCTCGGGCTTCGGGTGGCGGGCGTGGTGGCCCTTGCTATCCCCAGTACCCTTTCACTGACGCTGGCCGTCTATTATTTCTACGGCTATACTCTCAACCGGATTACCCTATTTGCCCTCATCTTCTGTATCGCTATTCTGGTGGACGACGCCATCGTGGTGGCGGAGAATATCATTCGTCACTACCACCTTCCCGAAAACAAGGGGCGTCCCGTGGCGGATATCGCCATCGAAGCCGTGGACGAGGTGGGAAATCCGACGGTTGTGGCAACCTTCACGGTCATTGCCGCGGTCCTTCCCATGGCATTCGTGGGCGGCCTGATGGGACCTTACATGCGGCCCATTCCCATCGGTTCCAGTTTCGCCATGATATTTTCGTTAGGTGTCGCCTTCATCGTAACCCCATGGGCCTCTTTGCGTTTGCTCAGCACGAAACATGAACAGAAAGAGGAGAAGGAATCCGCCCTGACCCGCCTCTATCGGAAGGTCATGGGTCCCTTGATCCATCACACCCTGTGGCGGTGGGGATTCCTTTTTGGCATTATTGTTCTTCTTCTTGCGGCTCTTTCCATGTTTGGATTTAAAAGTGTCATGGTCAAGATGATTCCCTTTGACAACAAAAACGAGTTCCAGGTTATCATCGATATGGATGAGGGTACCACGCTTGAAAAAACAGCTCGTGTCGCCCGGGAAATGGCGGAGTATCTTGAAACGTTTCCGGAGGTTATCAATCTCCAGACCTATGCGGGAACGGCCTCTCCTTATAACTTCCAGGGACTCGTCCGGCACTATTTTCTCCGCAGGGGCTCCAATGTGGCAGACATCCAGGTAAACATTATTAGCAAACACAAACGTTGGGCCCAGAGCCATGATATCGCCAAGTCCGTCCGTCCGGGACTTGTAGAGATCGCGAGGAAATATGGCGCGTCTGTCAAGGTAGCCGAGGTGCCGCCCGGTCCGCCGGTGATGGAAATCCTCGTGGCAGAGGTCTATGGACCCAACTACGAAGGACAGATTGACCTTGCACACAAGATCAAGAAGATTTTTGAAACCACCCCTGGGGTTGTGGATGTAGACTGGTCTGTCGAGGCGAACCAGGAAAAACTAAATTTGGTGGTGGATAAGGAAAAGGCCGCCCTCAACGGAATCGCCACGGCCCAGATCGCCCAGGTTGTCCGGACCGCCGTGGGGGGGATGAAAGTTGGGCTCCTCCATGATCCGAAGGAAAAGGAAGACGTGGATATTCTCCTTCAGGTTCCCCGCTCTGAACGTTCCTCGATTCGGGACATCCAGGAGCTAAAGGTTCAGAACCGGATGGGAATGCTGATTCCATTGAAAGAGGTAACCCGCGTGGAAAAGACGGTCATCGACAAAAGCATCAGCCACAAGAATCTCATGCCGGTTGTTTATGTGCTTGGAGACGTGGCGGGGCGTGAGGAATCCCCTGTTTACGCCATTCTAAAAATGAGCAAAAAGATCGCGAAGGTCAAGATTCCCGAAGGCTACCAGGTCGAGCAGCTCAGCACCCATATCCCCTTTTGCAAGAAGAAATATTCTATGAAGTGGGATGGCGAATGGCAGATTACCTACGAGGTCTTCCGGGATCTCGGCCTTGCCTTCGCCGCGGTCATGGTGCTGATCTATCTCCTGGTAGTGGGATGGTTCCGATCCTACACTACCCCACTGATTATCATGTCGGCCATTCCCTTTTCCCTTATCGGAATTATCCCGGCCCACTGGGTTATACACGCCTTCTTTACTGCCAATTCCATGATCGGATTTATCGCGGGGGCCGGGATCGTGGTTCGTAACTCGATTATTCTCGTGGATTTCATCGAGCTTCGTCTTAGGGAAGGTATGCCGTTAGATGAAGCAGTTGTGGATGCGGGGGCCGTTCGTTTCCGTCCCATGGTTCTCACCGCAATGGCCGT
>JAOZMY010000067.1:1498-12829 GCA_029934085.1 bacterium | reverse complement strand
GTGGGGTGGTGGCTCCTTTTGTGGCGACCCTCGTAGGAGCAGATGAGGCCTTAGTCCTTCTCTTGGTGGTTACTACGTCGCTATTGATTCCTTTCACGTTGCCCCTTATGGTCAAACTCCTTGCCGGGAAGTCTATGGAGATCTCCCTCTTCGCCATGATGAAGATGTTGGGAATGGTGATCTTTATCCCCATAGCTATGGTGGAGCTCTTGAGACGGGTATGGCCCCCTGTTCCCGCTTTTCTTTTGAAACACCGTTTTCCCATTTCACTTGTTATTTTCGCGGCTATCAACCTGGGAATATTTTCGAAGTATTCTTCCTATTTTTACCAGAGGCCAGCGACGATTCTGTCAGCCGGGATGATTGCCTTTTTACTCAGCGGGCTCTATTTCATTGCAGGTGTTGGAGCCATGTGGAGATCGAGCGTGAGGGATCAGGTAGCCACCGCTATCATCTTGGGGAACATGAACAACGTTCTCATCATCGTTTTTTCTGCCCAGTTTTTCGGACCCATAGAGGCGACTCTGGCGGCGATGTATATGATTCCGTTTTTTGTGATTATTTTTCCCCTTAAGATGTACCTGCAATGGCGGGTGCGAGGGTAAGGCTTCAGATCTCGTATTTGACTCATCTAATAAACATTGTTACTTTATAATCAAATAAACAAAAGGAGTGGAGAGATGGAAATGAATAATATGGACGACTATGGGAATTTACCGGTCCTGCTTGGGGACTTGCATAAAAACTGGGGATGGATCTTGGCCTTGGGGGTTGTTTTTCTGATCCTCGGGATCATAGGGCTGGGGATGACGATGTTTTTGACCCTGGTGACCGTCCTCTATTTCGGTATCCTCATCCTCATCGGTGGGGTGGTCCAAGTGGTGAGGGCGTTTAGGACGAAAGGCGAAGGGAATATGGCCTTTCATCTTGTCATGGCAGTTCTTTATGGACTGGCTGGAGTGGTTATCATCCAGCATCCGAAGCTCGCCTCGGCCTTTTTCACGGCGGTTATAGCCTTTGTCCTGATCATTCAGGGGGCGATGCGGGCCTTTTTGGGATTTCGTCTGCGCGAACACATAGAGTCTTGGTTCTGGCCTTTTTTGGCAGGTCTTATTTCTATTCTTTTGGGGGTGATCATCCTGGCGCATTGGCCTATTTCTGGCCTCTGGGTTATCGGTTTGTTCATCGCCGTGGAAATGATTGTCCAAGGCTGGACCTATATCATGCTTGGCTTGGCGGCGAAATCCGCTGTCAAGTAGCGGCTTTTTAACCGAAGGAAAGGAGAAAGGATATGGTTCGAGGGAATAGAGGACTCACCGTGGGGATTCTCTTGGTTTTTGTGTGTTTCTTGGTCTCATTCGCGGTGGGATGCTCAAGTAAGGCGGGAACCGGCGCTATAGCTGGAAGCGGAATCGGAGCCCTTGCGGGACAGATCATCGGGCACGATACGACCAGCACCCTCATCGGGGCCGGGATCGGCACGGGGGTCGGCTACATCATTGGAAACGAGATGGACAAGAAGGAAGCGGCTCAGCGGCAGGTAGCGAAAACCTTTGCGCCTCTTGGGGGAACCACTTGGAAAATTGTTTCCATAACCCCCGCGAACAAGGTGCCGAAGTTTGCATCCAAGACGGTGGTCTTCCAGAACGACGGGAAGGTGGTGACCACCACGGTCTATCCCAACAAGAGTAAGGACGTGACCACAGAGAATTACCGTGTGACGGGGAACACCCTGATCATCAATCGCCGGGGGTATCTGGTGAATTACAAGTTCAACATCAAGGGCAACAAGATGGTCGCGACCGCCCAGAAAGTAAAGATCACCTTGAAGCGTTTGAAGTAGCTTCGCGATTTTCTCTTGACGCTTCGTGTGTTTTGAGCTATAAAAATTATCCAGTGGTGCCGAGTTAGCTCAGTCGGTAGAGCAGGGGACTGAAAATCCCCGTGTCCGTGGTTCGATTCCGCGACTCGGCACCATTTTTTTGGTTTGAATGGGTTTAGAGTAGGGTTTCACCTTGTCAAAACCTATTCTTTGATTCATAATCATTTGTGTCGTTTCATCATAAAATTCGAGACTACGCTATTCCTATAAACGCGTTTTTAGTAAGTCGCTTAGGGCTTTTTTTGTTGGTCTATGTAACCCTTATTCTTTTTCCCGTCCAGATAAACAGACAATATTGGCATGTTTTTCCCCAAAATCGTTTTTTAGATGGGTGGGCGCGCTTCGACGCAGGATGGTACTCGAGAATCGCTCGCTTTGGTTACAAGAATATTCCCATGGGACACGGGCAGGATACCAATTTTTTCCCTTTTTACCCGATGGTAATTAGGGGATTGGGGAAGGTTTTTGGAAATGTTTTTCTGGCGGGTGTTGTTGTTTCGAATCTCTGCTTCTTTTTTTCTTTGATTGGGCTTTTTCAGCTCGTAAAAGATAGGTATGACCCCGATATAGCAAGGCGTTCCGTCTATCTTCTCGCTTTCAACCCATTCTCTTTCTTCTTCAGCGCGGTTTATACGGAGGCTATGTTCCTCTTTTTTGTTATTTTTTCGTTTTATTTTTGTGAGAACAGACGATACCTTCTCGCGGGCTTGTGCGCTGCCGTGGCGGGCGCGACCCGAAACATAGGTATCTTTACCTTCGTGGGCGTGGGTTTCATTGCCGTGAGACAGATGAAAGAGAGGGACGAGGGCCTAAATCCGAGAGTTTTGTGGCTTCTTGTTAGCCTTGTTGGGCCATTGGCCTATATCGCTTTTTTGGGTTTTAGATTTGGAGATCCCCTCTTGTTTCTCCATGCGCAAAGGGCTTGGGGGACGTTTAATCCCAAGGGCATTTTGGACTATGTTATTAATACACTTCGATATGGAGCGGTCTGGACTTGGGGGGATCCTGTTCTGTTTCTTTTTCATTTCCTGCTGGGTATCTTGGCTATTTGGATTATCTTGAAAGAGAGGAGGTTCCTTGGCCAACCTTACGTTATTTTTTCCCTTTTGCTGATTTTACCGGCTTTTTTGAGATTTACGAGCATGGGACGATATCTGATCGTTGTGTTCCCTTTATTTATGGCCTTAGGTAAGTTAGGGAAGAAAAAGTGGGTTTTTCGGGGCTTTCTTTTTGTTGAAAGCGGGTTATTGATCCTCTTTTCGTTTATGTTCAGCCACTGGTATTGGGTGGCCTGACCTTTCCGAGCCTCAGGAAGTGAGTAGCTCGTGGCCCGTTTCTTCCCGGTAAATGCGCGCGACGAAGTTTAAGTCGATGACTTCTTCTTTTATGGGAATAACCTTGACGTCCCGGCTGTTGAAGACATATTCTGGCCCCTTCCCGTGAAAGAGCTGACGGGATAAGACAAGATCGACCCCGTGATTGACGAGGTGTTCCGCGACTTTTATCCCTTTCCCTCGCTCGATGTTGGTATAGGGATTGGCAGTGATCTGCATCCGGACGATTCGATTTTCATCGGTGCGGATTTCGATCCATCCGATAAAGGGGGCCTCACCAAAATGTTCGGAAACTTTCCACTCGGAGGCGCTTTCTAACATGGCGGCGATGATGAAACTTATCTGTTTTGCCGGCTCGTAATGGAGGATAATTCGGTCAATATGGGGAATTTTTCGGCGGATTTCGGAGGTAATCTCTTCAATGATTTGATGGGCGTGCTGAAAATCCTTTGCCTTGACCACGAGATCCCCCTCGATGAAGGTGAAACTTCCGGAATTTCGTCCGATAAGTTCCCGGATCTCCGTGATGGCGGGGTGAGTTTTTATGATTGCCTTGATCTGTTCAAGGGTGCTGGGATCAATGGAGGCGTCCAAGAGCACCCGGACGGATTCAAGAAGGATATCCCATCCTGACTTCATGATAAATCCGATGACCACTACGGTTGCGATCTTTTCCGCCGGAAAATGGAATTGTTTCCCTATGAGTCCCAAAAGGACGATGAAAGACACGATTGCGTCGGTTCGAATGTGCTTACCGTCGGCGACAATCGCTGGAGAGTTTTCCTGCTTACCGATCTTCGTTTCATAGGCAGAAAAAAGCCATGTGATGATCATGGCCGTAGCCGCGGTGGCCATGGCGTGGTAGGGATGGGTGAGTATCAGAGTTTTGTCTTGAAAGAAGACCTCTCGGACCATTTCGTAACCGGTCAGGAAGATAACGAAGGCGATGCCGAGGGAGATGAGGTTTTCAACCTTGTAGAGGCCGAGTGGGAATCTTTTGGTTTTTCGGCCCGCGATCCGGATGCCGATAAAGAGAGCGACGGATGAGATGATATCAGTCGAGGAATGGATGGCGTCGGCCAGGAGTGAAATACTGCCCGAAAAGAGCGCCATGAACAATTTAAAAACAAACAGAAAGAAGTTGACGGCGATAGCATAAGTGGCAATTTTATGCACGGTTTTCATTTTCGCCATGGTATGATAAATTCCTGAACTTGAAAAGTGTTGAAGTTAAAAAAATGTTTGGGAGGTTGTCGTGATCGTAAGGAATGTAAAAGACGTTGAGGAAATTGAGGTAAAGGAAGTTACCCGCCATGGGGAAAAGGTTCCGGTGAGGGGGTGCAAGATTCGCTGGGTGGTGGATCCCCAGACGGGCGGTGAGGAATATAACCACAATTTTTCCTTCCGGTATTTTGTTTTGGAGCCCGGTGGTGAGATCCCCATGCACGAACACGCCTACGAAGAGGTTGTGTTTATGCTCGAGGGGGCCCTCCTTTTCTCCACAGAGGAAGAAACCGTGGAAGTCAAACCAGGGGATGCCATCTATACTTATACCTTTGAGCCCCATGCCTTGAAGAATCATACGTCTTCTCCGGCTATTTTCACCTGTTCCATCGATAACGTGTAGGGTCGTTTGGGTATCACCTTCATTCTCTATAATTGCAAATAATTATTTGCAAGATACTTGACAATACCTATTTACAACATTATATTGCTGTTAGCAAGATGAAGGTGAGATGAAAAAGTGGGAAAAGGTATTTACCCAATCGGTGTTGCGGCGGATTTGCTACAGGTTCATCCGAGGACTCTGAGGATCTATGAGCAAGAGAATCTGATCAAGCCTGAGCGGAGAAACGGTCGCCGTTATTATTCTGATGAGGACATGGAGCTTATCCGGTGTATCCGGAAGTTGATCCACGAAGATGGAATCAATCTGACGGGGGTTAAACGCCTTATGGAAATTGCCCCGTGCTGGAAGGTGAGGAATTGCCGACGCAGACAGTGCGGACGTTATCGAAAGGGAATCAAAGGACGGAGAGGGAAACAGGTGTAGGAAGATGGCCGTTGTTACGTTGACTGTTTTGTGTGATAACACCGCGGCGATGAAAGAGGGGATTCGCGCAGAGCATGGCTTTTCCGTTTTAATAGAATCGGCGGAGAGGAAGATCCTTTTCGACACGGGACAGTCGGATCTTTTCTGGCACAATGCCGAAGTGCTCGGAAAAGATTTGACAGATGTCGATGCGGTGGTGTTGAGTCATGGGCATTACGATCACACCGGAGGGTTACAGAGGCTTGCGCGTGTGGGTAATTCCTTCAAAGTAGTGGCCCATCGAGATGTCTTCATGCCCCGGTTCAAAAAACAGAAAGATGGGTCGCTGAAATATATTGGGTGCCCGTACGATCAAAGCTACCTGGAGAGCCGCGGACTTATGTTCGAATTTGCCGACGCCCGAGAAGAGATTGCTCCAGGGATCTTCTTCGTTAGTGAGGTTCCCAGAAAGACGGTTTTCGAGAAAGGGGACCCGCTCCTGGTTGTGAAGGACGATGCGGGAAGAGTCGTGCCCGATCCTTTTAGGGACGATGCATCAATTTATCTGAAGACGGAGTTGGGGCTTATTGTGATTCTTGGGTGTTCCCACCGGGGAATGGTAAATATTTTATACCACATCTTGACTTTGGAGGGGGACGTCCCTATCTTATGCGTAATCGGGGGAACGCATTTGGCAAGAGTGAGCCCTGCACAAACAAGTGAGACCATTAAGGCCCTGCATGGGATGAAAGTCGAGGCGTTAGGGGTTTCCCATTGTACGGGATTGGACGCAGCGGACGAGATGAAACGCGCCTTTGGAGAGAGGTTTTTTAGGGCCATGTCGGGTGTCGTGATTGAAATCGATGAAAAAGGAGGAGTAATACTTCAATGAGTTCGGATGAGAAAATAAAAGAGAAGATTCGAGAGGTTTCGAAAAATGGTAAGATATCGTGTACCGCGGCCCACAAGGTGGCGGCGGAACTTGAGGTTCCCGTCCGTAAGGTGGGAAAGTTGATCAATGAGTTAAATTTGAAAATTATTGCCTGTGAACTTGGGTGTTTTTAGGCATTTGAAAGGAGCTAACCATGGCTGAATGTAACGAAAGTACCTCCTGCAGCACGTGTTCAAGCGCTTCGAGTTGCAGTGTAGATGAGAAACAGCGTCACGAGCAGGAGCTCTTGGCAAAGAAGCTTCAAACCATTGACCACCGCCTGGCTGTTATGAGCGGAAAGGGTGGTGTTGGGAAAACTACCGTGGCGGTCAATCTCGCGGTCACCCTCGCGCGCGAGGGTTTGAGTGTCGGGCTGATGGATGTGGATATCCACGGTCCGAACGTCCCGAAGATGCTGGGCATCGAATCGAAACGCCTTGAGGGGAGTCAGGAAGGTGGGATCAACCCCATCGAGGTCTTCCCGAATTTCAAGGTGATTTCCATGGCTTTTTTACTCCAGGACAAGGACACGCCCGTCGTCTGGCGGGGACCGCTGAAGCACTCCCTGATTCAGCAATTCGTCAAGGATGTGAATTGGGGGCGCCTGGACTATCTCATTATCGATCTACCTCCGGGAACAGGGGATGAGCCATTGAGTGTGGCACAGGTCATCAATAAAATGGATGGGAGCATTATTGTGACGACACCACAGGATGTAGCCCTTCTGGACTCCCGGAAGTCCGTGACCTTTAGCCGACAGCTTCAGGTTCCTGTGGTAGGGATCGTGGAGAATATGAGCGGCCTCATCTGCCCACACTGTGGAAAGGAAATCGACCTCTTCAAGGTTGGAGGCGGAAAGAAAGCGGCACTGGAGTTGGGAGTTCCCTTCTTGGGAAGCATTCCCATCGATCCGGAGATCGTTCAGGACAGCGACCGTGGTGCGCCGTTTGTGATGTCACATCCCGATTCGAAGGCGGCGTTGGCGTTTAAAGATGTGGTCAAAAATGTGAGAGCATTTGTGGAAGGGGCGGAAAAAAGCGCCGTTTCACAGGCCTAAATCAAAAGGTATAAGGGGGCGACCATGGAGGTTTTGGAAGCGATCAAGACACGACGCACCGTAAGAAAATTGGGATCCGAACCCATCTCGGATGACCAGTTGAACACCATTCTCGAGGCAATACGATGGACACCTTCTTGGGCGAACATGCAGCCATGGGAAGTTATTGTCGTGAAAGATCAGACCGTGAAGGAGCGTCTCGCAGAGACCTTGCCAAAGGGGAATCCGGCATTGAAAGCAATGGTGAACGCCCCGATCGTCCTTGCCATTTGTGGAATCAAGGGGAAATCGGGGTTTTACCGGGGAGAGGTTTCAACGGATAAGGGGGACTGGTTCATGTTCGACGTGGGGGCCGCCACCTACAGTGCCTCCCTGGCGGCCCACGAACTGGGACTCGGGTCCGTGATTGTTGGGTTGTTTGATGCCCCGAAGGCGGAAAAGATTCTCGGAGTCCCTGATGACAAGGCTGTTGTGGCCCTGCTACCCATTGGGGTTCCAGAGAAGATTCCGTCAGCGCCTAAGAGGAAAGAGTTAAGCGAATTTGTTTACGAAAATACGTATGGGAAATAAGGAGGAAATTATAAGATGATGAGGATCGCGTTTGCAGCGGAAGATAACCTGGGATTAGATGGGCAAATGAGCGCCCATTTCGGGCGATGCCCCTTTTACACGTTGGTAGATGTAGAGGATGGAAAAATAGAGAAGGTTGCTGTGGTAGAAAACCCTTTTTATTACAACCATCAACCGGGACAGGTTCCGGCCTTCATTCGCTCACAGAATGTTGATGTGATGATCGCCGGAGGAATGGGGCCCATGGCAATAAATCTTTTCAACAGCAACGGAATTGAGGTTGTCACGGGATATATGGGAACCGTCAAGAATGTCTTAGAGGCCTACCTAAAAGGAGAGGCCAAGGGGGCCAGCGGCTGTGGTCATGAGGACCATGATCACGAGCACGAGCATCATCATGGTCATGGCCAAGGATTTATGCACTAAGGATATCGTGTGATGAAAACGGCAATCTCATCAACAGGGGTTGATCTTGAATCGAGGGTCGATCCCAGGTTTGGGCGCGCGCCTTATTTTATCTTTCTCGAAGATGAACCGGGTGCTAAGCTGAAAGTTTACTCCATTGAGAATACGGCATCGGAAGCTGCTGCGGGGGCAGGAACTGAGGCGGCCCAGCAGGTGGTTCGTGAAAAGGTTGATGCGGTTGTTTCAGGTGCGGTCGGCCCGAATGCCTTTGAAATATTTGAGAAACTTGGAATAGACGTCTTTCCCGTCCAAGGAGATATGACCGTGGGAGAAGCATACGAAAGGCTCAAAAACGGTAGCTTAAAGAAGATGAGCATCAAACGCTTGTGAAGCGAAAGGAGTGAGTTGAGATGAAAGTTGTTGTAACATCAACGGGACCGGGCCTGGACGACGAATTAGACCCAAGGTTCGGACGTTGTCAGTATTTTCTCGTCGTAGATACAGATAAAATGGAGGTTTTAGAGAGCATCGAAAACGAAGGGATTATGGCGTCGGGTGGTGCGGGCATCCAGGCGGGACAGTTTGTCGCGAACAAGGGTGCTGAGGCTGTCATCACAGGGAATGTGGGACCCAATGCCATCCAGACCCTACAGGCTGGAGGAATCGGTGTTTATCTGGCACCTCCAGGGACGGTTCGCCAGGCGATTGAGGCCTTCAAGAAAGAGGCCCTACAGGGTGTTTCCACCCCGACTGTCGATGCGCATCATGGCGTGTCGGGACCAGAAGCTGGCGCGGCCCCTGGGTATGGCGCTGGCATGGGAATGGGCCGCGGTATGGGTCGCGGCATGGGAATGGGTCGTGGTATGGGAATGGGTCGAGGGTATGGTTATCAGCCTACCCCAGAACCCAGCCCTGAGATCAATGAATTACGTTCCGAGATCAACGAACTAAAAAGAGATCTGGGAGAAATGAAAGAGCTGTTGAAAAAGCTTGCCCAGTCTTAATCTTTTGAAAGGGGGTGTGCATCATGCCAGGATTTGATGGAACAGGTCCAAGAGGTGAAGGTCCCATGACCGGTGGTGGGCGAGGATTTTGCGCCCGTCCCGTGGGTGTCGGAACCTACGGTTACGGCGTTGCCGGCCGTTGGTATCCGGCCTATGGGTATGGCACCCCGTATGGAGGTGTCGGGTATTGGGGCCGTCCCGTTTACGGTGTCGGTCGTGGGGGAATCCCCTATGGCGGAGGCCGTGGACGGGCTTTCGGCGGAGGCCGCGGGCGCGGCTGGCGCTGGTAACTGTTTAATTTGAAGGTGGGAGGTTTCATCCCTCCCGCCTGTTTTTTTATTTCGTCTTTATATCCCCGGAAAATGAAGGGAAATTTTAACCAAAGGAGGCGTCAATGGAAACGCCTATGACGATAACGGTAGCGAGTGGAAAAGGAGGGACGGGAAAGACCTTGGTGGCAACCTCGTTGGCCCTATCCCTGCCCGAAGGGGTTCAGTATCTGGATTGTGACGTAGAGGCCCCGAATGCGCATTTATTTCTAAGCCCGCATTGGGAAGAAGAATTCCCAACGGGTCTCGTGGTGCCCCGGGTGGATGAATCGGTCTGCACTGCCTGCGGAGAATGTAACCGTGTGTGCGAGTTCAAGGCCATCGTGGTGATTGTTGACAAGGTATTAGTCTTTGATGAGCTTTGTCATGGCTGCGGGGCGTGCACCTACATCTGCCCCGTGGATGCCATTACGGAAATCGAAAAGCCGATCGGGATCATTCGGAAAGGGCCGGCGAAGAACGGTATTCACTTTCTGCAGGGGTTGCTGAATATCGGAGAGCCCATGGCGACACCGATCATCCGGAGGTTGAAAAAGGAAGCGGTGCCAGAGGCGAAGATAACCCTTCGGGACGCACCCCCAGGAACCTCCTGTCCTGTTATCGAGAGTATCGAGGGGAGTGATTTCACGATCCTTGTGACGGAACCAACTCCCTTTGGGCTTAATGACCTGAAACTGGCCGTAGGGGTAGGCCGGGAGCTCAATGTGCCTATGGGGGTCATTATAAATCGGGCAGATGCGGGTGACGATCGGGTTCATGAATTTTGTAAGAAAGAAGGTCTTCCGATCCTTTTGGAAATCCCTCTAATGCGCGAAATAGCTCGTGGATACGCAGACGGGAAGACCCTGATCGAAACCCTCCCGGAGTATCGGGATCGCTTTTTGGAGGTCTTTGGAAAGATTCGTGAGGAGGTGCGTCATGCCGGAAGCTAAACGGATGCCGAAGCAGTTGACTATTATCAGCGGCAAAGGCGGTACAGGAAAAACAACGTTTACGGCGGCCTTTGCCCAGTTGACGGAAAACAAGGTCATGGCGGATTGTGATGTGGACGCGGCGGATCTCCACCTTATCTTAACGCCAGAAATTAAAAAGACCTCTCCTTTCTATGGGAGCCGGACTCCTGTGGTGGATTTGGAGAAATGCACGAAATGTGGGGTTTGCACGGAGGTTTGCCGTTTCGACGCCATTCACGACGGGGAATTGGACCTCTATGCCTGTGATCACTGTGCCCTTTGCATGCACGCCTGTCCGGAGAAAGTTATTACCATGGAGGAGTCTCATTCAGGGGATTGGTTTATCTCAGAAACCCGATTTGGTCCCATGGTCCACGCCAAGTTGGGGATAGCCGAGGAGAATTCCGGGAAGCTCGTGACGGTGGTACGGAAAGAAGCCATGGATCTGGCCAAGGAGCAAGAGGCCGAATGGGTCATTATTGACGGTCCTCCGGGGATCGGGTGTCCCGTGACGGCGGCTCTGACTGGGGTGACCAAGGTTTTGATCATTACCGAGCCCACCCTGTCGGGAATCCACGATATGGAACGTGTCCTGGGTCTGACAACGCATTTTAACATCCACGCCCAGGTTTGCATCAACAAGTTTGATATCCATCCTGCTAATACGCGGCAGATCGAGTCCTACTGCCTGGAAAAGGGAATCGAGATCGTAGGGAAGATCCCCTTTCATCGGGGCGTGATCGAGGCCATGGTGAATGGGAAGACGGTTGTCGAGGAGGACGTGCCGGAGGTGGCACCGGCCGTGAGACGGGTTTGGGAAAGGGTGATAGAGTA
>JAOZMY010000067.1:0-1398 GCA_029934085.1 bacterium | reverse complement strand
TGGCTGTTCGTGACACGTGATTTGTGATGAGCGCGGTCCCGGATCACGCGTTACGTGTCACGCGAGGTTAGGGCTATCCGTCCAGCAGCCCGGTGATTTTCTCTGTTAGAGTGTCATCTACGGGGAGCGTGGTTTGCTCCCGTGTTGCCATGTTCCGCAGAACGATTTCCTTGCGCTGAAGCTCATCCTCTCCGATGATGGCGGTGAAACGGGCGTTCAGGCGATTGGCCAGCTTCATAAGGGCCTTGAGACTTTTGGGTTCGTAAGAAAACTCGCAGACCTTTCCCTCTTTTCGTATCTTCGAGGCAAGTGTGATGCCGTAACGACGCGCCTTGTCGCCAAGGGTGGCGATGAAGAGGTCACAGGGCCAGGAAAGAGGTTCCTTGCGGATATCCTGGAGAATCATGATCAAGCGTTCCATCCCCATGGCGTAGCCGATACCGGGGATGTCCGGACCGCCCAACTGTTTAACCAACCCGTCGTAACGCCCCCCTCCTGCCACGGCGTTCTGGGCGCCGAGGTTTTCCGAGACGGCCTCGAAAGTCGTCTGCACGTAGTAATCCAATCCTCTCACCATCATGGGGTTGAGTCGAGTGGGGATATGAAGATCCTCGAGATAAGACTGCACCCCCTGGAAATGGTTTTTGCAAGTGTCGCAGAGGAATTCATGGATATTGGGAGCCTTCAAGGCCAATTCATGGCAGGTTTCCACCTTGCAGTCGAGAATCCTCAAAGGGTTCCGAACGAGACGGCTCTTGCAGTCCGGGCAGAGTTTGTCAATTTTGTCCGAAAAGTAGGCCTTCAAGGCCTTATGGTAGGCCGGACGGCAGTTCGGGCATCCTAGACTGTTAATCTCAATGGTGACACCGGGGACGTTCAGGGTGGTCAGGAAATCGTAGAGGGAAGCGATGATGTCTGTGTCGAGAGTAGGATCGTTGCTCCCGAAGGCCTCCACGTCGATCTGATAGAACTGGCGATACCGTCCTTTCTGGGGACGTTCGTAGCGAAACATGGGGCCCCAGAAATAGAGCTTCTCCACCTTCCCGGAGGCGTAGAGGTGGTGCTGGACATAGGCGCGGACGATGGAGGCCGTAGCCTCGGGGCGCAGTGTGAGGGATTGTCCGCTCTTGTCCTCAAAGGTATACATCTCCTTTTCCACTATATCCGTGGTTTCCCCAATTCCCCGCTGAAACAGACGGGTTTCTTCCAGGACGGGGATGAGAATCTCCCGAAACCCGTAGCTTCCCAGAACGTAATGCATTGTATCTCTTACCTGTTTCCACAGGATGGAGTCTTCTGGGAGGATATCGTTCATTCCGCGAATCGAACGTATTTCCATGTTAAAATCTCCTTTCCGCGAGTTTTATAGCATACTTAGTCAAGATGACAAATATTTAT
>JAOZMY010000066.1:9588-12905 GCA_029934085.1 bacterium | reverse complement strand
CTGGACGCCCTGGAATATTTTTCAAGGGATCCCGAAACTCACGTTATTGCCATGCATATCGAAAGTCTTCACAGCAACGGGCGTGACTTTTTTAACCTCCTAAAATCGGTTACCAAGCAAAAACCGGTCATTATTTTAAAGTCCGGCAGAACACGGGCAGGATCCCAGGCTGCTGCCTCTCACACAGGTGCCTTGGCCAGAGAAAACGATGCAGTTTTTGATGGCACCATCCGTCAGGCGGGAGCCATTCGGGCACAAAACCTTGAAGAATTTTTCGACTTTGCCAAGGCATTCTCGTTTCTTCCTCTACCCAGAGGAGATCGCCTTGCCATTATTACGCTTTCCGGGGGAGAAGGGGTCATGGCTACAGATTCTTGTGAGACAAACGGACTTAAACTGGCATCCCTGAGCGAAAAAACCCACCAAAGGCTGAAAAAGATCTTTCCAAAATGGGAAATTCCTTTGAACCCCTTCGACGGTGGTGTCTGCATGGAATTTCACCTCGCGAATCTTGAGTCTTTTTTCGATACCCTTGCAGCCATACCGGAGGATGAAAACGCAGACTTCGCTATTATGCAAATGCCACCTGACTTCATCCATCTCCAATCTCCTGATGAACCCAGGAAAAAGGAACCTTCCCTTTCCGATCAATACGTTGATTTGATCTTGAAAATGAATGAAGCGGGAAAACCGTTTGCCATGTGGAGCACCTCCATGGACCGACAGGAAATGGAATTAGTCGAGCTGATTGAATCCCACCGCCTTCCGGTCTTCCCCTCCTCGGACAGGGCGGTGAAGTCTCTTGCCAAAATGGTCAGATACGCCAGATACAGGTCTCGGGCCCAATCGTCATAACACGCTCTTCAACTAATCTTCCTTAGAATTTTTAGCTAAAGGAACAAAACCGAAACCCCGACGACGGCCACGAAGGCCCCGATGACCGCCCTCGGCGTTATTCTCTCTTTAAAAAAGAAGGCTGCGGGAGGAATGATAAGGATCGGAACGATGGACATGATGGTGGCGGCGATTCCCGTCTTCGTCAACTTCACGGCGAGAAGGGAGAGGGAGATTCCCAGAAAGGTACCGAAAAAGGCGCCCATGGCCGTCCATCCAAGTGCTGCTCTCTGATCCAGGATCGTCTTGACCCTCGGCCACCATCGGAAAACCGCAAACAAGGCAAGAAAAATCCCTAGGGCGGCGATAATCCGGATCTGTGTCGCCGCGAAGGGATCGTAGCCCTTCATGCCGAACTTGGACAGGACCAGGCCTACAGCCTGACCCGCCGCCGCGAGAAAGGCAAGGATTAGTCCGGGAAGTGTTTTCCCGTAAGCGCTTTCCCCCCCGGGCTCCTGCTCCATCACCACCCAGGCCACTCCAATCACGGTCAGGACCATCCCCGCCCAGTCGAGAGGAGTCAACAGTTCTCCCAGAATCAGCCATCCAACGATGGCCGTCAAAGGTGGTGCCAGAGACATAACCAGCATGGTCTTCCTGGCGCCGATAAGGACAAAGGCACGGAAAAGACACATGTCTCCCACGAAAATCCCCACCACCCCCGAGAGCAGAAGCCAATACCAGTTGTAAGCCGTGGCATCAAAGGGGAGCCATTGCCCACGGACAAGTCGACAGTAAACGGAGATGAACCCCATGGCAAGGATTAGTCTAGCCAGGTTGACGGCCAAGGATCCAACCCGCCGACTGGCCGCCTCAAAACAGAGGGCCGTCAGGGTCCAGCATCCCGCCGTGGCCAACGCCACCAGCTCGCCCGCGTGTGAGATAGGGCTCATGGCCTTCTAAGTTTCGCTCCTAAAAGTCCTATTTGAGTCTGACAAACCGAGAAAGGTGTCCCTTTAAATTTTGTCATCCGAATATTTACGACGATAGAAGTTTATAATTCTATCTTCCGGGATATTGCTTTTCAGAAGCAGGGCCACACTATCCGCGTACTCCCTGTAAGAAACGATTTTTTCTCCTTTCAAGGTCAGAAAGCTCGCCCCCTTCAATGTAATTTCTTTCCCCCGGCTGGAAGGCATCAGGGAAACAAAGGAAAATTCCCATTCAAAGGCGGCGTTCTTTCCCTCATCGGCCAAGATGGTTACGGGACGGAACTTATAGGCCTCAGCCTCCTCGTGACACTTTCTGTGAAACACCATGATCGCCCCCCGTCCCTTGTAGATTCCGTAGAGGCTATCGATATACACGGCATCCTCCGCGAACAGGTCGGCAAAAGCCGCGGAATCCCCACGCTCAAAACGCCGACAAAGCTCCTTTATAACTTTCTCCATTCCTTGACCACCCATCTTTCATCTTCCATCTTATCCTTTCAATTAAAGACCTCTCTGTCAAATAGATTGTAGCGAGAATCGACCCGTTTCCTGGATGCTTGACGGGAAGAATTTTGCTTATCTTTCAAACACCTTGATATCATAAAGTTTTTCTTGACAAGTATAATTTTAAGTTTATAATTAGCTTTGAAAGGACCAAGATGAACACTTCAGATGTCATAAAAAAGACGGGTATTCCGAGGCAAAAACTCTACTACCTTGAACAGAAGGGTTATATTTCGCCCAAAAAGATACATGTGGGGGAAAAGGCATTTAGGGAATTCAGCGAGATCGACGTCCAGTTGATCCAATGGATATGGACCTTTCTCAAGGATGGGTTTCGCTATCGAGTCGCGTATGAAAAGGCCTTGGAAAAAATAGGGAGTCAATCCCTTAAGGATAAGGAATAAGATGCGTTCCCTCTTTGACAATACGAAACCGTTGCTCCAGAAGATTCATCCATCTACGATAACTTTTGCCACGGTTCCCCTGATTTTACACGCGTGTGACTCATTAAAACACCCAAATCATTCTTTTATGGAAGTTATATAGAAAAAAAGCCCATGAAACATAAGAAACAAAAAATCATGGCAGAAAGGATCAAAGCATGGCACGCATAGGTATTGTTCGTCATCCGATTTATCGTGAGCACGACATGGGGCTCTATCACCCGGAATCTCCGGAGAGGCTCCAAGCCATCGAGAGAGAGATCAACAAGGAAGCCTTCAAGGATCCTCTTATCGAAATCCCCCCGCGGCCGGCTCTGACGAAGGAGCTGCAAAGGGTCCATTCTCTCTCTTACATACATCAGATCTCTTCGACATCCGGGAAAAACGTTCGCCTCGACCCAGATACCTCTACGTCCCCAAAATCCTATGACGCTGCACTAATGGCGGCGGGCGGTGTCATTGAGGCCGTGGACTGGGTTCTCGACAAAAAGGTTGACCAGGCCTTCGCCTTAGTGCGCCCTCCGGGGCATCACGCGGAAGATGA
>JAOZMY010000066.1:0-9488 GCA_029934085.1 bacterium | reverse complement strand
GAAGGCTATACCATCAACATCCCCTTGAGCACCGGAAACGGAGACGAAGAGTTCGCCAACCTCTTCCGCCATATCCTCGTCCCGGTTGCACAATCGTTCCGCCCGGAACTAATCCTCGTCTCGGCAGGCTTCGACATCCACGAGGGAGATCCCTTGGGTGGAATGAACGTGACAGAGACAGGGTTCGCCCGTCTCGCCTATATTATTCTAAGCCTGGCGAATGAAATATGCGAGGGACGCCTCGTCTTCACCTTGGAAGGCGGCTATAACGTGGAAGGGGAGGCCAGGGCCGTGGTCAAGATTATTCACACCCTGCAAGGAGAGCTTCCTTTTGATCCTCAGAAACTCGAAAAAAGGGAAGACGAAGCCCTCAAAAGGGTCATCCCCACGATCGAAAGGATCAAATCCGTCTATAAGCCCTACTGGCCCGTCTTAGGCAAATAGCGACCTATTTCGCCTGGTTGATCCGGTCCCGAAGCTCTTTCCCCACCTTGAAGAAGGGCAGGCGCTTCGGGGCAACTTTGACCGTTTCCCCGGTCTTGGGGTTTCTCCCATTATACCCATCATACTCCCGGATAGAAAAACTCCCAAACCCGCGAATTTCAATCCGCTCTCCATTGACCAGGGCCTGTTTCATCTCCTCAAAAATGGTATCGACAACGATCTTCGCGACCTTCTGAGTGATATGGCCTTGCTTAACAAGCTCTTGAATCAATTCCGCTTTGTTCATGGCTCCCCCTTTCTTGTTTAAATCCTTCCCCTTAAATAATCAACTGCATTCCTGAAAAACTTTACCCCATCACCTTCTTCTTGGAGATCCTCGCGGGTCCATCTCGGATGATTAGTTCGGTGAAGAAACGCCTCTGGGTGAGGCATTAGCCCGAAGACTCTCCCCGTCCCATCCGTCAAGGCTGCGATAGCTTCCACGGATCCATTGGGATTATAAGGGTAGATATCTGTGGGTTTCCCCGTCTCGGGATGGCAATATACCATCACTTGGAGGTCTTTCTTCTTAATAGCCTCCAGAATCTCCTCGGACTGGGGATAAAATTTTCCCTCACCGTGGCGAACGGGCAGATAGACCTGATCCATGCCCTTTGTGAAAACACAGGGGCTCAGAGAATTCACCTTCAAGGTCACCCAACGATCCTCAAATTTTCCGGAATCGTTATGTGATAGGGTGACCACCTGTTCGAATCGCCCCTCGCGTTCTTCGCCCGGCAGAAGTCCCATCTTGACCAGAAGCTGAAACCCGTTACAAACCCCGAAAACAAGCTTTCCGTCTTCAATGAACTGAAGGATCTCATCAAACAGAACCCGGTTCGTTCCTTTGATCTTCCTATACTTGAAGCGATTGGCCGAAGCCCGGGCAGCTCCCATGTCGTCCCCATCGAGGAACCCCCCAGGGAGGTTCAGAAAATCGTAGTCTGAAAGAGACACCTCCCCTTCAAGGAGCCATGATATATGGATGATATCCACCACATCCGCCCCGCCCAACCTGCAACCGTAAGCCATTTCACGCTCGCAATTGGTTCCGTTGCCCGTCAGAACAATCGCTCGAACAGGTCTCTTTCCCCCAGAATTCATGTCTCTCACCCGTGGCAACTTACACCTTTGCCGGCTTAGGTCCCTTTTTCCCTAACTTTGCCCGGATACTTTCAGAAAGCCTTTTAAAATCGTTTTCAAACCCGATAAGATTCCGATTGCTCGACCCGACAATGTTCACCTTGATTTTCTTTCCTTCCGGTTCCAGGATGACCCACACACGCTTATGGGAGATGAAAAAGGTAACCACCAGTCCCCCCACCATTACGAGGCATCCCAACCAGACCACCCAAACACCGGGGTCTTTGGTCACCTGCAATCCGGTTGAATAAAGTTCTTCCACGTTCTTCAAAACAAAAATATGCTCTCCACCCCGTTTCATATCAAATTTAGGGTAGTTCAGAAAGATCCAAAAGGTTTTGGCTTCTCCCTTTGGAGGTTGCTCCATGATCTGGACCGCTGGCCCGAACCCCTGAAGATCCGGGTTGTACTGAACCACGGAAAAAACCGCCCCGTCTTTTAAACGGACCTTGGCCCCTCCCACAATCTTGTAAACCTTCTCTCCAACCGAACCACGCACCATAACGCCAATGGTCATAAGAGGGGATCGTTGCTTTTCGTATGAGGCCTGATAGAAACGAATCCCCTCATACATCAAGGGATGGTTGACTTCCACTTTCTGTTTATCGATGATGACCTTTCTATCCTTGATAACGCTTAGATAACTTGTGTATTCCTTTACCATTCCATTGGGGTAGAGAGAGATCTCAAAATTGTCGCAACGAATCGTAAAATCGAGCTTCTTGGGGGTGTTCAGACCATCCCGAAGATAGATAACATTCGTGGAGGTCCCTTCGAGTAGACTCACAAAGCCCTCAAATCCGAAAATCGATCCAATCAATGCCCCCAGGATGATAATAATCACGCTCAAATGGGTGATATAAACCCCAAGCCTGGAAATCTTCCCCGACTCGTGAAACAAAACAATCCTGCCGTCCTTTTCACTTCTTTCCACACGCTTCAAAACGGATGTAATCAATTCCTCCGCCTTATCGGCAGAAAGGCTTTTGCTCGAGACCTCGAAGGAATCCTTCATGGGAAATTGCTTGATTTCATCTGGGCCGAGCCACTTCCTGGGAGACTTGATGAAACGCCACGCCCTTGGGAATCGTTCCAGAGAACAGAAGATCAGGTTCACGATAAGCAAGACCAGGAGCAAACGAAACCACCAGGCGTGATAGAGGTCAAAGATCCCCAGGAAATTCAAAAAATGAAAGAGGCCTTCCGAGTAGTGCTTAAGATACTGGCTGTCAGCAAGCCGTTGCGGGATGACGGTTCCGAAGATGGAAACAACCGCCAGTAGGATAAGGAGGGTAATGGTTAATTTTAGGGAACAAAAAAATCTTGCGACGGGATTCTTCTTAGTCTTCTTATTTTCCAAATTCCTTTAAATCCTTTATAGTTTCGTGATTAATATGCGTATCACAGTCCTGTTTACACTGTCAAGGCAACCAGGGGGATTCACGAGGAAAAATTGCTCGTGCTTTCAGGCGGTTCAAAAAACGGGAGGATCAAAAACCTTGAAGCTGTAGATGATGCTCGATGAACTGGCGCACCTCTTCTCTTCCCTCTATGATGCCGTAATGTCCTTCACAAAGAATGTCCGCTTCCAGGCCAAGGAGTTTTTCCATGGAGTTACGCCAGTGGGAGAGATCGGAGCCAAACTCCGGCATGAACGGACCGTGAATATCCTGACCAAAGAGAACTCGGACACCGTCCCTCTCGGTAAAAATAACGCAGGATCCCGGTGTATGTCCCGGGGTGTGAAGGAGTATAAGAGGAGAAGGGGTAGCCTCGATAACCCTTTTCTCTCCCGTAAAGAGGTCGTCGATCTCGAGGGGAGGCAGCTTTGTCCCATACCAGTTTGCCGCGGTTCGAATCGGGTCTCCTGTCTGGATAGCTTCCGCATCCCCTTCATGGGCCATGATCCTCAACTTCGGATAACGCTCCCTGAAATAGGCAGCCCCGCCAATGTGATCCACATGGCAGTGGGTCAGAAAAAGAATGTCCAAGTCATTACCACGACAGCCGGTTTTCTCTATCAGCGACAAAATTTCCGCCGCCGATGGGCCAGCACCCGTGTCTATAAGAAAACAGGGGTTGCCCCGGACCAGATAAACCATGCAGTCCGAGGGGTCCGTGAGGTCTGGACCTCCCACTTGAAAAATGCCTCTGATAATCTCCCTTGGTCCTCTCATAACCTATCGCGTCAGTATGCCTCGTCCCATTGCCAATTTGAAAACGAGGAGAAAGCCCGGAGCGAAGATCTTGGGGGTGTGCGTCATCCACATGGAAAGTCTCGGTATATCCATGAATTTCCCTTCCATGATCTCATCAGGATTCGCCTTGATCTCCCCAGAGGCGTGGGAGGTAAAGAACGCCACGTGTTCCCAGCCCGTCTCCTCGCAGGCCCTGATCTTAAACCAAAAAACGACTCTGGAACGGATACCCAGCTCCTCTTCAAGCTCCCGCACGGCCGCCGTCTCGTAGGTCTCCCCGAAATCGACATGACCCGACGCCGAGGAATCCCAGCAACCCGGATGCATGTCCTTGTTCATGGAGCGTTTCTGGATATAGAGTTGGCCCGCTCGGTTGAAGACGAAGATATGAACACTCCGATGGAGGAGCCCTTTTTGGTGAATCTCTCTTCGGGTCGCCTTTCCTATGACTCGATCATCCTTGTCGACGACCGCGTAGATTTCTTCCTGCTCATTCATGAAACGATGATAGGGATCAGCTTCTTTGCCCTGATGTCAAGCAGTCCCTTGTCCGTGAGCCTGTAAAAAGGAAGACCTGTAAACGAG
Source organism: bacterium (assembly GCA_029934085.1). Classification (GTDB taxonomy): domain Bacteria; phylum Desulfobacterota; class S145-22; order S145-22; family S145-22; genus JAOZMY01. Next base: position 5,079 of record JAOZMY010000066.1, on the reverse strand, counting down.
AGGGTTTGCATGGCCAGAAATGGTCGCGGCAGGGGGCATCCCATTTCCTTAAGGGTCCGCTCGAATTCATCGATCTCACAGGCAAGTTCCGTCAGCGACTTCTCACTGGTGATTCCGGCCAGAGGAAGCGGCACCTCCACAACAACCTCCTCACCTAAACTGAAAACCATCCCGCCACCCAGTTCTCGTACCCGGTTGACCGCCGCGGCCATGTCACACTCATTGGGCCCCAGAACAACGATGTTATTACAATCCCAGCTAAGGCTTGTGGCCACGGCCCCCTCCTTTAGCCCAAAGCCCTTGATGAAACCCACTGTCTCAGGATAGGAGGTAGCAGCCCGATAAATAACCGAGAGCTTTACAATATCCCGGGAAGGATCGGCCATGATGTTTCCCTCGTCCGATAAGGACAACGGATACGTGGAAAGACTCGTTACTGTCTCCGTCTTAATCTCGATCACACGTACTTTAGTCGGGTCTTCCTTCCCCCAAAGATAGAAGTCGATCTCGTGCGCCTCGGGGATAGTGATCGACTTCCTAAAAGATTTTGGAAAATTCACAGGCTTAGGAGCGATCTCGAAATCTCCCCCTCTCCAAACAACCTTGCCCTCCGACATGACAAATTCCACCTTAAAATCTTCGAGATCCTTCACGGCGATTACATCGGCAAGCCAACCCGGGGCAATTCCTCCCCGTCTGTCCAAACGGAAATGCCGCGCCACGTGCAGGCTGAGCATCTTGACCACATCCACGGGATCCAAGCCCCGTTTCACCGCCAGGTGTGCAATGTGATTCAGATACCCGTCCCGCACAAGCATCTGAGGGGAATAATTGTCGCTGACCAGCATGAGCCCCTCATCTATCGGCCTTTCCTTCAAGGCAGGGGCAATGGCCTCGAGATCGTCCCGGATATACCCGCACCGGATCATCACATCCATCCCGAGACGCCGTTTCTCAAAGACCTCCTCAGGGGAAACCGATTCATGGCAGCTCGAGACACCCGCGGCAATGTAAGCATCGAGCCTATCGTTCCTGGCACCTGCCGCGTGCCCCTCGACGAGCTTGCCCGCCTTTAAGGTCATGGCCACCCTCTTGAGAAGCCCTCGGTCCCGATCAATTAGGGCCTTCCAGTAAATCTCTCCCATCCCCAGGGTCCGCTCATGAGCCAGGACCTCGGCAAAATCGTCCGTATCAAAGGGGTGACATGTTTCAAGCCCCGGATAGGGAGGAATTTCTGCCGGAGCGGTGATATAGATGGGAATGGGTTGACGGGCCGCGTCACGTAGGAGGGAAAAGACTCCCCTTTTCCCCATGGCTGATGCGATGGCAGAGGTCTCCGTCACGATGGCCGTGGCACCGCCCGGTATGGCATACTTCAGAAACTCCCCGAGAGTCATCCAGCCATCCACATGGGTATGTCCATCGATAAATCCGGGGCAAAGGGTATAGGCGCTGAGATCGACAACCTCCGTCTGTTCATCAACGGTAAGGGGATGATCCCATCCAACCACATAGGCGATCCACTGTTTCCAAAGTCCCACATAGACCTTTTCCTGAATCTCTCCGGTAAAGACGTTCACCAATCTCCCGGCCTTGATAATTTTATCGGGTGGGACCTGGAAAAGGCCAATCTGAACAATCTTCGACAACGCGTTCTGCGAAATTTTTGTTCCCATAAATCTTATCCTTTAAAAATTACGGAATAAACCATACAACGTGATGGATTTGAATACAAGTCAAAAAACAGGGAAATCAGATACCCAGATAGGCCTTTTTCACATGGGGATTTTCGAGAAGTTCCGCGCTGGAACCCGCGAGGGTGACCTTTCCCGTTTCAAGGACATAGCCCCGCGTCGAATTCTCCAGGGCATACCGTAGATTCTGTTCCACAAGCAGAACCGTGACCCCTTGCTGGTTAATACGGCGGATGATTTTGAAAAGGTCTTTCACAAGAATAGGTGCCAGCCCCAGAGAGGGCTCGTCCAGCATCAATATCTCTGGGCGTGACATGAGCGCGCGACCTATGGCAAGCATCTGCTGTTCCCCACCCGAAAGGGTTCCCGCGAGCTGGCTCTCACGCTCCTTGAGACGAGGAAAAAGGTCATACACGCGCGACATATTCTCGTTTTTCTCTTTCCGGTTTATTTTGAGATAGGCCCCAAGTTCGAGATTCTCCAGGACCGTCAGGTTCGGCCAGAGTTTTCTTCCTTCCGGGACCTGGATAATTCCCAGGGCGGTGATCTCGTGGGGATCCAGCTCGTGAATGGGGGTATCCTTGAAAAAAATCTTCCCTGTCTTATGGCGCAGAAGCCCGGAAATGGCGTTGATGGTGGTCGTTTTACCCGCCCCGTTGGCCCCCACCAAGGTTACCAACTCTCCCTCGGAGACCTCGAAACTCACATCCCAAAGGGCCTGCATATCCCCATAGAAGACGTCCAGATTCTCAACTTTCAGCATCATCCTCAATCACCCAGATAGGCCTTAATGACTTCGGGATTATTCGCTACCTCCTCCGGCGTTCCTTCCGCGATAATCTCCCCGTAATTCAGCACGATGATACGTTCAGACAAGCCCATTACGGCCTGCATCACGTGCTCAATCATAATGATTGTCACACCCCGTTCCTGGATCTGCTTGACCAGTCCCATGGTTTTCTGCGTTTCCGCCGGATTAAGCCCCGCCATCACCTCATCCAGGAGCAACAAATCCGGCTGGGTCGCCAGGGCCCTGGCAATCTCGAGCCGTTTCCGGCTCGGCACGTTCAGGCTGCCGGCGATCTCTTCTCTCCGTTCCCACAGTCCCGTAAACTCCAGGACCTCTTGAGCGATCTTCGTTGCGTCCCTTTTGAGCACGCCACGCTTCCCAAAATAGGCCCCCACGAGGACATTTTTCAAGATTGTCATATTGAGGAAAGGTTTGACAACTTGATAGGTCCGCGCGATACCGATGTGACAGATACGATGGGTATTCAAGGCATGAATGTGGAAACGTCCCCGGTAAACAATCTGCCCGGTGGTCGGCTTATAGACCCCGCTGATCATGTTGAACATGGTGGTCTTCCCCGCCCCGTTGGGACCGATCAATCCCAGCAGCTCCCCCTCTTTCACGGAAAACGTCACATCATTGACCGCCAGAAGACCGCCAAAATTCTTCGTGCAGTTTGTCACGTCTAAAAAGGCCATGTCATGTCCCACCGACGCGTTTCTTTTTCCCGATCTTCCGTTTCACGAACGCGATCAGACCCGCCAACCCGTTCGGCTGATAGATGATGATCAAGACAAGGAGCAAGCCGTAGACCAGGAGGTGCAGATTGGGGAAGAGAACCAGAACAAATTCCTGCAGCACGAGGAAGATGAGGGCGCCGAAAACGGGGCCGAAAATGGTCCCAACCCCCCCGACGATGTTGATCAAGATAAGGTTGACGCTCTTCTCAAAGCTGAAAACATCCCCCGGTTCCACGTAAAAGATATACTGGGCGTAGAAACTTCCCCCAATGCCCACGATAAACCCGCTCAGGGCCAGGGCGAGGATTTTATAGAGAGGGGTGTTGATCCCAAGGGTCTCCGAGGCATCGATGTCGTCCTTGATGGCGAACAGCCCCAGTCCAAACTTGGAATGATAAACCCAGACAGAGAGGAGAAAAACAAGAAAGGCGATAATCAGCATTTCATAGTAGAAGGGAACCTTGCTGAAAACCTTGGGGACCGGCAAGGTCAACCCGGAAGACCCACCCGTCAAGGATTCCCAGAAACTGGCCAGGACCCGCGTGGCCTCTCCGACACCGATGGTGGCAATCGCGAAGAAGTAACCCCGCAGCCTTAACAGGGGATACCCCCACAGCACCCCGAAGGCCGCCGCCAACAATCCACCCAAAGGAATGGTCAGGAGGGGATGAATCCCCATACGCAGCCAGAGAATAGCCGTGGTATAGGCTCCGATCCCGAAGAAGCTGGCGTGGCCGAAGGAAATCTGCCCTGTGTATCCTCCCAAGACATTCCACCCGATGGCAATGGTAATGAAGAGAAAAGTCATGATCCCCAGATGAATCACATACTGATTGTGGATAAAAAGGGGAAGCAGAAAGAGGAAAAGGACGATAAGGAAATAAAATATCTGGAGTTTCGAGATCCTTTTCATATTAGATGGTCGCCCTCCTCCCGAAAATACCCGTGGGTTTGACAACGAGGATCAATACCAGGAGGACAAAACTGATCATCTCTTGTAGATCGATGGGAATCACCAGGATGCTAAAGGACTCGATGAGACTCAACACCAAGGCCCCGACGATGACGCCAAGAGTGCTCTCCATCCCTCCCAGAACGATGATGCAGAAACTCTTCAGCAGGAAGTTTCCGCCGAACTCCGGGGAGAAGGAGTAGATCATCGAGGCAAGGATCCCCCCCAGGGCTGCCAGGGCGGTCCCAAGCCCGAAGGTAATCTGCGCCACGCGCCGGACAGGAATCCCCACCAGGCTGCAGGCGTCGTGATTCTGGGACAAAGCCCGCATGGCCTTCCCCAGATAGGTTTTTTTCAAAAACATTAACAATAAGACCGTCGTAAGGATGGAGATGACAAAGATGATAATCCTTGGAATGGAAACCGGCACCAGGATCTTAACAGTTTTTAGAGCGTAACTCAGGTTGTATCCTACCTCGTCTCCCGACCAGATGAGATACGCCACATTCTTCATGAGCAGCCACACCCCGAAGAGGAGGAGGAGGGAGGCAATCTGAGGCGCGTCCATGATCTTGTCAACCAGGTAACGCTGAATCAACATGCCCAGGACGAAAAAGAACGGCAACGCCACGAGAAGGGAAAGGATAGGATCGATGTGGAGATAGGTAAAAAGCGTGTAGGCGACGTAGGCGCTTAACATGAGCGTCCCGCCATGGGCCAGGTTGACCACCTTCATCACACCGTAGATGATGGAGAGCCCATAAGCGATACTGGCGTAGAGGGCCCCAAACAAAATGGCATTAATCAGCAGATAATTGATACTCATCCTTTGTCCCTCTCAGGGCTCCTTTAATACATGACGGTGGCCCCGTATCATACTACAGGGCCACCGCGAACACAAAA
>JAOZMY010000151.1 GCA_029934085.1 bacterium | reverse complement strand
ACGACTGGTGGGACACCTTCGAGGGCGCGCTCGATTATATCCTGGAGCCCATGGGAATCACCTGGCAGGAATTCAAAAAGATGAACTACCTCAAGGGGGAAACCACGTACCGGAAATACAAGACCAAAGGCTTTTCCACCCCGACCCGGAAGTTCGAACTGGCATCCACACTACTGGAAAAGTGGGGCTACGATCCCCTGCCCCAGTTCCGGGAACCGCCGGAAAGTCCCGTCAGCACACCGGAGCTGACCAAGGACTTCCCATATATCCTCATCACGGGCATGCGTCAGCCGGGATTCTTCCATTCGGCCAATCGGCAGGTCCCCTGGCTCCGGGAACTTCATCCCGATCCCACCGTGGAAATTCATCCGGAAACCGCTAAGAAAGAAGGGATTGAGAACGGGGACTGGGTCGTCATCGAATCCCCGCGCGGCAAGGTCCGGCAGCGGGCAAAACTGACCCCGAGGATTCATCCAAATGTGGTGGGTGCGCAGCACGCCTGGTGGTTTCCGGAGAAAAAGGATCCGGACCACGGGTGGAAAGATTCGAATATCAATCTCCTCACGGACAACGCCTATGAGACTTGCGATCCCGCTATGGGGGCTACGAGCGTGCGGGTTTTGTTGTGTAAAATCTATCCTGAAAAGAAGGGGGGAGAAAAATCATGAAAACCTACAGACTCTGGATCGATGACGCGGCCTGCTGGGGCTGCCAAGCCTGTGAAGTGGCCTGCAAACAGGAAAACGACATCCCCGTCGGACTCAAGATTATTCGGGTGGGAGAAATCGAACCCCGCGATCTGAACGAAAAGGACCGTTACACCTTCAAGGTCTCCTTCTGCCAGCACTGTGCGGACGCCCCCTGCGCGGCTGTCTGCCCCGTAGAAGCGATTACGCGACGTGAGGATGGCGTGGTCATCCTCGACTCCGAAAAATGCACCGGATGCCAGGCCTGCATGGACGCCTGTCCCTACGACGCCATCGCCTTCAGCGAGGCATCAAATATAGCAATGAAATGCAACCTATGCTTTCATCGCATCGACAAGGGACTGGTCCCCGCCTGCGCGGACAACATCTGCCCGGCTCATTGTATCTATTTTGAAGTGGTAGGAGGAACTTAGAAAGCACAAAGCCCCAAGCTTAAAGCTCAAAGGCAAAATATCTGAGAAATAAAGGCTGGGGGGCGAGATCTGTTCCTCCTGCCCAAAATCCAAATATCTGCGTAATCCGCGTAATCTGCGGATTTATGCACCACAATTTATTTCAAAATGGTTTTCTTCGCGAGCTTGGCGACTTAGCGTGAATCTACTCTTCTAAATTCAGGCTGATTCCATTAAAATCGACTGCCACCGGAGAGGAAGGCGCCCAACCAGCGGATATCAATCTCCCACCAATTGAGGCCCTTCCTCAAAAACAGATCCTCTAACCATCATAAACTTTCTCTTCCTCGTACTCGGCTCCGGCGGCGTCTTCTTCGACGTTTCTTCCCGCAAAGGGTTCCTTCAGGAATTCCCGATAAAACTCATGCTGAATGACCAGGTCCATGATCTCATTGGTTCCGGTCCAAATGGTGATCAAGCGGGTGTCACGAAGGAGCCTCTCCACGGGATAGATATTGGTATAACCGATTCCGCCCAGGATTTGCATGGCATGGTTGACCACCGTCCAGGCGGCGTCGGTCGAAAATCTCTTTGCCTCTGACACCAGACGCCTTACCTTTCCACCCGAGGTTTTATGGGTGTCCACCGCGTGACCCGCCGCGTAGTTCAAGGTCCGGGAGGCATCCAAAAGCGTCAGGCAATCGCTGATTTTGAAACTCACTCCTTCGTAGCTCCGAATCCTATGACCGAAGGCGGTCCTTTTGTCCGCGTATCGGGCGGCGATTTCAAAGGCGGCGCGTCCCATCCCCACGGCTGCGCCGGCGGAGGTCATCCGCTCGGGGATCATCATCTGGTGAAAGACTCTCGTACCATTACCAATTCCCGCTTCACCACCAAGAACATTCTCGATGGGGACAGGGGCGTCCTTGAAAACCAGCCTCCCGGTTCCTCCCCCCCGGGTTCCCATCAGGCCGTAGAGATGTTCCACGCTGACGCCGGGCCCCCGCTCCACGAGAAAGGCCGTCATAGCCTTTTTGGGATCCTCGATTCCCTCGACTTTCGCGTAGATCAAAAGGACATCCGCGCCGTCGGCGCCCACGATGAATCGTTTTTGGCCGTTCAGATAGAAGGTGTCCCCCTCGCGCCGGGCCACCGTCGTGGCGCCAAAGAAATCGGAGCCTCCACGCGGTTCGGTAAGCCCTTCCGCGGCCCCGATCTTCCCCTCGATCATCGGCGTCAGATATTTCTCCTTCTGCTCGTCCGTGCCAAAGTCGTGAATGGCCTCTCCCACGATCGAAACGAGGGCATACAGGCATCCCAGGGAAGTTCCCAAAACTCCTACCTCTTCAAGGGCAATAAGCTCTGAGGTCCAGGGAAGTCCCCTGCCCCCCCATTTCGGGTCGAAACGAAGCCCCAAAAGATTCCTTCGCCCCGCTTCTTCCAAAAACTCCTTCGGGTATTTGACCTTATCCTCATCCATATCGAGAAGAAGCTGCTTCGGCACCCATGACACAAAATCCCGAACTTCCTCCCGAAGGGCCCTATCCTCCTCTGACATCAACGCATCTGTTGCCATGACTGTCTCCCCCTACTTGGAATACTGCTCTCTTAAAACTTTTTTGTTGAGTTTCCCGGCACTTGTCAAAGGGATATCCTCCACAAAGACGAATTTATCCGGGATCCAGAATTTGGCGATCTTTCCCTCGTCCACCTTCGCCGACAGAAAGTCCCTCAAATCCTCTTCAGAAACCTCTTTCGACGGTTTGATAACGGCGAGCGGCCGTTGTCCCCACCGGTCATCTTTCATGGGAACCACCGCCACGATGGCCACCGACGGATGTTCGGACAGGATTGCCTCAAGAGTCCCCGTGGGGATCCATTCCCCGCCGCTCTTGACCGCGTCTCCCTCTCTGTCCGCTACGTAGAGAAGCCCATTCGGATAAAACGTTCCCAGGTCTCCCGTTTTGAACCATCCATTGATATAGGCGGCCTGGGTCTTCTCGGGTTCTTTGTAATATCCCTCCGGAAGCCAGGGACTCCGTACCCAGACCTCTCCCAGGCTCTTCCCGTCGTGAGGGACCTCTTTTCCTTCTTCGTCACGGAGAGAAACCTCTACCATGGGAAACGGACGCATACCAACCCGCAGCCATTCCAGGGCCTCTTTGGTGTCCTGGTGAACCCCCTCCGGAACAACAGAGATGGCTGTTCCCAGTTGATCCGAGCCCCCGTAGATTAGGCTATACTTAACTCCCGCTTCTGCGGCCCTCCTCGCCAGTCCGGAGATAAACGGGCTTCCGCCCGTCAGGACCTTAACGTTCCCGAATTTCCCA
>JAOZMY010000014.1 GCA_029934085.1 bacterium | reverse complement strand
TAGAGCCTGTTGATCTCTCTCTGCCGGTCATGAACATCAAAGGCCCGCATCGCAACAGCGAGCTTTGAACCGCCTTGATAGATATCCTTGTTCTTCAACTGCTGGGTATGCGCCAGGACCATGGCCTCTTTGAAAATCGTGTTCATCGCCGATTCAAAATCGTCCTTGGTCCGGGCGATAATCGTGCGGAACCCTCCACGGGCAATGTCTGAAAATCCAAAGTGATACCCCGAACCGTACCTATGATAGAAGAATGTAATCCTGAAAGGTAAATCCTTTGGTAGGTCCGCCCTCACCTCCTCAGGAAGATACTCCATGTAAAGGGGATCCAACCTGAAAGAAATCGCCTTCTTGTATTTGACGAAAAAGTTTGTTTTCAATGTGAAACGAACCATCAGGAGAGCCGTTTTATAGATCGTCTTCCTCGTCTCGTCCAGAAAGGCGTGGCCCGTGTTATACTCCTCGATGGCCTCCTCTATCCGCCGGAACTCCTCTTCTAATTCCTCAGAAGAAAGGCGTTTTCGGGGATCGGGATTGAACTTCCCTTTAAAAACGTTCAGGATATCTTTCGTGAGTTGAAGGTGGCTGAAAAAGGCCTCCTGAGTCTCATCCCAGTCATAGCGATAGGGAAAGGCGTGGGCCAGATTCGTATGGGCAAAGGTATTGATGGCGCTTAAAAGGCTTCCTTCCGGCCCTGTCAAAATCCCTTCCGTGACAAGTTCCTTATAAACCCTGTCCCAGATATTGATAACTTTTGTATTGTAAAGTTCGGCCTCGAGTGCCTTGAAGATCTCCATGTCCTTTTCTATCGGCTTCCCATCACGTGTCGTAATATAGGCCGTCAACACCGTAACATTTTGTCCATCCTCGCCCTCTATTTCGACGATATAGTTTCGGTGCGTAGCGATATCCAGGCGATAGAAGATCTCAATGACCTTTGCGAGGTATCCCTTAAACAGGGGATTGATCACAGAAAAAACAAGTCGTGACTCTTCATTCCCCTGCTCATCGACGGTAGGCTCGATGTCCATGAAGATACCGCCCATTCGAATCGCCGACTGGTATAACCACATGGCGCGGGCCACACGCAGGGCGGGGGAAAGGAGCACATAATCCCGGTTGTTCTTTATAAAATACTGAAAGATCTTGTCAAATTCCTTAAAGTTAAAGGCTGGATAGGACTCTTTTAAGGTTTTGTAAATCCGGCCCTTTCCTCGAAAAATGGTAGGAACATCTTCATCCTTTTTATCCGTCAAAAAATGGAATTTCAAGATCTCCAACTGTTCCTTCTGCCCCGGAAGTGGTTGGTTGGAATGAATCATCTCCTCATAGATAATTACTTTGTCTTTGATGCCATCCAGTGTTCGGAAGAGCGTCCCCGGTCGGTTCAACGTGGCCACGATATATTTTTCGTTCGTGTCCTTCAGGACAATCTGGTTGTTTTCCCCCAGCGTATGGAGATTGAAACAAAGGTTTAACAACGCATCTTTCTCCGGCGCGAAGGTGATGAAAAAATAAGGGTTCATGGTCTTCAACAGCCAGTTGAGATTCTCCAAGGCATGTTTCTTACCCCGTCCGATAGATCGATAAAGCTGATTTATTATTTTTTGGGGGTCAATCTTTGGATCAACGTTCATTTTTGGGCCTCCTTTTTTCTTTTTCCACACCTGACGTCCTATCACAACCAATACGTGAAATCAATAATTTAAAAAAATCTACGGTCCAATACCCAGAAGACAAACTCACTCCTCGTTCTTCAAAGCTTTTCTCTACTCCTATTAAAGAGTTGCGAGGATCTTTTAACATAGAACCAAACCAAAATAATCCTCCCAACCCATTTCAAAAACCTAAATACAATGTTATCTACAATAACTTGATTTTTTATAAAAAGCATGTATAATATCTCATAAACTTAAATAATGTATATATAATTTAGGAAGTTGTATGGCTATTAATTTAGGAGAAGAACTTGTCAAGTCGAATCTCCTGACGAGAGATCAACTCCAAAAAGCGCTTCAAGAGCTTAAGCAAAGCGGGGGAAGTCTCAGGTCGGCCCTCGTCAAACTCGACTACATCGACGAAGAAAACCTCCTTCAGTTTCTCAGTGAACTTTACCACATCCCCATCATCAGACTTGATGGGATTGAAATCCCTGATGATGTTTTAAAACTGGTCCCAGAACGAATCGCAAAGAAATACATTGTCCTTCCTGTCGAACGCCAGGGCCCACGACTTACCGTTGCGGTGGCCGATCCAAGCAATCTCATCCTGGCAGAAGAGATAGAATTCATCACGGGATATAACGTTCACATCAAGCTTTGCTCCGAGATAGAACTCATTCAAGCCATCAAAAAGGCTTACGGAGGTGGGGGAGAACTCGCCGGGAAAGGGGTTACCAACATCGACGCGAAAGATTACACATTGGAGGATATTGAAGACGACAGTCCTCTTTTCGTCGAGGATGATCAGGATGCCATCGATGTAGACGACTTCGACGCCCTGGTCTCCGGCGCCATTGACAACGTCCAAGTCATTGATGAAAGTGGTTCAGAAGGAGGCGCGGTCGACCTCACAAACGAGATCGACGCCCCGATCATCAAACTCGTTAACGGGATACTCATCAAGGCCATCAAAGGCGGAGCCAGTGATATTCATTTTGAGCCCTACGAGCGTCAATTCCGCGTACGGTACCGTATCGACGGTGTCTTACGAAAGGTTATGGGGCTCCCTATCAAAATCAAGAACGCCATCATCTCAAGATTAAAAATCATGGCCCAACTGGATATCGCCGAGCGACGTCTTCCCCAAGACGGGAGAATTAAGCTCCGACTCGGGCGAGCCAAAGAGGTCGATTTCCGGGTCTCGACTGTCCCAACCCTTTACGGGGAAAAGGTCGTTCTTCGACTTCTGGATAAATCCTCACTCCAGCTCGATATGACCAAACTGGGTTTCGAGGAAGATGATTTGCAGCTTTTCCAGAACGCCATCCACCAACCTGTCGGGATGGTCCTCGTCACCGGTCCTACCGGGAGTGGAAAGACTACGACCCTCTACTCCGCCCTAATCGATCTCAATAGGGAAACCGACAACATCATGACGGCGGAGGATCCCGTAGAATACAACTTCGCGGGGATCAACCAGGTGCAGATGCATGAGGATATCGGCCTGACTTTTGCCTCTGCCTTACGATCTTTCCTAAGGCAGGACCCCGATATCATCATGGTCGGTGAAATCCGCGACTTCGAGACCGCGCAGATCGCCATCCAAGCCGCCCTAACCGGACACCTTGTGTTGTCCACTTTACACACCAATGACGCCCCAAGCGCCGTCACCCGTCTCATCGATATGGGAATCGAACCCTTTCTCGTCACCTCTTCAGTCATCCTTGTCCAGGCACAACGATTGATGCGACGGATTTGTGAACATTGCAAAGAACCTGTCGAGATCCCCGAAGAGGCTCTGATCGATGCTGGAATCCCGAAAGACAAAATTGGCACTTTCACATGTTACAAGGGAAAGGGTTGTCCTTACTGCAACCATACGGGATACAGAGGAAGAGTATCGGTCTTCGAGATCATGCCTTATTTCGAAGAGCTTAAATCTATGACCTTGAAAAGGGCCTCGGGTTTCGAGCTGAAGAAAAGGGCGATCGAGCTGGGCATGCGAACTCTTCGTCAGAACGCCTTACTCAAAGTCATGAATGGAGTCTCCACCCTGGAAGAGGCCTTGAGAGTGACCGTTGAAGATTAACAAACAAAGAGGAAAAACGCTATGTATGATCTAAAAGAGCTTCTTGTTGAAATGTTTGAAAGGGGGGCAACAGACTTACACATCACAACAGGATCTCCCCCGCAATTGAGGATAGACGGGAAACTCGTCCCCATGGATATGGCTCCGTTGACCGCGGCCGATACCCGTCGGCTATGCTACAGTGTCCTCACCGAGACACAAAGGAAACGGTTTGAGGAAGAAAACGAGCTGGACTTCTCTTTTGGAATCAAGAATCTCAGCCGTTTCAGGGGAAATATTTTCAATCAGAGAGGAGCCGTAGCAGGGGCCTTTCGAACCATTCCCTACAAAATCTTGACGCTCCGGGAACTGGGTCTTCCCCCAGTCGTGGAAGAACTGATCTATAAACCCAAAGGACTCATCCTCGTCACAGGCCCCACGGGAAGCGGAAAATCGACCACCTTGGCCTCTATGATCGATCGGCTGAACGATGAACGACACGCCCATATCATCACCATCGAGGATCCCATCGAATACCTGCATCGTCACAAAAACTGCCTCATCAACCAACGGGAAGTCAACTCCGACACCCACGGATTTACCCAAGCCCTTAAACACGTCCTGCGTCAAGACCCGGACATCATCCTCATCGGCGAGATGCGGGACCTGGAAACCATTGAATCGGCACTGGTCATTGCGGAAACGGGGCACCTCACATTTGCAACATTGCACACAAACTCAGCCGTCGAAAGTATCAATCGTATTATCGATGTCTTTCCTCCCCATCAGCAACCCCAAATCAGGGCTCAGCTCTCATTCGTCCTCGAAGGAATTATCACCCAACAACTGATCCCCAAGGCGAGTGGAAGTGGCCGATGTCTGGGAGTCGAGGTCATGATTCCCAACCCAGCGATTAGAAATCTCATACGCGAAGATAAGGTCCACCAGATCTACTCACAAATGCAGATCGGCCAGACAAAATTTGGCATGCAGACCATGAACCAATCCCTCTTTGATCTTTTCCAGAAGGGAATGATCAGTCTGAAAGAGGCCATGTCGCGTAGTCCCAACCTTGAGGAACTCAAACAGATGATGGGAATGGAAGGAAAACCTCAACGAGGTCTCAGACGTTAAGGAGGTTATCGTGCCAAGATTTAAGTGGGAAGGAAAGGTCGTTGGAGGGGGTGCCCAATCGGGAACCATTGAGGCCGTCAATGAGACGATTGTAAGGGCGCAACTGAGACAACAACGGATCATCCCGACAAAAATCAAGAAACTCAGCGAGAGAAAACAGATTGTTCTCTTTAAATCCAAGGTAAAACCCAAGAACTTGGCCATCTTCACGCGGCAGCTTGCCACGATGATCGATGCGGGGCTCCCGTTGGTTCAATCCCTTGATATTCTTGCCGAGCAGGAAGAAAATCCCACCTTGAAAGAGATTCTTGGTCAAGTCAAAGATGACGTCGAATCTGGGATGACCTTCGCCGCGGCCCTTAAAAAACATCCCAAAGCTTTCAACGATCTCTATACCAATATGGTCGTGGCAGGCGAAGAGGCCGGAACGCTGGACATCATCTTGAATAGGCTAGCCACCTTTATCGAAAAGGCCGAGGCCTTGAGACGAAAGGTTAAATCTGCCCTCATGTATCCCATGATCGTAACCTTTGTGGCCGTGGTAGTGGTAGGCATCCTAATGGTCTTCGTTATCCCAACATTTGAAAAGATGTTCCGCGAAGCGGGCCAACAACTTCCGGGGCTTACTCAATTAGTAGTGGATACAAGCAAATTCATTCGAAGTCACATCCTCATCGTCATCGGATTCGTCATCGTTCTCATCATCGCCATCCGCTACATCCGAAAAACGGACAAAGGCAAAAAGGCTATTGATGGCTTCTTACTCAAACTGCCCATCTTCGGCATCCTCCTCAGAAAAGTCGCCGTGGCCCGTTTTACCAGAACATTGAGCACCCTCATGCAGAGTGGTGTTCCCATCCTGGATGGTCTACACCTCGTGGCCAAGACATCCGGGAACAAGGTCATCGAGGACGCCGTCATGGAGGCCCGCGAAAACATCAGCTCCGGTGAAAATATCGCCGAACCACTGGCCAGAAGCAACGTCTTTCCCCCCATGGTCACCCGTATGATCTCCGTTGGTGAAAACACGGGTGCATTGGACCAGATGCTCAATAAGATCGCCGATTTCTACGAAGACGAAGTCGATACGGCGGTTGCGGGTCTGACTTCCATGCTGGAACCCCTCATGATCGTTTTTCTGGGCGGCGTTGTCGGCACCATCGTGATCGCAATGTATCTACCTATTTTCAATATGGCAAATGCCATCGGGTAAATTGGCTACCTCCATCCCTGCTGCAAACGGAATCTTCCCTGCCAGGTCCTATAGGAATGCGACGGTCCTCAGCCTGGGGAGGGTCTTTGTCACTTCCCTCGTCTTAGGAACCTCACTCTTTATCCCGGAACATGGCAAAAATATCCTCCATATCCCCCCCAACACCCAACTCTTTCTTCTTCTATCTGCCATCTATCTCTACTCTATCATTTGTCTCTCTCTAATCAAGATCTTCAAGGATTCCCAATGGTTCATCTTCACCCAGATTCTCATCGACGCCCTCTTTGTGACCGTCTTTGTGCGCATGAGCGGGGGAGAGGAAAGCATCTTCATCTTTCTTTATTTCTTCTCCATCATTGCAGGGGGGCTTTTTCTCAGCCGGGGAAAACTCTTTATAGCCGTGTTTTTTACCTCCATTTTTTACGTCGGAATCATCCTGAAAATGGCTCCCATCGACGCCTTCATGAAATCGAAACTCCCCACTTACATCTGGGACAACCGATTCACTATATACAGGATTGGAATCCAGGTCATTGCACTCTGGGGAGTGGCTATCCTGACCAGCATCCTCTCCAGGGAAATCCAGAAGAGAAAAAGAGAGTACAAAAAATTAGAACGCTTCAACGAAAACCTTCTCCAGAGCATTCAGAGCGGAATCCTCACTGTCGATCTTGACAACAAACTCACCTATCTCAACAAGGCTGGAGAGGAAATCTTAGAAACTCCCCAAGAAAAAGGGCTCGGGGAAAACATCCTAAACGTTTTTCCTGCTCTGGGGAAATATATCGACAAACAGATGAAGGTTCAGACCCACCCACACCATACCCATCTTGTCCTCAAGAAACCCGGGGCTCGCGACAAGATCATCGGTTTCTCCATCTCTACCCTCTACGACTCCGAAAACAACCCGGCGGGGAAAATCATCATCTTCCAGGACCTAACCCGTTACAAGGCCATGGAAAAGAGGGTCCACGAATCCGAAAAGCTGGCAACGGTCGGCCGCTTCGCCGCCGGTCTGGCCCACGAAATCAGAAATCCGCTTGCCTCTCTAAGCGGGTCTATCCAGGTTCTGAAAAACACATTGAATTTAAATGGTACCGAGTTAGACCTTATGGAAATTGTCCTGAGGGAAACCGACCGCCTCAATCGACTGGTCTCGGACTTCCTTCAATTCTCCCAGTTCGGGAAAGAAAACCTTCAAAACATCAAGCTCTACCCATTTACTGAAGAAATCATCTCCATTCTTTCAAAGGAAAATCAAGGAAATGGGGTTCGATTCGTCAACCTTCTTCCCAAAGACCTCGTGGTTCACAGCGACAGAGACAGACTAAAACAAGTTTTCTGGAACATCCTGATCAACGCGGTACAGGCAAAAGACAAAAAAGACCACGTCATTAGCGTCAAATGCGCAACGGCAGAAAATGGGAATGAAGGTATCTCTTACGATTCAGATTCAACTACTATCCTCATCCAAGACAATGGAAAGGGAATTCCAAAAGATGTCTTAAGGAAAATATTTGAGCCCTTTTTCACAACCCGTTCCGATGGCACGGGGCTCGGCCTTTCCATCGCCTACCAGATCATGAACTCCCTGGGTGGAAATATCTCGGTCAAATCGATTGTTGGGAAAGGAACCATCTTCCGGCTCACCTTGCCAACTTAAAGGAAATACCATCATGGAAAATATTCCCCCCCAACGGATCCTCGTAGTCGACGACGAGCAAGACATTCGAACCATGCTCAAAATCCTCCTTACCAAGGAGGGATACATTGTTGACACCGCCTCAGGTGGATTTGAAGCCTTAGAAAAAATAAAAGAGACCTTCTATCCCCTCATCGTTTCCGACATCCGGATGCCGGATCTCTCCGGCCTTGAGCTACTAAAAAAAGTTCAAGAAATATCCCCGAGCAGCCTCATGATCCTTGTAACTGCTTATGCCTCCAACGAAACGGCCATTGAGGGAATGAAGCACGGCGCGTACGACTACATAACAAAACCTTTCAAAATAGACGAAATCAAAATTGTCATCAAAAACGCCCTGGAACGACAGCTCCTCAAAGAGGAAAACCTGAAACTCAAACAGAAACTCTCATCCTCCATCCAGGACCTTGGGATTATCGGGTCCAGCAAGTTAATGCGTCAGTTGATGGACCTCGTCGTCCGTGTCTCAAAAACCCGAACACCCATTCTCATCACTGGAGAAAGCGGAACCGGCAAGGAAATTATCGCCAAAACCATTCATCAGTTGCAAAACCCTGAAAGCCCCTTCGTCCCAGTAAACTGCGGAGGGATTCCTGAGAACCTTCTCGAAAGCGAATTGTTCGGTTACAAAAAAGGGGCCTTTACCGGGGCAAACACCGATAAAGCCGGCCTCTTCGAAACTGCCCACGGAGGAATCCTCTTTCTGGATGAAATCGGCGAGCTCCCCCTCTCCCTTCAGGTAAAGCTCTTAAGAGTTCTGCAAGACCAGACCTTCCGAAGACTCGGGGACAACCGTGACATCAAAGTCGATGTCCAAATCATCTCCGCCACAAATAGAATCATCGAAAAGGAAGTGGCCGAAAAGAGATTCCGGGAAGACCTGTTTTTCCGGTTAAACGTTATACGCATTCACGTCCCTCCTTTGAGAGAACGCAGGGAGGATATCCCACTTCTCCTCGAATATTTCATCAAGAAATTCTCAAAGAAATACAACAGCACGGGTATAAAAATATCCTCTTATATCCTAAAAGAACTGGAAAACTATGACTTTCCAGGAAACGTAAGAGAGCTGGAAAACATGGTGGAACGGGCCGTGGCACTCCAGGATTCGAACATCATCCTTCCGGATATCTATAAGTCACAGACCTTTGAGTCAATCGACCAGCCCACACCACCATTCTATTCCTGCGAATTCCCCGAGGGGGGACTTGATCTTCCTGCCCTGCTTGAAGATGTGGAAAAGAGTTATCTTTCCGAGGCCCTTCAGCGCTGTCACGGAAAAAAGATGGAGGCAGCCCACCTCGTCGGCATGACCTTTCGCTCCTTCCGCTACAAAGTGGAGAAATATCGGCTGGAATGAATCGTGAAACGATCGAGTCCAGACCTTTTCGTTTCCTTTAACAATCCCCGAGGAAGCTTTTATCTATGCCTTTCAAACGATCCGTCTAATCCCTCCCGCATGAATTGACAGCCCCATAAAGATATGATAGGAAAACCACGGTTCAAACTGATCTAACAAGGAGGCAGAGATGTTCACCAACGAGCTGGTCCAACTCATCGAAGAGAATGCGGACGAACTCACGAAAAAATGGCTCGACTCAGTAAAAAAGAACCCTTACACGCCAACGTATCGTGAATTTCCAGAGAACATCCTCTACAAACGGGCCCTCAATTTTTACGCGCAGCTTGGCCATTGGATCAGCCACGAAGCAACAAAGGAAGACATCAAATGGGACTATACAGAATTAGGAAGAAAGCGTTTCAAAGAAGGCTTTGCACTTCAGGAAGTCGTTTATTCCCTGCTACTCCTGAAAAAAGAGATATGGGACAAGATCTTGAGTGAAAAATCTTTCAAAGACGCCCTCGATCTTTCCATGGTCTTTGATTTAAGCCAACGTCTCACACAGTTTTTTGACCGTGCACTCTACTTCACGGTCTTTGGATACGAAGAGGAATCCAGAAAAGACGATATCAAGGCCTGTACTTACACAAGATACTAAAGGGACTGTAAAGGTCAAATCTGCCCTCACCCAGGCAGATTTTTAATTAATTATTTCTCAACAACATAGAGGAGGATTGAACTTTGTACAAAATCGTTGACAAAAAGGTTATGGCTGAAGGGACAGTCTGCCAGTTGGAAGTGGAAGCCGCCCGTGTCGCCAGGAAGGCAAAACCTGGCCAATTCATCGTGCTTAGGATCGATGAAAAGGGAGAGAGAATACCGCTTACAATGGCCAAAAAGAACGTCGATAAGGGGACTCTTACGATCATCTTTCAAGTCGTTGGTAAAACTACCGCGCATCTCGCCACCTTAGAACCCGGGGATGCCCTAATCGATGTTATCGGCCCCTTGGGCATGCCCACACATATCGAGAAATACGACGGCCCTGTCATCTGCGTGGGGGGCGGCACAGGCGTGGCCGTGCTTTATCCCATCACTCGTGGATACAAAGAGGCCGGCAATGAGGTTATCGGAATCATCGGCGCACGCACGAAAGACCTCTTGATCCTTGAAGATGAGATGAGGGAAGTCACGGACGACCTGAGGATTACAACGGATGACGGGAGTTACGGTCATCACGGATTCGTGACAGATGTCCTGAAACAGATCCTCGAAGAAAGAAACGACGTCAAAATGGTCGTAGGCATTGGACCTGTTCCCATGATGCGTTTCGTATGCAAGACCACAGAGCCCTTCAATGTCCCCACGACCGTTAGCCTCAACCCCATCATGGTCGATGCCACGGGCATGTGTGGCGCCTGCCGTGTCACCGTAGGCGGAAAAACCAGGTTCGTCTGTGTGGATGGTCCGGAATTCGATGGCCATCAGGTCGACTTCGACGAGCTGACACTGCGGCTTCGAATGTACGTGGAAGAAGAGAAAAAATCTTATGAGCTTTTCAAGCAAAAGCACGCATAGAACGAAAAGGAGGCAGGACAAAAATGGCTGAAAAAGGAAAGAAAAAGATCCCTCGTCAGGCAATGCCGGAACAGGATCCGAAGGTCCGCGCGCACAATTTCGACGAGGTCCCCTACGGTTACGATGAAAAACTGGCCCAACTGGAAGCCCAGAGGTGTCTGCAGTGCAAAAAACCCAAGTGTGTCGAGGGATGCCCCGTTGAAGTCGAAATCCCGCAATTCATAAAATTTATCGTTGAGGGTGACTTCGCTGCCGCCGCGAGACAGTTGAAAAATAAAAACAGCCTACCCGCCGTTTGTGGAAGGGTTTGTCCACAGGAAAGCCAGTGCGAACAAACCTGTATCCTCGGGAAGAAAGGAGAGCCCGTGGCTATTGGGCGTCTTGAGCGATTCGCCGCCGACTACGAGCGGAATAACAACCTTGTCACCATTCCCGAAGTGGAAGCACCCACCGGGAAGCGCGTGGCGGTGGTCGGCTCCGGTCCCGCCAGCCTGACCTTGGCCGGTGACCTTATCAAAAAGGGCCACGAAGTCATCATCTATGAGGCCCTTCACACCCCCGGGGGTGTTCTCATCTATGGTATCCCCGAGTTCCGTCTTCCCAAAGCCATCGTGGCCGCGGAAGTCGACTACCTCCAGAAGATGGGGGTTAAGATCGAGACAGACGTGGTCGTTGGAAAAACCACCACGATTGACGAACTCCTCGAAGATCACGACGCCGTATTTCTCGGCGTTGGGGCCGGCCTCCCACTCTTCCTCAACCTCCCCGGTGAAAATCTCTGTGGGGTCTATTCTGCTAATGAATATCTCACCCGATCCAACCTCATGAAGGCCTACAAATTCCCTGAATACGATACCCCCATCGCCTTAGGAAAGAATGTTGCTGTGATCGGGGCCGGGAACGTGGCCATGGACGCCGCCCGAACCGCCCTGCGTCTTGGAGCGGATACCGTCAAGATCGTCTATCGTCGTTCCCGTGCAGAGATGCCCGCCCGAGCGGAGGAGATTCACCACGCTGAGGAAGAAGGGGTTCAGTTTGAACTCCTGACCAATCCCGTCCGTTTCATCGGCAACGAGGAAGGCTGGGTTACGGGTATGGAATGCATTCGGATGGAATTAGGTGAACCGGATGAATCAGGACGTCGGCGCCCCATTCCTATCGAGGGCTCAAACTTCACCATGGAATGCGACACGGTCATCGTAGCCCTGGGCACCCGGGCCAATCCCCTCATCCCCAGCACAACTCCGGATCTCAAACTCAACAAATGGGGATACATCGAGGCCGACCCCGAGACAGGGGCTACTTCCAAGGAAGGGGTTTACGCCGGCGGTGATATCGTCACGGGCTCCGCTACCGTTATCCTCGCCATGGGCGCCGGTCGCAAGGCCGCCAACGCCATTCACGAATACATTATGGGAAATGCCTAAAACCCCCTTTAAGTTACGGAAAAGGGAGAAGGGGATATCCCCTTCTCCCTTTTCCATCTGAGAACAAGATGACAAAACGTATTGATACCCTATGGGATCCCACAAAGTTCTACGCGATTACCCGCCTCTATCTCATCCGACACGGAGAAACGGTCAACACCCAGGGAGACGCCTTCCGTTACAACGGGCACCTGGACGTGGACGTCACCTCTGAAGGGGAAGCCCAACTGAAACGGGTTGCTGAATGTCTAAAAAGCCGTCCTTTAAGGGGGATCTATTCCAGTGACCTGAAGCGCGCGCGAAAGGGGGCAGAACTCATCGCCCACTATTTCCCGGACGTTCAGAGAGACGAATTTCCCAACCTTCGTGAGGTCAAACAGGGAATCTGGGAAGGTCTGACCTTAAAGGAGGTCTGGGAGAAATATCCGGACGAAGCCCGGAAAAAGTTCGAAGATTACGTTACCTACCGTATACCAGGGGGAGAAAACCTTATCGAGGCCCAGGAACGCGCTGTCACGATCATCACACAGTTGGTGGAACGCCACGCCGAAGAAGAATTTGCCGTGGTCGCCCACGGGGGCATCAACAGCCTCATCATCTGCTGGGTCCTGGGTTTGGACCTCCACAATGTGTTTAATTTCCGTCAGGACTTCGGTGCCCTGAACGTTATTGAGTTTTTCGAAGACGGAAAGTCCCTGAGAGTTCTCAACAATACCTGTGGCAAATTTCCTTTTTAATACCTCTACCGCTGACTTTTCACTCCCTCACTTCAGAACCGCAATCGCCTCGATCTCAAGCAGCACTCCTTTTGGAAGATTGGCCACCTCCACCGTGGCCCTCGCCGGATAGGGTTCTTGAAAGAAAGACGCATAGGTCTCGTTGAACACGGCGAAATCATCCATCGAGCTCAGATAGACCGTGGTCTTGACAACATGCCCCAGGTCACTCCCGGCCGCCTCCAAAACGGCTTCTAAGTTCTTTAAGACTCGTTCGGTCTGGCGTTCAATCGGTCCCGCCACAATCTCTCCCGTTTCCGGGTTGAGTGGGATCTGACCTGCCGCAAACACCCAGTCTCCCGCGACAATCGCCTGGGAATAAGGCCCTATGGCCTCTGGGGCCTTGTCCGTTTTAACTGCCCTTTGAATCATTTTTCCACCCCCTTTTTATTTAACCCTCCAACCACTTACGCAACTGGTCAATGGCAATGATCGCAAGCCTCGTTTCTACCATCTCTCTGGGGCCTCCAAGGCGAAGCTTCGATCGTTTCTCCTCTCCATCCCTCTTCAAGGTAATTTCAAAAACACCCAACCCCTCCTCCGTTTTTTCCGGCATCTCCACAACTTCCAAATAGATCGACTCGGTTTCCTTCTCATCTATCCGGCCCTTTCCGCTGAAATCGATGGCTCCTTCCAATCGATAGCTACCTCGAGCCTCCTTTAGAAGCCTACGAGCCAATTCACCTCCGGTCGCTCCATCCTTGATCAAAAGCCCCGCTTTCATGTTAGAAAGTCTCTCTGCGACGACACCCTCCAACGTCTGATCATCGACGCCAAAAATAAGTTTCCCAAGCCTTCTACGGATCTCCTTCTCCACCCCAGCGATCTTTTCCCTAACCTCCGTTTCCCCTTCTCCCTCCGCCGTGATGAGGACACGAATCATCCCCGGAGAGGCAAGAACTCCGACGAAGGGGTTTCCTTCTGTCTTCATCAAATCCCCGATCTGCTGATCCACACCACTCTCCCCAAGCCCACATATCTTCAGAACACGCGTTCGTTTCACCCTTCCACCCAGGTGGAACTCTTCCCGGAGCATGGAGAGGACCTTTTTCTCCGTAAGATACTTCAGCTCCCGAGGAACCCCAGGGAGGCAGATAATCATCCGACCCGTGTCCGTTTTGCAGAAAAAAGCGGGCGCTGTTCCTACGGGATTCGAGATGGCTTGGGCCCCCTCGGGAAGATAGGCCTGTCGCCGGTTGTTCTCTGTCATGTGGAACCCTCTGGAAGCAAAAATCGCCTCAATCTCCCTCAGCAACTCTTCATGAAAAACGAGTGGGACACCCAGGGCTTCCGCCACCTCTTGACGTGTAAGATCGTCCTTTGTGGGACCAAGCCCCCCCGTTGTGACGATGAGATCCACCTCATCCAAGAGATCCTGAATCCACCGCCGGATCTCTCCACGGTGATCTCCTATTGAGAGTCGAATGGCTACGTCGAACCCCGCAAAAGAAAGCACCTCTCCCAGGTAAGCGCCGTTGGTATCGACAATCTTTCCCAGAAGCAGCTCCGTTCCTATCGTCAGAATGGCGGCTTTCGGCATCTGGATCAGAACTGATACGTGGTACCGGAGGCGTTGAGAGCAAAGGCCTCGGGCATAGCTGCCTCAAAGGCTTTGATGGCTGTCCATCCCGTGCAATGCATGGGAACCAGGCGCTTCGGATTGATCTCCTTCATGGCTTCGATGGTGTCGGGAATAATGGGCTCGAAAATGGGACCACTTAAATGAAAACCCCCGATAACGCCAAGCACCCTGTCGACCCCTGTCAGCTTCTGGGCATACTTGATCGTGTTGATGATCCCCGCGTGGGCACAACCGGAAATCACCACGATTCCCTCATCCCGAATATTGATGGCGCACCCCTGGTCGTCAAAGATATCATCGTGGACCAACTCGTCCCCCCGCTTCACATAGGCATTGGGCATTCCCTTCTCGAAGGGAGTCACGCGCTCCACCGCTCCGGTGACCAAAAGATGATCTTCCATATGCAGGCTTGGCTCTGCGATCTCTTGAAATTTCCCACCCGCATTCTCCACAGATGCCCGATTCATCACAGGGAATTTTAGATCCCGCCCATCCGGAAGTTTGAAAAAGCGGGGCGTGGCAAAGGCATCCGGATGAATCACGATGGGCACGGGTTTCTTGGAAATTTGTCCCACTGCCCAAACCAGTCCCCCATAATGATCCATATGCCCATGGCTCATCACCACCAGCTCCACGTCAGAAAGGCTCAACCCAAGAAAATTGAGGTTGTGCGGAAGGACTTTGTCGGTGTAGCCTGCATCCATCAGCACGGAATGCGTCTCCCCCCCATACGTCAAGCGAAGCAAGATGGAAAGCCCATGCTCCGCAAGGATTGTATCCTCAGGAATGACATCACCCGTCGCCAATGGAGGCCGAACAACTCCATCCTTTGGAGGTAAAAGTAAATCAATATAGTTGTCCACCAGGACAATGACTTCACATCGTTCCACCGGTTGAAGATTTATCTCTCCCATCACCATTCCCTCCTCTCTTTTTTCAAAAAACTACCACGAAGTCCAAACGCATGCAACGGAATCGAAAAACCATTTGGGGCCGTCAAAACGTCCAGGAGCCTATCTCCCCAACGAGATCGTACGGTCCCGCTTCGGTGATTCGAACCGGCACGATCTCACCGATCTCAGCCGTTCCCTGGTTGATGATGACGCAACCATCGATCTCGGGGAATTGAAAGGCCGTTCGCCCCCGCAGTAGAAGGTCTGTCTCCTCGTGAGGTCCCTCCACCAGGACGGGAAGGATGCTTCCCACCATCTCCCGATTCTGCCTAACGGCAATCTTCCGCTGACGCACCATCAACTCTTCAGCACGACGCTCCTTCTCCTCTTCGGGAACCTTGTCGGAATACCCAAATGCGCGGGTTCCTTCCTCGTCGGAGTAGGTAAACACACCGAGGCTATAAAAACGCTGTTCCTCTACGAAAGCACACAGCTTGTCGAAATCCTCCTCCGTCTCTCCGGGGAAACCGACCATGACCGTGGTTCGCAACCGAATCTGCGGCACGGATCGGAGTCGATCCAACACGCGCCGGATGGCATCAGGGCCGGGGCGCCGCATCCGTTTAAGCACCTCCGGCGCGGCGTGTTGCACGGGGACGTCCACCACGGGACAGACGGCAGGATGATCCCTCATAACCTCGATGAGAGGACGGGTAACACGCCGCACGTCCGGATAGAGGTAGAGAAGCTTCACCCATGCCACGCCCGACACCCCCGCCACCTTCTCCAACAGGTGGGCGAGCCCCATATCCATTCCTATATCTCGCCCGTACGCCACCGTATCCTGGGCCACGAGAATGATCTCTTTCACCCCCCCGCTCACCAGCATCTCCACCTCACGGACGATCTCTTCAACAGGGCGGGATCGATACCGCCCCCGGATAGCGGGCAGGGTACAGAAGGCACACCGTCGATTGCATCCATCCGCGATCTTCACGTAGGCGGTATAAAAAGGGGTGGAGGGCACGCGGTCGATCTCCTCCAAGACCCCTCCCAGCCTCGGCGTGTGGCTCACCCACGAGGTGCCAACGAGGATTTTGCGAAGGGTGGCTTCATCCACCCTCTCCATCCGCCGGGAGGTGAAAAAGGTCGAGACCTCAGGAAGGAGCTTTTTCAGGGTCCTTCCATAACGCAGCGGGAAACATCCCGTCACCACCAACCGAGCATTTGGCGCCACCCGATGCAGGGTAAGAATCGTGTCGATGGATTCACGCACGGCAGGTTCAATAAAGGAGCAGGTATTAACAATGATGACATCGGCCTCAGCTGGCTCCGTCACGGGTTTCCACCCCATTCTCATCAACCGTCCACTGAGCCACTCGGAATCAATGAGGTTCTTGGGACACCCAAGGCTCAACAGATAAAACTGCCCCGTATCAGACATCAACCAGCAAGCCCTCCCAATTCCCGCGTCAACTCTGGAAAAGGCGACGGCATGAAAGAACTGAAAAAGATGAGAAGCATAATGATCCCGATGACCCTTCGTTTCGCATCGAGAGGGGTAATATCATCCAGGGGCGGCGGGTGCTTCAAGCCGAAAAAGAAGAGAAGCACCACCAAGACTACCCACCCTGGATTGAAAAGCAAGGCGTAGATGGCGAAGAGGAGAATTCCCATGCGATAAATCTTCAGGCTCTTCGGTCCGAAGAGGGCATAGACGATATGCCCGCCGTCCAATTGCCCGATGGGAAGCAGGTTCAGTGCCGTCACGAAGAGACCCACCCATCCGGCGTAGGCCAGCGGATGCAGCACTACGTCGTATCCGTCAGGAAGAGGGCCGAGGGCCAAATATTCGAGTCCCTTGAAGAGGAGACTGTCGCCCAGGATCAATCCTTGACCCTTGGCGACGGCCAAGGGGACGATCGCCGACATCTTCAAACCGAAATAGATGGCAGGGAAGGTCAAAATGAGACCGGCAATGGGGCCACCCGCCCCGATATCGAAGAGGGCCCGTCGGTCGGGGATCCATCCCCGCATCTTGATAATAGCCCCAAAGGTCCCGAACGGTGAAAAGGGGAAGGGGATGAAAAAGGGTAAGGTCGCCTCCACCCCGTAATATCGGCTCATCACGAAATGTCCCATCTCATGGCAAAGGAGGATTCCCATCAGGGGCAGGGCGTACCAAACCCCCGCCACGAAATAGGTGGAAATCAACGTCAAGAAGAACAGAACGATGTGAAGGGTCAAGCGTCTTCGAGTCATCGAACCACTACGAATCGCCCAAGACACGGCAAAGCCACTGAAGGGCCACCTCCGACGTCTGGGATTTTACCGATTCCCGGTCACCATCGAACTGAAAGAGCCGGGCCTCCTCGATCCCCTTGTCCGGATAAGACACGGCCATATAGACGGTCCCCACGGGCTTCTCCTCCGATCCCCCCGTCGGGCCGGCGATTCCCGTGATCCCGATTCCCAGGTCGCTGCCCGCCAGTTCTCGAACTCCCGTCGCCATCTGGATAGCCACTTCGGAGCTAACTGCACCCTTCGACTCGAGTGTCTCCACATTTACACCGAGGACCTTTACCTTCGCCTCATTGCTGTAGCTGACCACTCCCATCAGGAACACCTCCGACACCCCCGGCACGTTGGTTATCCGGTGGGCCACAAGTCCCCCGGAGCACGATTCAGCCGTGGCGAGGGTCTTCCCCTTCTCCAAAAGCAAGTGGTAGAGCCTCTCCTCAACCATGCCACATCCTCAAAATCCCATGGAGAATGATACACCCATAGACCCCCGCGAGAACATCATCCATCACCACGCCAGTTCCCCCGGGGATCCAATCTTCCACTTTTCGAATGGGAAACGGTTTCAGGATATCCAGGATCCTGAAAAGGAAGAAACCTCCTATCACGGTAAACCAGGTAAACGGCAATGCCCAGACCGTTACCAAGTATCCCATCACCTCATCGATGACGATATCGTTCGGGTCCTTCATCCCATAGATCTTTTCCGCCTCATTGGCGATCCAACAGGAGAGAAGGGTCATGACGATCAAGATCACCGTGGCGCTTGTCAGACCAAGAAATGAGAGGAAAAAGGCGATGGGAATTCCCACCAGGGTTCCAAAAGTGCCGGGAACCACCGGGGCATACCCCGTATAAAATCCCGTGGCCAATAGAACGACTACCTTCTCCCTAAATGTTTTCCCCCATACCTTTTCCGAGCGAACCGGCTGAAATTTCATCTACTATCCTCTCTTCTTATAGTCGCATTCTCTTACCACATTTCGATCCAATCATAAAAGGGGCGAAAAAACCCTGCATATATCTTCCGAAAACGTCCTTAACCTGCCCTTTCTTTCCAGCTCATCCAGTTGGACTTCCCGAGTTTCTTCCATAATACGCTGCACGACCCGTAGCACAGCCTCCACGCTTTTCTCATCATAGAGGAAACTGGCAATCTCGAAATTGAGCTGAAAGCTCCTGATATCCATATTTGCCGAGCCCACGACGGCAATCTTACGATCAATCACAAAAAGTTTCGCGTGCAGCATCCCAGGCTGGTAGAAATAGAAATGAACACCGGAACGGAGTAGATCAGAGATGTAGGAACGTCCTGCCAGATCAACCAGGGGATGATTCGATTTCTCCGGGATGACAACGTGAACATGACATCCCATACGTGCAGCGAGCACCAATGAGGCGGAGAGGGCATCGTCCGGAACGAAATACGGGGTCACGACCCATATGCTCCTCTCAGCACGATTCAGGGCCGCCAAAACCCCAGCATACAATGGCCGTTCAGCGGCGTCTGGCCCATCTCCCACCACCTGCACCGTCTGATCTCCTCCTCCCTGAAAAAAGCTCACCGGACAAAAATCTTGCGGTCCCACCACCTCTGAGGTCGCAAACGCCCAGTCATTCCAGAAGAAGTCCCGCACGTGACCAACCGCGCCTCCGGTTACCAACATACTCGCATCCTTCCAACGATCTTTGTAAGGCTTGGGCCCCATGTATTCCCTCGCCAGATTCATCCCCCCGACAAAGGCCTTTTCCCCATCGGCGATAGCCATTTTTCGATGATTTCTCAGATTGGCGGAAGAACGCCGTCTCAACGACAAGAGCGGAAGAAAGATTCCAACCTGCCCTCCCGCCTTTCGGAGAGGATCGACAAACTTTCCACGGGTGCGTAGGCACCCCAAGGCATCCAGGAGAAGCCTTACCTCCAAACCTTTTTCCGCCTTTTCAACGAGAAGCCAAAGCAGCGAAGCACCCACTTCATCCCGGCCGAGAATGAATGTAGCAATCTCTATCGATTTTTCAGCTCTCCGAATCAGATCGCAGAGAACCTCATAGGCCCTCACGCCATCATCGATGATCTCTATCCTGTTGTTCCGGCTCGGTGGCAGCATACCGGAGCGTACCAGGATATGGGCGATCTTTCTGTTCCCCTCTGGTAGCCCGTTAAAAATTGGCGCGTCGGCCTCAATCTCCTTTTCAACAATGCGCCAACCCTTCTTGTGAGCCACTTCCTCAATCCTCCTACCACCTATTAGAAAATAGAGGGGAACCCCCACATAAGGCACCAAGCCAACGGCTAAGATCCAGGCCACGGTTGCGCCCGGATGCCGACGCTCCAGCAGGATTCTGGGAATCAAGACAATCGCCAAGAGAAAACCGACAACTTCAAAAAGATGAGCAAAGATCCAGGGAGTAAACTCCATACTTTTCTCTTACCAACCCCTTCCCGTAGAATAATTTTTCAGCAACGGTTCCTACCATACATCAATGTCACAGTCAGTTAAAGCCTCTCCCCCCTAAAGATACGGAAACTCGGATCAAACGATTTTCATTTTTCCTTGACAACTCATGCCACATCACTGAAAAATACATTGTCCCAAAATTTTGTCGTGATCAAGAAGTAAAAAACTCGTTGTAAGGAGGAGATAGTATGAAGCCCTTTCTTAGAATCGGTGAAGTCAATAATCCTAAAGATGAATTTCCCCATATCATTGATTTCCTGAAGGAAAATATGGGTAAGATCCAAGGATACTCCCTTGGAGGCATTCACCGGTGGTCCCCCGAGGCCTTCAGTTTCGAATTCCACAACGATACTCTCTCCGGCATCGTTCTGGAAAAAAGGTGGGAAAATGTCTATGCCCTTCCCCTTCTCAAGGTAGGGGTTTATCTCGAGGGCAGCACGATCTGCATCAATACCCGGAACCCCGAAACCTTTCTCGAACTCATCGGAGAAGAGGTCGATGGGGAACAACGATATAAGGTAGACCAAATCTTTCAGGACTTCAAGACCAAGGTCATCGACTTTTTCTCAAGTGTCTCCGGGAAAATCGGGGAAATGACGCTGGTCCACCGATCTGAAGGATTCGACATGGACGACAAACGGATGAACTTCCTGAAGCGCCTCCGTAAAACGAAAGACATTTTCAAGGCAAAAATCACAGGGGATCCCCACAAGGCCGTAGAAGAATTTGCAAAAAAGGTTACGACCAGCTTTGATGAACTGGAAGGATGGAAGATCATCGACGTGCGTGATTACAGCTTCACCCCGGGGGTCGAAAACCTCATCTTCATCGAGTTCTGCACGCCCCAATATGCGGGCCAGGCGATGCGGATGAACCGCGCCTATAACCTCTCCCTCCCATGTCTGGGATCTGTGCGCTCCGAAAACGGGGGTGTTTTCATCAATATGTTCCTCCCAACCTACATGTTCCGGCCCCTGTTCTACAGTGTCGATATGAAGACGCGCAAGGAAAATGCCGATTTTCCGGAAACCGTCACGCGGATCATCCGGGAAACATGCTTAAAAAAGGTCTGACCGGAAACCAAGAAAATCCGTATGCAGCTCGCTCCTCCTCGGAAGAGCGGGCTGCGTCACCTTGAAAAAAGCGCGCCAATACGCTATAAATGCCCCAAAACTCAAGAAGTGGAGGAAATTATGGCGTTAAAAATCGCGATCAATGGTTTCGGACGTATTGGAAGGAATGTATTTCGTGCCTCTCTAAATAAAGACAACCTGGATTTTGTGGCGGTCAATGACCTGACCGACAGCAAGACCCTGGCGCACCTTTTGAAATACGATTCGGTTCACGGAAAAATCGACGCTGACGTATCGGTCGAAGGCGACTATCTTATCGTCAATGGCAAGAAGATCCGCGTCCTCTCGGAGCGGGACATGAGCAAACTCCCCTGGAAGGATCTGGGAGTCGATATCGTCCTGGAAAGCACCGGGCTGTTCACCGACCGAGACAAAGCGGCGGGCCATCTCGCGGCGGGTGCCAAAAAGGTCATCATCTCTGCGCCCTCCAAGAACGCCGACGTCACCGTTGTTCTGGGTGTCAACCCGGAAAAATACGATCCCGCCAAGCATCATGTTATCTCCATGGGATCCTGTACGACCAACTGTCTTGCGCCGGTCGTTAAGATCTTGGTAGACAAATTCGGCCTTGAATACGGACTGATGACGACCACGCACGCCTACACGAACGACCAACGTATTCTCGATCTGCCCCACAAAGATCTTCGCCGGGCAAGGGCTGCGGCCGTCTCTATGATCCCCACAACAACCGGTGCGGCCAAGGCCCTGTCTCTCGTGATTCCGGAGACGGAAGGAAAGTTAGACGGGATGGCCATTCGGGTCCCGACCCCCAACGTTTCGGTGGTGGATCTGGTCGCCTGGCTGGCAAAAGAAACTACGGTGGAAGAGCTTCTCGACACCTTCAAATCCTACGCGGAAGGTAGCATGAAGGGAATCCTCGGAATCAGCGAAGAACCGCTGGTCTCCATCGATTTCAACGGGAACCCCAACTCCTCTACCCTGGACGTTCCCTCCCTGAAGGTTATCGGCGGACGGATGGTCAAGATTCTCTCCTGGTACGACAACGAGTGGGGATTCTCCAACCGGATGAGTGAACTCTTCAGCTTCGTGGCCAAAGGGATGTGATGACCGTCTCCTTTAAAACGATTGATCAGCTTCCCATCGACGGGAAGCGGCTCTTGCTTCGCGTCGACTTCAACGTTCCCCTCACAGAGGGGAGCGTTGCCGACGACAGCCGTATTAGGATGAGTCTGCCCTCGATCCGCCACGCCCTGGAGCGAGGCAGCCGTGTCATTCTGATGTCCCATTTGGGAAGGCCCAAGGGCACGGTCAAGCCAGAACTGAGTCTTCGTCCCGTGGCGGAAAGGCTCTCAGAAGTTATCGGGCAATCCGTCGCCTTGGCCCCGGACTGCGTCGGTCCGGAAGTGGAAAAAATGGCGAGCGCACTCGGCGAGGGGGAGATTCTCCTCTTGGAAAATCTCCGTTTCCACAAGGAAGAGACTGAGAACGATCCCGAGTTTGCCAGGTCCTTGGCCAGGCTTGGTGAGGTTTATGTGGACGATGCCTTTGGGGCAGTCCACCGGGCCCATGCCTCCGTGGTAGGGGTCCCGGGATTCATGGACCTCAAAGGAGGCGGTTTCCTACTCAAAAAAGAGGTGGAGGCACTTTCCAGGGTCCTGGAAGCTAACACTGAAAAATTTGTCCTCATCCTGGGTGGGGCCAAGGTCTCAGACAAGTTGGGCATCCTTCTCTCCCTCATGGAGAAGGCCCAAACCGTTCTCATCGGTGGAGCCATGGCCTACACCTTCTTGAAGGCCCAGGGTATCGACGTGGGTAATTCCCTCGTGGAAGAAGGTTCAATGGAAGACGCCAAGGCCATCCTGAAAAAAGCTGAGGAAACGAAAACAACCTTTCTACTTCCCATCGATCACGTGGCGGCCGACGAAATCAGCGAGACAGCATCCTATCAAACAACGGAAGACTCGACCATTCCCCCTTCCCTCATGGGAGTGGATATTGGTCCGAAAACGATCCAGGCCTATGCGGAACACCTCAGGGATGCCACCATGATATTCTGGAACGGCCCCATGGGTGTCTTTGAAATTTCCCCTTTCGCCAAGGGAACCTTCGAGATAGCCAAGGCCGTAGCGGCTTCCCCGGGGGAAAGCTACGTGGGCGGCGGCGACTCCATAAGAGCCATCCATGAATCAGGGGTGGCAGAGCTGATCACCCATATCTCCAGTGGCGGTGGTGCCTCGTTGGAATTTCTCGAAGGGAAATCCCTTCCAGGAATCGAGGCCCTCAAGTCCCAATAATACTCCAAGGAGACAAAACGATGAAACGCAAACCCATGATTGCGGGCAACTGGAAAATGCACATGACTACAAAAGAGGCGCGGGATCTCGTCTCGGGCATCCTTCAACAAACCAAAGACGTGGATCCGGGAAACGTGGACATCCTCGTGGCCCCACCCTACACGGCCCTCATGGCCGTCTCGGAACTTCTCAATGGAACCCCCATCCTCCTGGCTGGTCAAAATATGCACTGGGAGGAAAAAGGAGCCTTCACGGGTGAAATTTCTCCCGTCATGTTGAAGGAGGTCGGATGTAGCCACGTGATCATCGGACACTCGGAAAGGCGGCAATACTTCGGCGAGACAAACGAGACCGTTAACAAGAAACTCCATGCAGCCTTTTCACACGGCCTTACCCCTATCCTATGTGTCGGAGAATCTTTGGAACAGAGGGAAGCCAACCAAACCTTTACAATCATCGAGGAAGAACTCAAGGAGGGCCTGAACGGCTTGACAACTAAACAAGTTCGGTCTATGATTCTTGCCTACGAACCAATCTGGGCCATTGGAACGGGAAAAACCGCCTCCCCGGAACAGGCGGAAGAGGTTCATGCCTTCATCCGCAAATGGCTGAGGGAACAAGTGGAAAAGGAAGCGGCGGAAGAAATCCGTATTTTGTACGGAGGAAGCGTCAAACCAGAAAACATCGAAGGCCTGATGACGATGGAAAACATCGATGGGGGTTTGGTTGGCGGGGCGAGCCTGAAAGCAGACTCCTTCGGGCAGATCGTCAAACGGGGCTTGTAAGGAAGTATCAATGGTAACAGTCATCTCAGTTTTGCACGTGATTGTGGCGATCGCCCTGATCATGATTATTTTGATGCAGACCGGTCGCGGCAGCGACATCGGAGCGGCTTTCGGAGCTGGTGCAAGCCAGACGGTCTTTGGCAGCTCCGGCTCAACCCCTTTTCTCAACCGGGTCACGGTGGGAGCCGCGGTTGTCTTTATGCTGACCTCTCTCCTGCTCGCCTATGCAAGTGGTCACAGGAAAGCAACCTTATCGACCATCATGAAGAGCAAGGCCAAGAAATCCGCGCCAGCCAAGGCAGGTTCCAAGCCGCAGGCAACGCCTCAGCAGCCGAAAACCGAGGCGCAACCAAAAACGGGAACGGGGGAAAAGGCAAAATAAAATGTGCTCAAATCGTGCCGAAGTGGTGGAACTGGTAGACACGCCATCTTGAGGGGGTGGTGGGCTACGCCTGTGCGGGTTCGAGTCCCGCCTTCGGCACCATCTATATTCGATAATCAAAGGCCACGGAATCATCCGTGGCCTTACTATTTCCAAAACTCCAAAACAAATATAAATTAGAAGGCCATCAAAACTCTGTGCGTTGTTTGAGGGAGGCCCCGAGGGTCTGGGTATCTACATACTCGATATCTCCCCCCACGGGAATCCCCTGCGCGAGGCGCGTGATCTTGACATCAAACGGCTTGAGACGTCTCTGGAGGTAAAGGGCCGTCGCCGTTCCATTGGCATCAGGATTCGTGGCAAGTATCACCTCTTTTACCGGTTCATCTCTAAGCCGTAACACAAGCTCTTCGATCTTGAGTTTCTCCGGCCCTACCCCCTGTAACGGATCGAGCTGTCCATGGAGAACATGATAAAGCCCCTGGAAGGCCCCCGTCTGTTCAATGGCGATGAGGTCTTTCGTGTCCTCTACCACGCAGATCACGTGCGGGTCCCGTTTTGGGTTCCTGCAGATGGCACACAGCTCTGCATCCGCCAGGTTAAAACACCGCGCGCAAAGCTTCAGTTCTTTCTTTACGGCATGGATCGCCTCGGCCAGGGCGTCACTATAGGAATCAGGGGCGTGCAACAGGTAAAAGGCCATGCGCGCCGCACTCTTTTTCCCTATGCCAGGAAGTTTTCCAAGCAAGTCAATCAGCCTGATTACAGGCTTCGGATACGGCTCCATCGCTGGCTAAAAAAGTCCGGGAATCGACATGCCGCCAGTCAGCTTCTTCATCTCCTCCGCCATCATCTCCTGTGACTTTCGCAAGGCATCATTGACAGCGGCCACGATCAGATCCTGAAGCATCTCCACGTCTTCCGGATCTACCACATCGGGCTCGATCTGAATGGAAAGGACCTCCTGGCGACCGTTCACCAACACCTTGACCATCCCGCCCCCAGAGGTGGATTCCACCACCTTATCGGCCAATTCCTCCTGAATCTCCGCCATTTTGGCCTGCATCTTCTGGGCCTGTTTCATAATATCTGACAATTTTGGACTCATTGTTCCTCCCTTTCTTTCCTCTGAATAGGTTTAATTTCGACAAGTCTCCCCCCCAGTATTCCCAACACATCCTTCACGGCGGGGTGTTGCGCTAATCCTTGTTGGGCTCGGTTATTGACGGAAAGCCTGTTTCCCCCATTCCCGTTTTCATTCTCCGTCGCCTCCTCCTTGAAAAGGATCCGGGACACCGGACGTTTAGCGAACGTCTCGAGAAGCGTCCTGATCTGCTTCTCCTTCTCCGGCGTCTGGAGAAGATTCAGCGAAAATGTACGGGGGGGAAATAAGATTTCGGCTGTCTCCCCCTGCCAACGGAACCCATGGGCCTCCGAGAGTTGAACAGAAAGAGGCATGGCTTCCTGCTTTATAAAATCTATGAACTGGGCAAGGAAATGGGACCCTTCATCCGGGGCGGCTGCGGCACCACCTTCCTGATCATCAACTCCCGTTGCAGTCGTTTGTGAGAGGCCCTCGCCCTCAGCCGTGCGTCCTACCGGACCATGATCCTCTCTACCTACTCCCTTCTTTTTGCCTCCTGAAGCGGCCCCACCCTGAGCATCTCTTGACCCGACCCGCGATTCCAGTCGCCTTATCAAGTCATCCACCGAAACCACCTGGTTCAAGTGAACCATCCTGAGCAAAGCCGACTCTAACCCGATGCGCGCGTACTCACTTTGAAGGACAAAACGCTCTTTGTCATGGAAAACCTGGATCCACTGTTCGATCTGCTCAAGGGAAACGGGGCGGATCATCTTCCGCATCTCATCTATCTCCTCTTTCCCACGCTCCATGGAAACCTCACGATCCCCTGCTGCCTTCAACAGAAGAAGATCATGGAGGAAGAGGAGGAATGAACGATAAAAAAAGGCAAGGTCCGTCCCAGCGTCCACCAGTTCGTGAATTAATTTCAAAAGCTCCTCGGGCTCTCTTTGGATGATCAGACTCGTGACACGCATCATGATCGAAGTATCCACCACGGACAGGGTAGATCGAGCGTCTTCGATGGTGATCTTTCGGTCCTCGGAGATAAGCATTAACTGATCGAGGACCACTTCCGCGTCCCTGAGGCTCCCTGTCGCCTCCCGGGCCACGAGCATCAGGGCCTTCTCGTCCGCCTCAAACCCTTCCTCCGCAACGATTTTTTTCAGGTGCTCCACCATCTGGTGAAACGGGACCCGGCGGAAATCGTATCGCTGACAACGGGAGAGGATGGTGGGGGGAATTTTATGGGGCTCCGTCGTGGCCAAAATAAAAATGACATGCTCTGGCGGCTCCTCCAGGGTCTTCAAAAGGGCGTTAAAGGCCTCCTTCGTCAGCATGTGAACCTCATCGATGATGATGATCTTTGTGGTAAGGCTCGCCGGCAGATACATGACTGTCTCTTTGAGCTTACGAATCTCATCAATGCCGCGGTTGGAGGCCCCATCGA
Organism: bacterium; assembly: GCA_029934085.1. GTDB lineage: Bacteria > Desulfobacterota > S145-22 > S145-22 > S145-22 > JAOZMY01. The sequence goes on along the minus strand of JAOZMY010000014.1, from coordinate 10,700 downwards.
TTTCATGAATATCGAGGCTGGTTCCCTGGGAGATTTCTCTACATGCGGGACATTCCCCGCACGGATTGGGCGTGGGTCCCTTCTCGCAATTCATGGCCTTGGCAAGGATCCGCGCCACAGAGGTCTTTCCCACCCCTCGCGGGCCACAAAACAGGAGGGCGTGAGCCACACGGTTTTGTTCGATCGCGTTTTTCAGGGTCTTGGTAATAACCTGCTGGCCCACCACCTCCTCGAAGGTCTGAGGGCGCCACTTTCTTGCGAGAACGAGATAAGACATCGATTTATCCACTAAAAGGGTGAACCGACTGGATAGTCAGGCACCCCTGCGGCACACATAAGATCCCACTACCGCTGCTTCCTTCCGGACCTGACGGGGTTTGCGGGTTTATGTTGCGCAGGACCCGACTATCCAGGCCATCCACCCTTAAGCACTCATGGCGGAGAGAGAGGGATTCGAACCCTCGGTACCCCTTATGGGGGTACACACGATTTCCAATCGTGCTCCTTCGGCCAACTCGGACATCTCTCCCTCAAAGAACAATTTATTATATCACACCCTCTCTGGATGTGAACCCCTAATGTTATGGCGGAGAGAGAGGGATTCGAACCCCCGGAGCGCGCAATGCGCTCAGTTGATTTCGAATCAACCGCCTTCGACCAGCTCGGCCATCTCTCCGCGCTGGTTATATTTTTAACATACCAGGTTCAAAGGTGTCAATTCACGCAAGGGTAAACCCCTTCATTCTCCCGAACACCTCCGCCTCATTTGGAACAGCGGGCATTGCATTTCACGGACTCCTATTATATACGAAGAGAGGAGGTTTTATGATCCGTAAGCACAAGACCTTGGGGATTTACCTCGGATTATTTTTCTTCCTACTCCTGCTTCTCCTGGGAATCAACACCGGGGAAACCCTAGCCATCCTGGAAAAGGCCACGAAGATATGCCTCAGTTGCATCGGGCTCGGATAACATGGGGCATCTCAGAAGACTCATCCAGGTAATTGCCACCTTCCTAACCAATTCATCCCTGGGTTTTATCCTCACGCGGAAGATCTACCAGGGCCCTCTGAAGTCCTTTTGTGTTCCTGGTCTCAACTGTTACTCCTGCCCGGCGGCCACGTTCGCCTGCCCCCTCGGCTCGCTTCAATTCATCTTCGCAAGCATCCGGCCCTCGCTGGCAAGCGCCCGCCTCCACGTGGGAAGCTTTATCATTGGATTCCTCGGGATGATCGGAATGCTGGCGGGAAGGTTCCCCTGCGGTTGGCTCTGCCCCTTTGGATTCCTCCAAGAACTTCTCTACAAAATCAGATCCCCATCCTGAGCCCTACCACCTTCGAGAAAACCATCCGATCCCAAAAAGGAAACGTGCTTGTCGTCAACTTTTTTACCACGTGGTGTGAGCCGTGCCGAGAGGAACTTCCTGAACTCGTTTCCTTGGCACGCAGTTACAAATCGAAGGGGGTCGTCGTCATTGGCATCAGCTTAGACAAGGGAGGAACAAAGATTCTACGCCCCTTCCTGGAAAAGATAAAGATTCCGTATCCAATCTACCTGGGGAATCAAACCCTCATGGACAGCCTGAAAATTCAGGCCATCCCCACAACCTACTTTTACGATAAAACAGGAAAACGCGTGGACATCGTTCAGGGGGCCCTCACCCGGGAGCGCCTCGCCAAAAAGATCGAAGCCCTACTTAAGAGCCCCTAAAAAACCCGCCCGCTTCTAAAAATACTCTTTGACAAGAATCTCGGTGATCTGGACCGCGTTGGTCGCCGCGCCTTTACGGATGTTGTCCGCCACGACCCAAAAGTTAATCCCTCTCTCGATCGACTCGTCCTCTCGAATCCTCCCCACGAAGGTTTCATCCTTCCCCGCGGCGTCGATAGCCAATGGATAGAGATTATTTTCAGGGTCATCCACAACCACCACACCCGGGGCCTTGGAGAGGAGATCACGGACCTCGTCCGGGCCGATCTTTTTCTTCGTCTCCACGTTCACGGACTCCGAATGGCCGTAGAAAACGGGAACCCGAACCGTGGTCGCCGTGACACGGATAGAGGGATCCTCGAGAATTTTCTTCGTTTCGTTGACCATCTTCATCTCTTCCTTCGTGTAACCATTTTCCAGAAAGACATCGATGTGCGGTAGGCAGTTGAAGGCAATCTGATGTGGATAGACATCCGTCTTGATCGGCTTGAAATTGAAGATGGAGATAGACTGATCCTGGAGTTCCTGGATCGCCCTTTTCCCCGTCCCGGAAACAGCCTGATAAGTAGAAACTACGATCCGCTCGATACCTGCCGCATCGTAGATGGGTTTTAGGGCTACCACCATCTGTATGGTGGAACAATTAGGATTGGCAATAATCCCCCGGTTCCGGTAATCAGCGATTCGTTGGGGGTTCACCTCGGGAACCACCAAGGGAATATCCGGTTCCATCCGAAAGGCGCTCGAGTTGTCCACCACCACCGCGCCACTCTCTGCGGCAATGGGGGCATATTCCAGACTCACAGAACCTCCAGCAGAAAATAGGGCCACGTCAACTCCCTCAAACGACTCCGGTGTCAAGACCTCAACCTTGTGGGCCTTTCCGTGAAACAGCATGGTCGTTCCCGCGCTCCTCTCCGAGGCGAGGAGTTTCAGTTCATTGACCGGGAAATTTCGTTCCTGGAGCACCTCTACCATCATGTTTCCAACGGCGCCCGTGGCACCCACGACCGCAACATTTACCTTACCTTCCATGAATCCTCTCCTCCGTTCTCCGCCTTTTTACACTTCTCAAAAACCTATCCCACATTTACTTTTGGGGAGACAAACCTTTTTTTCACATAGGCCATCAATCCCCCGTCCTGAATCAATCCCTGCATGAAAGGGGGAATGGGAGCCACGGTGAAACGTTCCCCTCCACCTTCAATCGTAATCTCTCCTTTATCCCCATCCACGTGGATGATATCTCCGTCCTTCAGTTTCTTGTAAAGTCCCTCACAGACAAAGATGGGCAATGCCATGTTGAAGGCATTCCGAAAAAAGATCCGGGCGAAACTCTCGGCAACCACGCAGGCCACACCCGCCGCCTTGATAGCGATGGGAGCATGTTCACTTGAAGAACCGCTCCCGAAATTCCTCCCCGCCACGATGATATCTCCCTCCCTGACCTTCTCCGGGAAGGAAGGATCCGCATCTTCCATACAGTGCCTCGCAAGGGCCTCTGGATCCGAGGTAGTCAAATAGCGCGCCGGGATAATCTGGTCCGTATCCACATCGTCTCCAAAGACCCATACCCTGCCGGTAAACTTCATATCTCCTCCTTTCCTACAATCTGTGCCGGATGCGTAATCTTTCCTCGAATAGCGCTCGCCGCCGCCACGGCGGGAGAAGAGAGATAAACCTCGCTCTTAGGATGGCCCATACGCCCTGGGAAATTCCGGTTGGTGGTTGCCAGGGCCCGTTCTCCCTCGGCCAGGATTCCCATGTGTCCTCCCAGGCACGGCCCGCAGGTAGGGGTGCTGACCGCCGCGCCCGCCTCTACGAACACTTCAAGAATCCCCTCCCGCAGGGCATTGAGGTAAATCTCTTGGGTGGCTGGGAAAATTATTAAGCGAACATACGGATGAACCCGTTTCCCCCTAAGAATTCCTGCCACTTCTCTAAGATCGGACAATCGCCCATTCGTGCAGGAGCCAATGACCACCTGATCGATGGGGGTATCTTCCGCCTCCTCAACCGGATGCACGTTTCCCGGCAACGAGGGGAAGGCCACCTGCGGTCCGATTTTCCCCACGTCATACTCCTGCACTTCCACATATTCCGCATCTTTGTCCGGATGGTAAATCCTCGGGGGATTTTTCGCCCTCCCTTTTAGATAGGCCTGGGTTGCATCATCCACCTCGAAAATTCCATTCTTGGCCCCCGCTTCAATGGCCATATTGGCCATGGTAAATCGTCCATCCATGGAAAGGGCGGATATGGCCTCTCCCGTGAACTCCATGGCCCGGTAGAGGGCTCCATCCACTCCTATATCTCCTATGGTATGCAAGATAAGGTCTTTTCCAGAAACCCACGGTTGAAGTTTCCCATAATAGATGAAGCGCATGGTCTCGGGGACCCGGAACCAGCATTGACCTGTGGCCATAACCGCCGCCAAATCCGTGCTCCCCACCCCCGTGGCAAAGGCCCCCAAGGCCCCGTAGGTGCAAGTATGGCTGTCCGCCCCGATCACCACGTCTCCTGCCGTTACCAGGCCCTTTTCGGGGAGCAAGGCATGCTCGATCCCCATCTGTCCCACTTCAAAGTAATTTTTGACGTCATACCGACGGGCGAACTCCCGCATAACCTTTACCTGGGTAGCCGCGGCGATATCCTTGTTTGGGACAAAGTGATCGGGGACCAAGACGACTTTTTCCTTATCAAAAACCTCTTTGACACCAAGATCCTCAAAGGCCTTTATAGCCAAAGGGGCCGTCACGTCATTCCCCAGGGCGATATCGACTCTACACTGAACAATCTGTCCTGGAACAAGATCCTTTTCGTCACAATGATCTTCGAGAATCTTCTGCGTAAGTGTTTTCCCCATGAAACCTTCCTTTCAGCAGCTTAGGATTGGTTCGCTTCCTCTCTGCGCTTTGCTTTCTGATATTCGAGTTTGTTCAGGGCATTGATATAGGCCTTGGCACTCGCCACGATGATATCCGTGTGGGCCCCCTGTCCCATGACGGAAATACCGTCCTCCTCCACGTGCACCGTCACTTCACCCTGGGCGTCTGTTCCACCCGTGATGGCGTTGACGGCGAATCTGAGGAGCTTGCTTTTGGAATGGGTCATCTTCTTGATAGTCTTCAGGGCCGCGTCAACCGGGCCGTCTCCGAAATCCACATCCCGGACAGGCTCTCCGTCGATCTCCATGGTCACCACTGCCGTGGGAATGGCGGAGGTTCCACTGACAACATTCAAATAGTTCAGGCGATAGCGGTATGGAATCCGCAGAACCTCGTGCATGACAATCGCCACGATGTCTTCATCATAAACTGTCTTTTTCTTGTCGGCCAGCGCCTTGAAGAGCTCGAAGGCCTTCTGTATCTGATCCGTGTTCAAATCAAACCCTAAAGATTTCAGGCGATCCCTGAATGCGTGGCGTCCCGAATGTTTCCCCATGACCAGGGAACTCTTCGGGATTCCCACTGATTCGGGGGTCATGATCTCGTAGGTCAGCTTCTCTTTTAACACCCCATCCTGGTGAATCCCCGCCTCATGAGCAAAGGCATTCGCCCCCACAATCGCCTTGTTCGGCTGGACCTTCATCCCCGTAATTTGAGACACAAGCCGACTCGTCGGATAAATCATTTTTGTGTTGATACCCGTCTCATAGGGGAACAGATCGGCGCGCGTCCGCAGGGCCATGACCACCTCCTCCATGGCCGTGTTTCCGGCACGCTCACCAATCCCATTGACCGTGCACTCCACCTGACGGGCCCCATGCTGGATCGCCATGACGGAGTTGGCCGTAGCGAGTCCCAGGTCGTTGTGGCAATGAACACTCAAAACGATCTTCTCAATCCCCTCCACCTCTTTCTGGATTGTATCCAAGATATGCGCGTATTCCGTGGGAACCGTGTAGCCAACCGTATCCGGGATATTGATGGTCGTTGCCCCCGCTTTCAGGGCCGTTCTTACCACCTCGCAGAGAAAAGATAGTTCCGTTCGTGTGGCATCTTCCGCGGAGAACTCCACATCATCCGTCATCTTTTTCGCATAGGAAACCGCCTCCGCAATATCCCGGAGGACTTCCTCACGGGTCATCTTCAATTTGTGAGTCAGATGAATATCCGAGGTGGCGATAAAGGTGTGGATCCTCGGATACTTAGCCGGACGAATCGCGTCCCACGCCCGATCAATATCCTCCCTGTTAGCCCTGGCCAATCCTGCCACGACGGATCTCTCCAAGGCCTTGGCAATGGCACGGACGGATTCATAATCCCCTTCTGAAGAAATAGGGAATCCCGCCTCGATGATATCCACCCCCATAGCCTCTAATTGTTTGGCAACCCGTATCTTCTCCTGAATATTCATGGTTGCCCCGGGGGATTGCTCTCCATCCCGCAGCGTTGTGTCAAAAATATAGATGTGCTCAGCCATCAAATCACTCCTCCTTCAACACCTTTCCTCTTATTATACACGAATGGCTCGATAAAATCATAGATTTCTTCCCCTTCGATAAATTCCAGATGCGCAGGAACGACATAAACCTTTCGAAACGGATGCCTTCCCTCCCATTTAACCCAATCTTTCTCCGTGGTCACAACCGGGGCTTCCTCACCCGCTTCTTGCAGGATTCCTTGAAAATCCCTCTCCGTGTAGTCATGGTGATCCGGAAAGGCCGAGAATCCCGCAAGTCTTAGCTTCAAGATCTCGAGAGATTTGAGAAAGGACGCGGGGCGGGCTATCCCGCAAACTCCCCACACATCCTTGTTTCTAATTTCCTCCAAAGGAACAACTTCTCCCGACATCGCATCTTGAATACCGGACACGGCCATTCTGACCTTGAATATGGGTATTTCAGGCGGGCAAAAACGACGAATGTCCGGATGAATACGTTCATTAAACCGGCTCACAACCAAACACGTCGCTCGTTTCACGTTCCAAGGAAACTCTCTCAGAGGACCGGACGGAAGAACCCGTCCGCCTCCCAGCCCCGTCTCGGCATCCACAAGAAGAATATCCACGTCCCGGTGAATCCGTCGATGCTGAAAGGCGTCATCCAAAATCAAAAGATCAAGGTCGAAACGGGCAAGCGCCTTTTTCGCTACGGCGACTCTATCCGCCCCCACAAACACCTTTACCCCAGGGAGCGATCTCGCGATCAGACGGGGTTCGTCACCCGATTCTGCCACGCCCATCAGGATCTCTTTTCCGTCCGATACGATCCATCGGTCGGTAGTCTTTCGGCGATACCCCCTGGAAAGAATCCCTAATTTCAGATCAGGATTTCGTTTCAGGAGTCCCTTCGTAATTTCGATGGTGAGGGGTGTCTTTCCCGTTCCGCCGACAGCCAGGTTTCCGATGGAAATTACGGGGATAGGAAGAAAATGGGATTTAAACAAACCCCAATCATACAACCGATTCCGGATTTCTATCCCCGCCCCATATAGCCAACCCAAAGGTTTCAAAACTGAAGAAAGCCCCTTCGATCTTTCCCAGGGGGGAAGGCGAAACTTTTTATACGACATCGACATAAGTATCGTTCATCATAATATAGACACCTTTTCAAGGCAACTGGCACCCGCCACTTATCTATACCCTATTCTTCCCCAGATCGCCCTTCACAAACTCCTCAGAATTGGATAATTATGAATCATCGTTAAAAGAAATCAGTGAGGGTCTCATGAAAAAATTAATCTATTTTGACAATGCCGCCACGTCATTCCCAAAGCCCCCTCAGGTCACGGAAGCCATGGTCCATTTCATGACGGAAGTTGGTGCAAATCCAGGACGAGGGGGACACGCCCTCGCCAAAGAAGCTGAACGAATCGTTCAACACACCCGTGAAGGCCTAACGCGACTCTTCAATATCCCTGATCCGGGACGAATTGTTTTCACCTTGAACATCACCGAGTCAATCAATACCGTTCTTAACGGTTTTCTTAACGAAGGTGACCACATTATCACCACCGCCATGGATCATAACGCCGTCCTACGCCCCATGAAGCACCTTGAATCAAAGGGAATGATTACCACGGACATTATTCCCTGTGACCGCCAGGGTTTTCTGGACCTCGACGCCTTGAAAAAGGCCCTAAAGAGAAATACACGATTGGTCATCGTCAATCACGCCTCCAACGTGTGCGGGACTCTCCAGGACATCGCCGCCGTGAAAAACATTATCGGTGACATCCCCCTCCTCGTGGACACGGCCCAAACAGCGGGATGTTACCCCATCGACGTGGTCAGGGACGGCATCGATTTCCTGGCTTTTACTGGACATAAAAGCCTGCTCGGGCCTCAAGGGACCGGGGGACTCTATCTTCGGGAGGGTCTCACACTTCGCCCCTTGAAACGCGGGGGAACGGGCACCCTATCAGAAAGCCTGGATCAACCTGACTTTCTCCCCGATGCCCTGGAAAGCGGCACGCAGAACAACGTAGGCATCGCGGGTCTGGGTGCCGGTGTCGATTTCATCCTTGAAACTGGTGTTGAAACCATCATGAAACATGAACGAGAACTGACCGCTCTCCTCATCCAGGGACTGCGGGAAATTACCGGTGTAACCATCTATGGCCCCTTGGATGTCACAAAACAGACTTCAACGGTCTCCATCACCTTCGATAGCCTCCTCCCAGGTGGGGAAGACCAGTCGCTGGGTGGTTGCGGGTCCATCAACCTCGCGTGGATGGAAGAAGGCCCCCTTCCCTCCGAGGCTGGTGGAATTCTAAACAAAAACTTCGACATCCTCGTAAGGGCCGGCCTCCATTGCGCCCCCCTGGCCCACAAGGCACTGGGAACCTTTCCCGAGGGCACTATCCGACTGAGTATGGGATATTTTAACACCCAAGAAGAGGTTGAAACGGTGGTCAAAGCCGTCCAAAGAATCGTCGAAGGGAATATCTAACCCGTTCTCGTGAGGAAAAGATGACTCACCACATCTACGCCTTGAAATACGCCGGTCCTTTCACAAGTTCCGGCGCCTTTCTCATGTGGCTGAAAGACTGGGACAAAACCGTAATGCGGCATTACTACATCTGGGTCATCACGGGAGATCACGATCCGGTCGTTGTCGATGCTGGCATCTCTCCCAAGCTGGCCCGAGAGAAATCCCTCATCGGATACGTTTCTCCGGTGGAGGTTCTCCGCCGTATGGATATGAAGGCCAACGAAATTCGCCATGTCATCCTGACCCATCTTCACTGGGACCATGCCGATGGCATCTCTCTTTTCCCCAACGCCACAGTTTACGTTCAGGAAAGAGAATACCGCTTCTGGACGGAGGATCCAATTGCCCTGCGTCCGCCCTTTCAACACGTTTACTCTCAAGACACCACGCTTCACCTGAAAAAACTTGAGGCCTCGGGACAACTTCGGCTGATCAAGGGTGACAAAGAAATCCTGCCGGGAATCACCTGCCTTCTGGCCCCGGGTCACTCCGTCGGCCTCCAGGCCGTGGCGGTGGAAACGGAGAAGGGAACGGCCATCCTCGGGTCCGACTGCGCCCATACCTTCCGGAATTACAAGGAAGACTGGCCCAGCACCCTTATAACCGATCTCGTGGCGTGGATGAAATCATACGAAAAACTGAGAAAACGCTGTGGCTCAATGGACCTGCTGTTTCCCGGACATGACATAAAAATGCGAGAGAATTACCCTGAAATCGCCGAGGACGTTACACGGCTCGTTTGACCCAGCAATCCCTTTAAGCCGGGTCAATTCGATAAAATTTCCTTTATCTTCTCGGACAGTTTCTCCATGGAAAAGGGTTTCTGGATAAACCCTTGGCATCCCTTGGCGAGGATCTCCGAGGCCTGACCGTCGATACTATAACCGCTTGCTAAAAGAACCTTTACCCCTGGGTTAATTTTTTTCAATTCATCAAAAATCTCTCCACCTCCCATCCCTGGCATAATCATATCCAAAACAACGAGATCGAACCTTTTACCGTCACGCTTGAAAATCTCGATCGCCTCCTCACCCTTACTGGCCGATTCCACCTCGTAGCCGAGAACCTCAAGGAGTTGCTTGCCCACTTCGAGAATTTTTATCTCATCATCAATCAACAATATCCGTCCCATCCCCGTAATGATCCGTTTTGAAGCCTCTTGTTTCTCCTCACGAACAACCTCTCCTGTGGCGGGAAGAAAAAGGGTAAAGGTAGTCCCAAGTCCCACTTGGCTTTCTACCTGGATGGAACCCCCGTGGTTTTCGATGATGCCGTAAACAGAAGCCAGACCGAGGCCAATTCCCCGATCGCCCCCTTTTGTCGTGAAAAAAGGTTCAAAAATCCGCTTTCGCGTCTCTTCATCCATCCCGATCCCTGTATCGGAAACCGTGATCTTCACATACTTCCCACGCGCTATCGATGGAAAATCCATCCTCTTGCCATCCAAGGCCACGTTCTCCGTCTGGACATAGATGTGTCCCCCCTTCGGCATCGCCTGCCAGGCGTTCACAAAGAGATTCAAAAACACCTGGCTCATCTGACCCTGATCTGCCTTGACAATCCACAAATCTTCCTGGAGCTTAAGATGTATTTCAATCTCCTTTTTCGTTCTCCCAAAAAGGTTGACCTCTTTTCGGATTACCTCGTTCATATTGGTGGGGGCTACTTCATATCTCCCTCCGCGCGCGAAACCCAGCAGTTGCATGGTCAGCTCAGATCCGCTCTGGATATATTCCTCGATACTCTTCAGCCTCTCAAAATCAGAAGGCTCCAGTCGAGCCTGGAGCTTTAATAAAGAAACATTCCCCTGAATCCCCATGAGAAGGTTATTGAAATCGTGGGCGATCCCACCCGCCAACGTTCCAACGGCCTCCATTTTCTGGGCCTGGAGCATCTCCTCTTGGAGCTTTTTGATTCGGCGCTGTGAGGTGATCCAATCCGTCATATCCCTGGCAATTCCACTGATATAGGGTTCTCCCCCTTCTTGCTGAAACAGGGTGCTGTTGTTTTCAAGATAGACCTTTCGTCCGTCCTTCGTAAAATACACGGCAAT
>JAOZMY010000065.1 GCA_029934085.1 bacterium | reverse complement strand
TAGAGCGGAAAAATACCTTATAAAATTTCATGATGGACTCCTTTTATTTTGTTTTAATCACAGGTTGTCCTACGTTGGTTTTTGATACTTGGAGAATCTCCCAGATAAGATCCTTGATGCTAATCTTGTTAGAGAGCTGAGAGACGGCGATAGAAAGATCTTTAAATCCCAAGAACTTGTGAGATAGCTCAAGGGTTTTAAAGATAATAATGCCTTTTTCTATTTTAGCCTCAATGATTCCTTTATTATAAGGACGATACTTCTGCAGAAAGAAAAAACGGCCCTTTTTCCCCGTAAGCCTTCGAATAAACTCCTGGCTGATTCGTCTGGGTTCCTCCTTAGACTTTACCGTTTTTGCGATGAAATCACCTCTCATGGAGGAAAGTTTACCCTTATTACCCATGAGGGTCAAGGCGGTTGTTACCCTGCCACTGAGCGCGTCTTGAAATCCCGGGATATGATCGCATACGTCTTTAAGACTTACATTGTTTATCTCCATCATAATTTTCCAAGGATAGGGTGGAAGCAGTCCGAGGTATCCCTTCCCAGAGGCGTGTCCTTGGAAGAGGTCGAAAGTTATGTCGTCAACTGTGATCCTGTTTCGCGTGGAGATGAGAATGCATTTTAGGTCGTTGATCGCTACGATGCCGAAGCCTATAGTTTGAATACGGATGAATCCCCCTTGTGACTTCTGAGATTTTATGGGTGGGGGGGGGTACTTGTTCCCGTTGGTCATTTCCACATCGAAAGGGATAGAGAGCGAGATTCCCTTAACCGTCATTGGCAAAGGGGCGTCATGAATATCGCCATCGAAATGAATGAACCCTTGAAAGGCCGTTTTCTTTTCGCCAGTTTTCACGTCAGCCTTCAATCGTAACCGGCCGCTGTATTGAGTAGGGAGGGGGAGAGAAGGGGCGAGAACCTCCATTACCGATCGTAACTTACTCACGTCCTTGACGGAGAGATCAAAGGTAGCTTGTAGGTTTTCGAAAGGGGCGGAGATGTTATCGAGGGAGGCGGATCCCCGAAAAAGAAGAACGTTTTTGACAGTGAAACGGAGATCGGGGGCGATGAGGCGTTTGCCAATGAGTTTTGCGCATGTCTTGAAGCTCCTGAGGTTGATGGAGCCTTCAGTCGTTCGGACTTTTATCTTACGTGCCTCAAATTTTCCGGACAATGTGGGGTTCGGCGGATTGAGGGTTCCTTGGAGGGTGTAATGAATATTTCCCTGAATCCCCTTAATATGGGGGGGGCCTTGGATGACGGTAGGCAGGTCAGCTTTTATAGTGCCGGTAGTTTCGATATCCAAGGATGAAAGGTCGAGACGAAGGCGGTTAAGTTCAAGTTTGCTTCCTCGGAGCAGAAAAGAAAGGAAATGGAGATTTAAGGACCTGGGGAAAAGGGAAAGGGCGCCGATCTGTATGTCTTGAAGAGTTTCTCTCCCAAGCATGAGGGAGGGACAGGCAAGCTGTTCAAGGTTAGCTTTGAAAGTATAGTGACGGTTATGGAGGACCCAGTTGAGTTTCACCTTCGAGGCTGTGATTTGTACGCTGGGATTTGCAATTTTTATCGAGAAACTCGATATCTCGCACCCGAGATTCCCCATGGCCTTGCGAGATTGTGGGAAGAGGGTGATATCATAAAAGATGTTCAATTTTTTTGCCTGACAAAAAGGGGAATCGGACTGGGGGTTTTGGAGGGTTAGGTTTACAGTGATGGAAATTCCGCCGTGGTTTGTTTCTCTGGCCTTGAAGGTAAAATTGAGGATTCCTTTGAGCGGGAATTTCTCGTAATTTTTGGGGAAAAGGGAAGAAAGAAGTTCCTCCGCGCGAATTCCTTTCCCAGAGAACGTTGCTGGAAGCGGAATCCGGGAGAGGGTATCGAAGGCGCGATCAAAAGTGTCTTTGGAAAGGGCTCCGCTAAGGAAAGGACTGATTTGTTTGATGGAAGATTGGATTTTTTGAGAGAGAACGGCCAGTGTCAAGGGGTGAGAGGCAGGTTTAGGCGAAGACAGTGACAATCCCGGGAGGAACAATGAAAATAGAAAGAGGAACAGGATCAAGCGGGGGATGGATTTTCTTCTCATTACATGGACCTCTCTTAATATGTTGAAAATACATTGATTCTTTCTAAACATCAAGGTGGATAGCGGGCCTATAGGGACAGAACATACTTGAATTCGGATTAAATTATGTGTATGTATTATGAATAATTTACCACGAGATTTGCCAATGGAGAGTTTTGATGCGGAAGACCCCATTTCGATATGCCTTTACCTTTGATGATGTCTTACTCCTTCCGAAAGAGTCCCATGTCCTTCCCTCGGAAACAGACACCAAGACACATTTCTCTCGCAATATTGTTCTGAATATACCCCTTTGCAGTGCCGCGATGGATACGGTCACAGAGGCCCGGGCAGCGATTGCCATTGCCCGGGAAGGGGGAATCGGCGTTATCCATAAGAATATGGGTATCGAGCAACAGGCTCTCCAAGTGGATCAGGTAAAAAAGTCGGAAAGCGGCATGATCGTTGATCCCATTACCATGCACCCGGATCAAACCATCGCGGAGGCCCTCGATGTCATGCGGAGATATCGGATCTCTGGTGTCCCTGTCATTAAAAAGGGAAAGCTGGTGGGAATCCTGACCAACCGGGACCTGAGGTTCGAGACACGGATGGAGGCAAAGATCTCCACCGTGATGACTAAGAAGAATCTCATCACGGTACCCGTTGGGACGACGCTCGAGGATGCCAAGCGGATCCTTCATAAAAACAGAATAGAAAAGCTTCTGGTGGTGGACGACAAGAGAAATCTCAAGGGGCTAATCACGATTAAAGATATCGAGAAGATGAAAAAATACCCGAATTCCTGCAAGGATTCGTTGGGCCGCCTGCGCGTGGCGGCTGCCATAGGCGTGGCTCCGGGATGGGAGGAGAGGGCCGAGGCATTGGTAGAGAAAGGGGTAGACGCCCTGGTTGTTGACACAGCCCATGGCCATACGGAAAAGGTCAGAGAGGTGGTCAGGGCCTTGAAATCCCAAAACCTGAACTGCGATGTTGTCGCGGGGAACGTAGCCACGAAGGAAGGGGCCAAAAGCCTGATTGATGCGGGGGTTGATGCCGTAAAGGTTGGTGTGGGCCCTGGTTCCATCTGTACGACCCGTGTGATCGCAGGGATCGGAGTTCCCCAGATCACTGCGATCATGGATACATATTCTATTTGCTCTAATTCAGGGGTTCCTCTCATCGCCGATGGCGGGATCAAATTCTCTGGTGATATTACCAAGGCGTTGGCGGCAGGGGCCGATTGTGTCATGATCGGTAATTTATTTGCTGGCACGGACGAATCTCCCGGTGAGATCGTTTTGTATCAGGGACGTAGTTATAAAGTTTATCGAGGGATGGGATCTCTGGAGGCCATGAAGGCGGGGAGTAAGGACAGATATTTTCAGGAAGCCGTTGAAATGGAGACGAAGCTTGTTCCTGAGGGAATTGAAGGGCGTGTCCCTTACAAAGGGATGCTTTCCATGGTTATTCAGCAGTTGGTGGGGGGGCTAAAGGCTGGGATGGGTTATGTGGGGGCGAGGACGATTCCGGAATTAAAGGAGAAGGGAGAGTTTGTCCAGATTACCCAGGCAGGGCTGCGTGAGAGCCATGTTCATGACGTGATTATCACGAAGGAAGCGCCCAACTATCGTTTAGAATAGATGGATGAGGGGAAAATCGCGAGATTATTTAAAATTTGTGCCATCTTAGTCCTTTTGAGCGGATTTCTGTATCCACGATCTGTGGTGTCAAAACCTGTTCCCAACGAGAAAACCTTACCCGTTTCTTTAACCTCCAGTTTTCAGGATTTTAGGGCAGCCTGTAAAGCGGGGGAAACACAAAGGGCGCTCACCGCCATAAAGAGAATCGAGGAATGGAAGCTGGATAAAGGCTTTCGAAATGCCCCCTTTCTTTCTGAAGCCCTGGTGAAGACCTACGAAGATTCTTCCCTTTACCGCCGAAACAGCTTCCAACAGCGTTTGTCGGTGTACGAGGGCATATATCGTCTTTCACCCGATGAGCCGCACTATCGATGGCAGTATTTTAAAAGCTACTTTTACGCGCACCCATTCAACATTTACTATCATTTGAAAAATTTCCGTCGGATCTTTCCGGCCGTGAAAACGAATCTGGAATGGGCATTGGACGTGGGAGGAGAGGCCCTTCTTGCCTTTATTGCCGCCCTGTTTTTAACGGCCTTTGGGATGGCGGTGAATTTTATTATCAAATATGCCTTTCATCTCGTTTTTTATTTGAAACAGTTCGTTCGTGTTTCCATCGGCAACTTGATGGCGATTTTGATTATCCTTGTCATATTTTTTATGCCGATATACTTTAACATTGGATTCTACTGGCTCCCTTTCTTTTGGATGATATTGCTATGGATGTTCCTGACGAAATGGGAAAAGGGGGTCGTGTGGTTCCTTTTAATTGTTTTGATTATTCTGAGTTTTGGCGTCAAGCAGATTGGAAGATTCTTCATGGCTGGAGCCAATCACAATACCTTCCTTTTGTATCAGGCGAATTACACCCAGGTGGAGCCGACTGGACACGAACGCCTCAAGGAATTGGTGAAGAATTCAAAAGCCGACGCAGATATCTTTTTTACCCTTGGATTACTCGCCAAACGCCGGGGGGAATATAAACAGGCGGCAACCTATTACCAGCGCGCCCTGAAGGCTGAACCAGGTTTTTCTGAGTGCATGAATAACCTTGGAAATGCCTATCTCCTGATGAAAGGAAGCATGACGGATGCCGTGTCTCAAGCCCGTTTCTGGTACAAGAAAGCCATCGAAGCGGATCCCGCAAGGGCAGAGTTTTATTATAATCTGAGTAAAAGTTTTCCCCTCCTACATGTTGAGGGAATGGAATATGTGGTCAAGGCGAGGGATCTGAATCCCGAGCTCATCGATCTTTTAACGAAGCGAAATTCGAATCATCCCAATCAGCGATTGGTGGACTGTCTTTTGCCGAGTGAGAGGCTATGGCATCGAGCTTTTATGCCGGGAAGGCTTCCCAAGGTCATGAGCACACTTTTCGTTCGTTTTTTCATGAACGTGCCGGGAGGGAACATCTTTGTAATGCCGATTGTCTTGTTGTTACTTATTGCCCTGTTTTCCATCATCCAGAGGGGGATTGGAACAGCGGTTCCCTGTGCCAGGTGTGGTCAGCTTTTCTTTAAGAAAACGCCCTTGAGTTTTCGCCAAAGACTCTGTCAACAGTGTCAGGTCATACAGCATCGGTCGGCGAAGGCTGACCCTGATTTGGTTCGAAAGAAGGAAATCGAGGTCGAAAAATACCGAAGAAGGCGAAAGGTTATCGGTTTTACGTTGGGAATCTTGCCCTTTGGTGGTGGGTTTATGCTGAAAGAACGGATTTATACCTTCTTGGGGATGGTTTTAACCTTTCTGTTTTTCTGGTTCTTGAGTTATTTCCTCATTTGCCATGAAGTTTTCACGGGTTTGGCCACGTTGTTCTTTGGGTATGCGGGCTGCTCGTATTTCTTTATGGTAATCGCCGTCTTGATTTACTTACTCAGCCTGGCTCAAATGATCCATACGTTTGTGAAGGAAGGGTTCTAAATGGGGTTGAAGGGAAAAATTGAGGATTTCAATATTTCCGAGATCATCCAACTCATTGGTCAGCAGTCCAAAACGGGCATGTTGACGGTTCGCAGAAGCAATAAAGAGGTACGCGTCTTTTTTGTGAATGGAAATGTTGTGCGGGTGGAGCCTGACCGGAGCGAGCAGAGAATGCTCATGGGCGAGATGCTGATAACCTCAGGTAAACTGACACGTGAAGACCTGGAAAGTGCCTTGGAGGAACAGAAAGGAACGATTCAATATCTCGGCGAGATTCTCCTGAAGAGAAAGCTTGTCACGAAAGAAGACATCCAGAAGGTTGTCCAGACCCAGATTTATGAGACGATTTACGAACTTTTCCGATGGAAAGAAGGAAGCTTTGAATTCGAGACCCGTGAAAAATCGGAATATTTGAAAATCCTTCCGTCCCTGAGTCCGGAACAACTCTTGTTGAATGTTAGCTGGATGGTGGACGAGTGGCGAGAAATCGAAAAAACGATTCCCACCATGAACATGGTGTTTGAGAAGCTTCCTGAACCCCCCGGTCCCCTTTTGGATCCCAAGGACGAGGATAGAGGTTTGACCTATAATCAAAAAACCATCTATGATCTTGTAGACGGAAAGCGCACCATCAAGGAGATTGTCAACAAATCGCTGATGGGGCGTTTTGATACGTGCAGCATCCTCAACGAGCTCTTGCAGATGGGATATATAAGAAAGGTGCGGGTCGAAAAGGCCCCGCTCTATCAGAGGATCGAGATCAAGAGCTCGAAGTTTCTATTTAATGTTTTGTCCATTATCTTGATCTTGCTCGCTATCTATTCGGGATACCAATACGTAAAAGGATTGATCGGTTTCAGGGCCAACCATGCCAATGAAATAAGCTTCTTGGAAGAGTACTATAAGAGAGACGTGGTTATTCCGATCCTTTATGAGAAGTATTTGGCCTATAAATTGACGTTAGAAACCGAACCCAAGTGTTTGACAGATTTGTCTATGGCTGAATTCATCAGAGAAGAGGAGGCGGAAATCCTTTCCCCGGCCATTCTCAGGACCTATGAGGCAAAATGGAACAAGTATTCCCCCTTTTAGATTTCCCTGCTCTATGATACCATTTGGCAGTGAAAGGGGGCGTCATGTCAGAGCCGACGGATAAGATTCTTGTTCTTGATTTTGGGTCCCAATATACGCAGCTTATCGCGAGGCGTATCCGGGAGGAACAGGTCTACTCTGAGATTCAACCTTACAATTATCCCATAGAAAAGATATTAGCGTTTCATCCCAAGGGGATTGTTTATTCGGGAGGCCCCTCGAGTGTTTACGAAGAAGGTGCGCCCGTGTCATCCAGGGAACTGTTCGATTTGGGGATCCCGATTCTCGGTATATGTTATGGGCTACAGTTGATTGCCATGCAGATGGGAGGGAAGGTTGCCCATTCCGACAGGAGGGAGTACGGGCCGGCGGTTATTAAAATCCTCAAAGAGGATAAGCTCTTTTCAGGGTTCGAAGACGCCTCCGAGGAGGAGAGAAGGGTCTGGATGAGCCATGGGGACAGGGTGGAGGAACTTCCCGATGGGTTCGAGATCCTCGCCAGAACGGACAATTCCCCTGTGTGCGCTGTCCGGCATAGGGAAAAGCCGATCTGGGGCCTCCAGTTCCATCCAGAAGTTCATCATACTGCACGGGGAAAAGAAATCATTAGGAACTTCATTTTCTCCATCTGCGGCTGCAAGCCTTCCTGGACGATGCAGTCCTTTGTAACGCAATCGGTTGCGGCGATAAAAGAGGAAGTTGGGAACGCAAAGGTCATTGGTGCTGTCAGCGGGGGGGTGGATTCAACGGTGATGGCAGCTTTGGTTGGAGAAGCTGTTGGGAATAATTTCTATCCTATCTTTGTAAACAATGGGGTCTTGAGAAAAAATGAGGCCGAAGAGGTTGTTCACCTCTACAGGAATCAACTCCATTTGAATCTAATCTATCATGACGCTACCGATCGTTTCCTTGATGCCTTGAAGGGAGTGATCGATCCCGAAGAAAAGAGGAAGATTATCGGGAGAACCTTTATCGATGTCTTCGTCCACGAGGCGGAAAAAATAGAAGGGGTCGAATTCCTGGCCCAGGGGACCCTCTATCCGGACGTGATCGAAAGCGTTTCCTTCAAGGGGCCCTCGGCAACGATCAAGAGTCATCACAACGTGGGAGGGCTTCCCGAGGTGATGCCATTAAAACTGGTCGAACCCCTCCGGGAACTTTTCAAGGACGAGGTGCGACTGGTGGGGAAGGTCTTGGATCTTCCCGATTCGATCCTTGGGCGGCATCCATTTCCGGGGCCAGGGCTCGCCATACGCATGTTGGATGACGTGACCCCCGAAAAGCTGGAAACCCTGCGCGAGGCCGATGCCATCGTCACGGAAGAGATACGAAAAGCTGGCTGGTACGACAAGATCTGGCAGGTTTTCCCGGTCCTTCTGCCTATAAAAACGGTAGGCGTGATGGGCGACGAACGCACCTATGAGCAGGTCATCGTGATCCGTGCCGTTCACAGTGTGGACGGCATGACGGCGGACTGGGTTCGGCTTCCCTATGACCTAATGGCGCGTCTTTCTAATCGAATCATTAATGAAGTCAAAGGCGTAAACCGTGTTGTTTACGACATCAGTTCCAAACCTCCAAGCACCATAGAATGGGAGTAAAATGGCAGCGATAGAAGGCGATTTTGTTCATCTACATCTCCATAGCCAATACAGCCTTTTAGACGGGGCGATCCGTTTCCCGCAACTCTTCGAAAAGCTGTCTGCCAACGGGGTGAACGCCGTGGCTTTAACGGATCATGGCAACATGTTTGGGGCATATGATTTCTTTCGGCAGGCGAAGGCCCATGGGATTCATCCCATCATTGGCTGTGAGGTTTATGTGGCGCCGGAAAGCCGTTTAAAAAAGAAGCGTGATGCCAAGAGAGATACCTCAAACCACTTGATCCTCTTGGCAAAGAACAATGATGGGTATAGAAATCTTACGCGCTTGGTTTCCCTGGCATATATCGAGGGCTTCTACTACAAGCCAAGGATCGATCACGAACTTCTTGAAAAATATCATGAGGGTCTCATCGCTCTTTCCGCGTGCCTCAAGGGAGAAATTCCTTCTCTCATCCTCAACAAGGAGATGGACGGAGCACGGGAGAGGATACGATACTATCGCAGCCTCTTCGGGGACAGAGACTTTTACCTCGAGATTCAAAGCAATGGGATTAGGGAGCAGGAAGAGGTCAATAACTTCTTGAAACAGTTGGCCAGAGACGAAGGGGTTCCTCTCGTGGCAACCAACGATTGTCACTATCTGGAGCGTCAAGACGCTCAGGCCCATGAGGTTTTACTTTGCCTCCAGACGGGGAAGACCCTAAACGACAAAGGGCGGATGAAGTTCCAGACAGATGAATTTTTCGTCAAAACTCCTGATGAAATGATCAGACAATTTCAGGATGTCCCGGAGGCAATCGAGAACACACTTGAGATTGCGTCGAGGTGTGAGGTAGACCTTTCCTCCCAGGGGTATCACTTTCCTACCTATGAGCTGCCTGAAGGAGAAGATCACGATTCCTATTTGGAGAAGAAGGCACGGGAGGGACTGGAGGCCTATTTTCAGAGACTGCGGAATCAGGGGAAGAAGTTCGATGAGGAGCTTTACCATGAAAGGCTTTCCTATGAGTTGGAGACGATCAAGCAGATGGGGTTTTCTGATTACTTCCTCATCGTCAGCGACTTCATCGGCTACGCGAAGGCGAATCAGATCCCGGTAGGGCCGGGACGAGGATCGGCTGCGGGGAGCCTGGTCTCTTTTGCGTTGGGGATCACGGAAATCGATCCCATTCCCTATAATCTGATGTTCGAACGATTCCTCGCACCGGGCCGTGTGAGTATGCCGGATATCGACTGTGATTTCTCTGAAGAAAAACGGGAACAGGTGATTCAGTATGTGGCGGAAAAATACGGGCACGACCGGGTGGCTCAGATTGTTACTTTCGCCACTCTGAAGGCAAAATCTGTTATCAGGGATGTGGGGCGGGTATTGGGGCTCCCTTACGGAGAAGTGGACCGTGTCGCGAAATTTATCCCTAACCAAATCGGGATTACTATCGATGAGGCCATTCGCTTCACGCCACCGTTGAAAGAATTGATAGAAACCAACCCATCCATTGCCAAACTCATCAATATTGCCAGAACCTTAGAAGGACTGTATCGTCACAGTTCGACCCATGCGGCAGGCGTGGTGATTTCCAGTGGGCCTCTCGTTGAATTTCTTCCTATATATAAGGATCAGAAAGGCGAAATCCTTACCCAGTATGACATGGGGTGTGTAGAATCGATAGGATTGGTCAAATTCGATTTCCTGGGACTAAAAACGCTTTCTGTTATCGAAAGGGCGGTGGACTTGATCCGTGAGAAAAAAGATCCCGCCTTCGATCTGAAATCGATCCAGCTCGATGATAAGAAAACATTCGAGCTCCTCAGGAAAGGAAAGGTCTCTGGAGTGTTCCAGCTTGAAAGTTCGTCCGCCGCCCGAGACCTTGTAATGGCGGTAAAACCGAAATCGTTTGAGGACATCATCGACGTGGTTGCCCTCAATCGTCCGGGTCCCCTCGAGAGTGGGATGGCGGATGATTATATCAAACGGCGGAAAAACAAGAAGTTAATCACCTATGAGATTCCGGAGATAAAGGAAATTCTTGAGGACACCTATGGCGTGATTCTCTACCAAGAACAGGTCATGCAGATCTCCATGAAACTGGCGGGATTTTCTCCCTCGGATGCTGACAGGTTACGAAAGGCCATGGGAAAGAAAAAGGCCGATGAAATGGCGAAACTCCGCGAGAAATTTGTGGAGGGGGCTGTCCATAGGGGAACCGATAAGAAAAAGGCTGAAAAACTCTATGACCAGATGGCCAAGTTTGCACGCTACGGATTCAACAAATCTCACAGCACCGCGTATGCCTTGATTACATATCAGACCGCTTATCTAAAGGCGCATTATCCCACGGAGTTCATGGCCGCAATTCTAAGCAGTGAAATTGGAAAATCAGAAAAACTGGCGCAGTATATCGACCGCTGTAAAGGGATGGAGATAGAGGTTCTCCCGCCGGATGTCAATCGAAGCAATCTTGATTTCACGGTGGATGGTGACAAGATACGTTTTGGACTCGCGGGCGTCAAGAACGTAGGGGAAGGAGCCGCCAGGGTCATTGTCCAGGAGAGAAAAGAAGGGGGAGAATTTTCTTCTTTTATCGATTTTTGCGTGCGTCTCGACCTGAGGAAGGTAAACAAACGGGTGCTTGAAAGTCTTATTAAGTGCGGGGCGTTCGATTCCATGGGGGTCTCACGTGCCCGCCTTTTTGAATCTCTTGATGAAGTGTTGGCGCTGTCTCAGGATGTGCAAAAGCAGATGAAGAGCCAGCAGAAATCTCTTTTTACGCTGAATGGGACATCACATGCGGAGAACCTGGAGTCCCGCTTCGTCTTTCCAAACATTGAGGATTGGCCTCAGAGCAAACGGCTGCTTTATGAAAAAGAGCTCCTGGGGATTTTTCTGACGGGACATCCTCTGAAAGATTTTCAGGACAAGATAGAAAACCTTGGGGTGACGCCTATTGCCGAACTTTCAAAGGTCCCGGGTAGAAGTGCGGTTAAAATCGCGGGAATGGTTGTGCGTTCAAAAGAAATAACCACGAAGAAAAACAAAGAGAAGATGGCCTTTGTGACCCTTGAAGATGAAACGGGTTCAACGGAGATCCTTGTCTTCCCTTCGGTGTTTCAGGAGGTTGAGTTCTATATTCTCCCTGATGAGCCGATTTTGGTAGAGGGAACGGTGGATAAAAGTAAGGAGGCAGTGAAGATAAAAGCGACATCCATAACGCCTCTGAATGAGGTAAAGATAGAAAAATCGTTTCATGTCTATCTCCCGGCCAATTCTATGAATACGGAGAATCTTTTCAGCCTTAAGAGCTTCCTTGAAAATCAGCCCGAACGGGACTGTTCTATCGTAATTCATGTTGAAGATGAGACGTTTGCTGAGGAGGCGGTTATCACTCTCCCGGATGATCTGTCGGTTGGCGAAAGAAGCATTCCTGTTTTCGAAAAAACCCTGAAAGAACTTTTTGGTGGCAGGGCGAGAATCAAAATTTGATATATTTATGGAAAAATCAATCAATTTAGCAAATTAGAATTATAAATTGAGGTAATGTATGAATTATTTCGACATAACTTATGAATATTATGGTATATTGGATGAAGTTATAGGCAAGGAACATGGCCTTTCGAATGATTCGCTTTTCGCCTATCAGGAACGGGCTGATTCAGCACACCGCGCCTTGATGGAGCAGAAGAAGAGTGGAGAAATCGGTTTTTTTGATCTTCCCTTTAACTTGTCTGAGGCGAAGAAAATCATGCAAAAGGCTGAGACAAAAAGGCAGGGAATCGAGGCTTGCCTCGTCCTGGGAATCGGAGGATCCTCCCTGGGAGGAAGGGCACTGAGGGACGCCATCAAGACCCCCTTGTATAACGAACTGCCTTCCGAGAAACGTAACGGGTATCCTCGGCTCTATTTTGCAGAGAATATCGACCCCGAGTCATTTGCCGGGTTGCTTGGTTTGTTGATGCCCCATCGGACCCTCGTGGTCGTCATCAGCAAATCGGGAGGAACCGCTGAGACCATGAGTCAGTTCCTTATCACGTTGGACTGGCTGAAAAAGGCCGTTGGGAACGGTTACAGCAGCCATGTCGTAGCTATTACGGATCCCGAAAATGGGACTCTGCGGGAGATAGCGGAAAAAGAGGGGTTTGACACCCTCCCAATTCCTCCCAACGTGGGGGGACGGTTTTCCGTCCTGACGCCGGTAGGGCTGTTTCCTGCGGCAATGATTGGGATAGACGTTGTAGCGCTCCTAAAGGGTGCCCAGACCATGGCGGGACGGTGTGACACAGCTAACCTGAGGGATAATCCCGCCTATCTCAACGCGGTGATTCACTATCTATACGACGTGGAAAAGAGGAAACCCCTCTCCGTCCTCATGCCTTACGCGGACAGCCTGCTTTCCTTGGCCGATTGGTACCGGCAGCTCTACGCGGAGAGTCTGGGAAAGCGTTTCGACCATGACGGCAGAGAGGTTTTCTGCGGCCCGACCCCCATTCGGGCCCTGGGGGCCACCGACCAGCATTCCCAATTACAGCTCTACATGGAGGGTCCCTTCGATAAGGTGATCACCTTCATTAAGGTGGATAAACATCGGCGGGACGTGGATATTCCTTATTCTTTGTCCTACGAAACCCCTCTGAACTATCTCTCCGGGCACTCCCTCGGACAACTCATAAGCTTCGAGCAGTTCGCCACCACCCAGGCCCTTCGACACAACCAGCGTCCCACCATCGTCCTTGGGGTGGAGGAAATCAACGAGTATACCCTTGGGCAACTCTTTTATTTCTATGAACTTCAAATAGCCTTTCAGGGACGGCTTTATGGTATCAACCCCTTCGATCAACCTGGGGTAGAGTTGGG
>JAOZMY010000150.1 GCA_029934085.1 bacterium | reverse complement strand
TTACTGCTTGATCTTCTCCTGGGACCCCTGAACAACCCTTGGGTCGATATTTCCTGAATCCGGACCGCCACAATCAGGGGTATAACAAGCGGCATCGATAAACGCGCAATTTTGTTTACAGGAAGGGCATACCTCCGGAGGGGTATCGGCATCCACAACATAACCACAATTCGTGCAACTCCATTTATGAGACATTTTTTCTCCTTTCTTGATAATAATTCTTATTTATAATTATACTCATGTTATCCTCACAAGTCAAGGAAAGGAGGTAATTACTGTTTACTGTTTTGCAAACGGGATAAAAACAAAAGTATAAGCAGTAATTTTTCACAAGAGAGGAATCTATCGCTGAAACTTAACTTCAGCCAGAATTCTCTTCTCTCATCATGGCCTCGACACGTTGGGCGTCTTCAGGTGTATCGACCCCCACCCCTTCATAGTCGACCTGAACCGTGTAAACGGGAACCCCATACTCCAAGGCACGAAGCTGCTCAAGTTTCTCCATATTCTCAAGCTTAGAAGGCGGGAGATTACAAAAGCGCAAAAGAGTTTCTTTATGATAACCGTAGAGACCGACATGCCGAAAAAACGGGGACCCCTTCAAAACTTCATCAATTTTTGACCCTTTGCCGGTCACATGCTTAAATCCGTCATGATCCCGGCTGTAGGGGATCGGGGATCGGGAAAAGTAGAGGGCGAATCCCTCGGAGTCCCGGACCACTTTCGCCACGCTGGGATCGAGAAAATCTTCCAGGGTTTTAAAATAGGTTATAGGAGTTACGATTCCTATCGAGGGATTTTTAGTTAGCGGTTCAACCACCGCATCGATGACACCGGGATCGATCATCGGCTCATCCCCCTGAACGTTGACCACGATATCGCAAGGAACCTGAGAAGCCACTTCGGCCACACGATCGGTCCCGGACGCATGGTCCGGCCGCGTCATCATCGCCTTCCCTCCCCACCCCACTACCTCTTCAAAAATCCTCTCGTCATCCGTGGCCACCCAGACCTCGTCAATGGTCGCTGCCTCGAGACTCCGATGATAGACATGCCATATCATAGTGTGACCGTGGAGCCGGACAAGAGGCTTTCCCGGGAAGCGTGTGGAACCGAATCTTGCTGGAATCACAACGATGTTCATCAAGCACTTCTTGACAAAAACGTTAGGAATTGTTAACTTTCACCCAACTTAAAATACCGTAAACTGATTGAAAAATACCATCAATCATGAATGGTTGCAAGTATTGAGGAGGAATTGATGAAAATTGCAATCTCAGGAAAGGGCGGTGTAGGAAAAACTACCCTGGCCGGCGTCCTGGCCAGAACCCTCTCCGATCAGAATGAAACCGTTTTGGCCATCGACGCGGACCCGGACGCCAATCTGGCGTCGGCCGTAGGAGTTCCGCCCCAAAAAGTGGGTGATATCACCCCCCTTGCCGAAATGACGAACTTCATAGAAGAAAGAACGGAAACGAAAAAAGGGGGATATGGGTCTATCTTTAAATTAAATCCAAAAGTAGACGATATCCCGGAAAAATTCAGCATTGAACATGAAGGTGTCAAGCTCCTGATCTTGGGGAGTGTTCCCCAAGGCGGAGGCGGATGTTTCTGTCCGGAAAACGTTCTCCTGAAGAACCTGTTGAGCCATCTCTTTATTCAGAGAAACGAAACGGTCATCGTCGATATGGAGGCGGGGCTTGAACACCTTGGCCGCGGATCCACGGGCTACGTGGACGCCTTCATCGTGGTCGTGGAGCCGGGAATGCGGAGTATCCAGACAGCCCAGCAGATAAAAAAGCTCGCCTCCGACCTTGGCATCAAACGCGTCTTCATTGTGGGAAACAAGATCCAGACAGAAGAAGATCAAAAGGTCATCGTGGAAAACCTCTCGGATTTTCCTATCCTGGGGCTGATGAATTACAACGCGAAGATTCTCGAGGCCGATAGAAAGGGGGTTTCTCCCTACGACATCGATGGCCAGATCAAAGAGGAGGTACATGCCATCCTCGATAATCTGAGGAAACAGTTCGGCGAGTGATTGAAAAGCGTCATGTGGATCATTCGAACCTTTCTCTACTGGTTTGCGCTGGTTGTTTTCACCATCCTATTTTCAATCCTGGCCCTGTTCGCCTCATTCCTTGACCCGGGCGGTAACAGCGCACATCAATGCGCGCGCGCCTGGGCGAAAACACTCCTCTTTTTTGCGGGAGTCAAGGTCAAACTCCAGGGAGAGGTTGATGCCGTCAAACCTGACACTCCTTATGTTTTCATGGCGAACCATCAAAGCGCCTTCGATATTTTCGTCCTTTTGGCGGGGCTTCCCGTCCCCTTTCGCTGGGTAGCCAAAGAGGAATTGTTCAAGATCCCCATCTTCGGGCCCTCCATGCGAAGGGCCGGGTATATTCCCATCAACCGGGACAATCCACGGGACGCCGTCAAAAGCCTCAACGAAGCCGCACAAAAAATCAGGGACGGTGTATCCGTTATCGTCTTTCCGGAAGGGACTCGGTCAGAAGACGGAAAACTTTTACCCTTCAAAAACGGGGGATTCGTCCTGGCCATCAAGTCCCAAGCCCCTATCGTCCCGACGGCTCTGATCGGGACCTTTGAAATCAAGCCGAGGGGGAGGTTTTGGGTTCACCCTCGTACCGCTTTTATACGTTTCGGCCATCCAGTAGAAACCAAAGGCCTGAAGACTCGAGACAAGGAAGACCTCAAATCCAGGATCTTCCAGATCCTTCAAGACCTATTGAATCCAAAAGGAAATTAATTAAATGGATAAATTACCTCAAGAGATGAAAATCATCCCCTTAGGGGGATTAGGGGAAATCGGTTGCAACATGATGGTCCTCGAAATCGGTGAAGATATCTTCATCATCGATTCCGGACTGATGTTCCCCGAAGAATACATGCTGGGAATCGACTTCGTCATCCCCGACTTTACCTACATCCTCGAAAGAAAGGAAAAGGTTCGGGCCATCCTCCTCACCCACGGCCACGAAGACCATATCGGCGCCCTCCCCTTCCTTCTCAAGGAGATCAACGTTCCCATCTATGGAACCGCCTTCACACTGGCGCTGGTGGACAGAAAACTCCAGGAGTACGAGTTCGAGGAGACACCACGCCTGAGAACGATCAAACCGAGGGACGTGCTGAAGATCAACGATCTCAGCATTGAATTCATCGGGGTCAATCACAGTATCGCCGAAGGCGTCGGCCTTGCCATTGAAACACCCTTCGGGATTATCATTCACACGGGGGACTTCAAGATCGACCAAACCCCCCTGGGCGATAGAATGATCGACCTCAATCGCTTCGCCGACTACGGAGACAAGGGCGTCCTTCTCATGATGTCAGACAGTACCAACGCGGATTACGAGGGATTCAGTTTATCCGAACAAACGGTCAAACATCGCCTTGAAAAGATCCTCGCAGACACCCCCGGGCGTGTTATCATCACCGTTTTTGCCTCTAACATCCGTCGGATGCAGGGAATCCTCGAAAGCTCG
>JAOZMY010000013.1:22171-38045 GCA_029934085.1 bacterium | reverse complement strand
CCGACACAGGCGATCAATGCTACAATTCCGATGACTTTCAAATATCTCTTCATCCTTTTACCTCCCTTTTGGTTGTCTCAAACCTCACTTCGTTCGGTTTAAGGTGATGGGTTAGGGGTTATGGGTAATAGGTATGCGCGCTCTGCGCGCTAATAATTCCTTTTTTTACCCATTGCCTCTTGCCTCTTATCTTTCTCCTTCCACCTTTTACCCCTTACCTATTTTATCTTTCCTCCCCCCTTTCTTGTTTATTTGTTCTCTATTTTTCTTAAATCCACGACCCGTTTCGACTTGAATCCCTTGTCGGGATCGTAGATGTCATCTTTAGGAACAAAAAGAATCTCCGGGCGCATCTCCACGGTTTGAAGGCAGATATCGATCACCTTCTCACGCGCGACTGCCTCGTCCATCGACGTTGCCACCTTGATCTGAAGATGATCCGGTGAAAGAGGATCCTCCGGGTTCTGCCGCGTAAAGACGATCTGAAACTCGTCAATCTCGGGTATCCCCGAAAGGGCCTTCACCAGGGGTTCCGGATTGATGAGGGTCCCCTTGAACTTGATGAGACTGCTCTTGCGAAAGGGTTGAGAAACCACCCGTGTGGTCTGGCGGCCACAGTAAGGGCAGGGATCATGGCTCAAAACCACGATATCCCCCGTGAGATAACGGAGCAAGACCGTTCCCCGCCGATTTAAATGGGTCACCGCGAGGTAACCAGGTTTCCCGTCCTCGAGACGCTTCCCTGTCTCGGGATCGATCACCTCCAAAAAGAAGTGGTCTGGGGCTGGGTTGTGGAATCCCCCTTTCCCCTCTCGATCGCATTCCACCAGTACCGTGCTGATCTCCGTAAACCCAAAACGGTTGTTTACATGGGGCGTTTTCGCGCCAAGTCTCTCCAGGCGACGGATGAGATCCTCCCGGAGCCCTTGGGAACAGGGCTCTCCCGCCACGGCAGCCATGCGGACTCGATGATAATCGAGCCCAATCTCCTCCGCGATGGTCAAAAGACGCCTGAGGAAGCTGGGAATTCCCCACAGAACCGTCGCCTTGGAGGTCTCCACCATTTTCGCCGCGTGCCTGGAGGAGTTGGTAACCGGGAATTCTGGATTGGGTGTTCCCGTCAGCGTGCTCACCAGACGGGCCCCGATCACCGTCGCGTACCAGAAGGCCGCAAAAAACGTGAGATGCGGAACCGTGGTGAGAGGATAGGTATTAGCAATGGTATCCTCGGGTGTCAATCCCACAATCTGTGCCACGCGTTTCGATATCATGAGGGTGGCATAGTAGTCATGGGCTGTATTATAGAAGGGTGTTGGCTTCCCCGTCGTCGTCCCCGTCGTGTAGAGCATGTTGTAGATAATCTTTTCAAATAAAGGGGCCTCCGGCAACCTCAGGACAAACTCCTCCGGGCGGGTCATGTAATCCTCTTTCGAAGTCGGGGGTATCCGTTCAAGATCCTCGATATTACGGATATCCGAAAACTGAATTCCCCTATCCGAAAAAACCTCTCTATAATAAGCGTGTCCCACCTCACAGAGGGCCATCATCCGACGAACACCATCATCCTGAATGGCGCGAATTTCATCCTGCGATTTCGAAAAAATCTCCGAAATATCTTCCATCATCTTTCCTCGTTCAGTCCTTGTGATTTCCCAGGAATTGTGAGGCGGCCCCGGCCGTCCTCTTCAAGGGTTCCAGGTATCTTTTTACCATCTCCATGTTAAAAAATTGCGCAGGAGCCGCCGCGCTGATGGCGCCACAGGGAATCCCCGTCTTGTCAAAAAAGGCCACACCCACGGCACAGGCGCCCAGCGCCAACTCCTGGATATTGACGGCGTACCCCTGTTCCCTCGAAACCTTTAAGGCCTCCTTCAGCGCCTGAGGCGTCGTGAGGGTATGGGGCGTAAACGCCTTAAAATTAACCCTCTCCAAAAAGGCATTTACCCATTCCTCTTCCATGTGAGAGAGGATCGCTTTCCCTGCGGCGGTGCAATAGAGGGGAAGCCCTGATCCTGTGTGAAGGTTGTATTGAAGAATCTGCCGTTTTTCGATTCGTTCCACGATAACAACCTCATCCCCTTCGAGCAGAAAGAGGTTGACCGTTTGATCGATCTCCTCGAACAAATCGCGAAGATACGGGAGGAGAAAGGTCCTCAAAGCCATGCTCTGCGTCACCCGGTATCCCAGTTTAATAACTTTGAGACCGAGATGGTAGCGTTTGGCATGATCCCTCTTCAGATATCCCAATCGGCAGAGTGTCGCCGTGAGGCGCTGGACTGTGGAGATATGAAAGCCACATCGCTGGGAAAGCTCCGTCAGCGTCATGGCCTGGGTTTCCGGGCCAAACGCCTCCAAGAGAGCCAAGCCCTTCTCCAGGGACTTCAAGTGATGGATTCCGCCGGAAGACACGGAAGCCTCAGATCTTTTTCGTGCCGTCTTCGTTGTAGTCATACCATCCTTTACGGGTCTTGATCCCCAAATGACCTGCCGTTACTTTCCGTTGCATCAAAACGGGGGGATAAAACTTCATGTCCTTCGTCTCTTCATACGTGGACATCATGGCCTTCATCATGACATCCAGGCCCACCATATCTCCGGTTTCAAACGGCCCCATTCGACGCCCGAAGGCGAGCCGCATCCCCTCATCGATCTCCGCTACCGTGGCAATTCCTTCCTCCACGAGGCGAATCGCCTCAATCGTACTGGGGAAATTGACCCGATTCAGGAGAAACCCCGCGATGTCCCGCTCCACGCGTATGGGTTTTTTCCCGATCATCTCCACAAAGGCAACACCGTCATTCATGACCTCGTCACTCGTGGTCACGCCCCGAATAACCTCCACGGCCCGCATCATCTGGGCTGGGCTGAAAAAATGGAGTCCCAGAACCCGTTCGGGATAACGTGTCACCGCGGCGAATTCGGTGATGGGGATGGCAGAGGTATCACTTGCCAAAAGAGTCTCCTTGCCCACGATAGAAGAGAGGGTCTTGTAGACCTCCCGCTTGAGGTCGATATCCTCATAGACATTCTCGATCACGATCTGAACATCTTTCATGTCTTTCAGATCCGCGGCTACAGAAATGCGAGACAAGACCGTCTCTTTATCCTCTTCAATTTTTCCCTTTTCGACAAATTTCCCCACCGACCAGGCGATATCCTTTTTCGCCTTTTCAAGGGCCTCCGGATCTTTGTCCATCATCACCACCCGCATCCCCGCCTGGGCACACACTTGGGCAATTCCACTTCCCATTAATCCCGCGCCAACGATTCCTACTTGTTCAAAATTTCTCGCCATTCCTTCCCCCCGTCACAACATTATCGTAATACGATAACTTATATCTCATATAGATACTTCTATCATAAGTGAATGCCTGTCTGGTTGTCAAGAGAAACGCGTTTCGCCCAGCCGGATGGGAAAATGCTCAGAATTTGTCAGCTTCCTCAAAAAAGGTTATATTAAAAATACGATTACGACAAGAGGTGGCTTTATGGACATCATGAATCCCGCAAAAAAAATCGGCCTTGTTTTCTCTTTATTCTTCCTCCTCACGGCCTGTGCCACAGCCCCATACACGGGACGTAGCCAGTTGATGCTCATCAGCCCCCAGGAGGAGATCGCCCTGGGAGCCCAGGCCTCCAGGGAAATCCTCCAGAAAGAACCGCTCAGCGACGATCCCTACTACAACGACCTGGTCCGCCGGGTCGGCATACGCATCGCTCGAGCCGCCAACCGCCCGGACTTTCAATGGGAGTTTCACGTCATAGACAAGCCGAATGTGGCCAATGCCTTTTGCCTTCCGGGGGGGAAAATCTTTGTCTACACGGGAATCTTCAAATATGCGGAGACGGAGTCGGAGCTGGCAACCGTTATCGCCCACGAGGTTGGCCACGCCTTGGCCCGTCATGGAGCGGAACGTCTAAGTATGTCCCTCCTGGCCAAGATGGGGGAACAAGCTGCCTTGATAGCTCTAAACATCCAAACTCCTGAAGCCACTCAAGCCTTTGATGCCGCTTACGGGATCGCCGCAAACCTGGGAGTTCTACTCCCTTACAGCCGGACCCAGGAATACGAGGCGGACCACATCGGACTCATCCTCATGGCCCTGGCGGGATACGATCCCCATGCCGCCCTCAGTTTCTGGGGGAAGATGGCTCAGGAATCGAAGGGCAAACACGCCTTGGAATTCCTTTCCACCCACCCCCTCGACAAAAACAGGATTGCGCGGATCAAAGCCCTTATCCCGGAGGCGATGAAATACTACCGTCCGGTTCAAGGAACATCCAGCCGAATCAATCGCGCGGCCGCCCGGTTGAGGATCGAAAGCATCTGCTTGAGGGGCACCTCTTCGTGGATGAGGAGACAGAGATTCTGATCGCCGTCCATGGCCAACATGCACCCCTTCTTCAACGGAATCACCTGATCGTCATGATGGATCTCTATGCTCTCGCCGGAGGGAACAAGCGTTACCTCCAGAGCCCCCTCCTCAAAATCGATCAAGGCACGTTGGGAAAGCATATAGGCCCGATGTTTCCCTTCTTGCCCCTTGATCCCAAAAATCCGTATGAAACCGGGGCGTTCCAAAGCCTCTACCGGTGCTGAAAAAGAAATCTCCGCGTCGAATTCCTTTGCTTTTCCCCTGTAAATTTCAATCATTCCCTCGAGGGTCCTTCATCAATAGATTTCAACATTCCAAGCAACCCATTTGACAAGTCCTGGTAACTCTCCTACAATTTGTTAGATTCAGAAAACGTTAATCGATGGGAAAGACCGTGTCAAGGACAAAGAAAATACTCAAACGATCTCGTTAAACATTTAAAAAGGTAACTCGATGGACGCATCATCTTTCAACTGGCCCCTTTTTCAACTCATTATCGACTGTTTCCTCATACTTCTGATTCTCTTCCTCCTCTTCGTCCTTTTCAGGGAGCACAAACAGCGGTTACTCCTGAAGAAGTGGATTTTGCGGCAGTTGCGCCTCCACGGCGTGCCAGCCCGGACGGAACAAGCTACGGAGGGACATCCCGTATCGGTGGAAGAGGCAATCGAAAGGCTTCAAAGGGAGATTGATCTGGCCCGGCAGATTCTCGACGCCTTCGGGGCCAAACCCGGGGTCCCCGAGGGAAAACCGGCGCCCCCTGAACCGGTGGAGCCGCAACCCGAAACGGAGGTCGCGCAGTCTCCGGTTGCTCCATCTCCGGAGCCGGTTCAGGAACAGACCGATACCGTAAAAGAAGCCATTCGCTATCTCTTAAAAAAGGGCATGCGCCCCTTGGAAATCAGCAAACAGCTCCATATCCCCATTGAGGAAGTGGAACGTGCCTATGCGTCCGGGATCACAAACCAGGGGAAAAGGGATTATCCGTAAAAAATCTTTTAGTCCGCAAAACGTATGAGTCTATAGCTTCGCAACCTTACGGAAATGGTAGCCGTAGATGGCAAAGGTAACGGCCAGCGGGAACAGGTTGGGTTTGCGAAACAGCGTCCAAAACAACATCTTCCAGTACTGGAAACGCTCTTTGCCGATAATTCCGAGGCGGATGTTTGCGCGGAAGAAGGCAATGACGTATTGGAAATCGATCGGCACGTTGATCTTTGGTTTCTTGTAATCTCTCAGAAAGACCCGCACACGCTGATAGTAATTTCTGGGTGAATAGATGTGGGACATGATGTAACGATATCCATCCTTCAAAAGGTTGGGGTCCATCTTGGGGATGATATTGGTCGTCCCATCCGTATCCCCTGACATGTCACCGAGCAGTCTGCCCTCTTTCTTGAGACGCTCATACAAGGGCGTCCCAAAAGGGGCCTGCAGCAACCCAACCATGGCCGTGACGATACCCGTTTTCTGGATAAATTCAACCTGTCTCTGGAAGATGGAAGGGGTATCGTGATCAAATCCCACAATGAACCCGGCCTGCACCTCAAGCCCGGCCCTCTGGATCGTTTTCACACTCTGAACCAGATCTCGGTTCTTATTCTGCTTTTTGTTACACTCAGCCAAGCTCTCCTCATCCGGGGTTTCGATCCCGATGAAGACGGTGTCAAAACCCGCCTGAACCATCATGGACATCAGCGCGGGATCATCGGCGAGATTCACGGATGCCTCCGTGTTGAGAGGAATTCCTTTCTTTCCCTTTCGCCAATCAATCAAGGCCGGGAGTAACTCGTTTTTGAGATATCGCTTGTTCCCGATGAAATTGTCATCCACGAAAAACACCCGTCCCCGCCAACCTTGGTTATAGATGGCATCCAATTCCGCAATGATCTGGTTTGCCTCTTTTATCCTCGGCCGATGCCCAAACAAGGCAGTAACATTACAGAACTCACAATTAAAGGGGCATCCCCTGGAGAACTGAATACTCATGGCGGCGTATCGCTTCATATCCAAAAGATTCCACGCGGGCGCGGGTGTCTCCTTGATATCCGCGAAATCGGAGGTTTGGTAGATATGCCTTGGGCAACCTTTTTCCAGATCCTTTAAGAAGGGGGGCAGGGTTATCTCCGCTTCGTTGAGGATCAGGTGGTCTACCTCTTCGAACTGATCATATTCACTCGTAAAGAGGGGACCTCCCGCGGCAATCTTCACTCCAACTTTTTTGCACCTCGAAATGACCTCGTTCACCGAGGCCTTTTGGACAATCATCGCGCTGATAAAGACATAGTCCGCCCAGTGGAGGTCTCTCTCCGTAAGCCGCGTCACATTCATATCAACGAGGCGAATCTCCCAGTCTTTTGGAAGCATGGCCCCGACCGTGAGCAGACCCAATGGGGGCTGGGCCGCCTTTTTGTGAACAAACTTGAGGGCGTGCTTGAAACTCCAGAATGTGTCTGGAAACTCAGGATAAACCAATAAAACTTTCATAAACCTTCCCTTCGTGAAGAAACGTTGATCCGTTTTCTCCCTTGGTATCCGCGCAGTAAAAACAGAGAAGAAATGAGCCAAACCTCACTAAACAGGATACAAACTTAGATCATATATATCACCAATTACATCCCGATACAAGTGCGCCAGAAAACCGACCCATTCCGCATCGATCCGCCAAATGCTTTCCCCACGGATTACCGAGGTTTTATAGCGGCAATTCCATAACTATTTTAATGGGTTATTGTTTTTCGGCAAACAGACTTCGATACGCCCCGTAGCCCTCGGCCACGAGACGTTCCTTCGGGATGAAGAACAATGCCGCAGAGTTGATACAATACCGCTCGCCCGTCGGCGGGGGGCCGTCATGGAACAGGTGTCCTAAGTGCGAACCCGCATGACGGCTTCGGACCTCGATCCGGTGCATTCCATAAGAATCATCCGACTTCTCGACGATATTCGCCGCCTCGAGGGGTTTTGTAAAGCTGGGCCACCCCGTTCCGGAATCAAACTTGTCCCGAGAGCTGAACAGGGGTTCTCCGGAAACCACGTCCACATAGATCCCCTCTCGATGGTTGTTCCAATATGCGTTCTTGAAGGGGAACTCCGTCCCATTCTCCTGGGTCACTTTGAACTGCAGCGCGGTCAGCCGTTTCTTCAGAACCTTTCGCAACGGCTTCTCATAACCAAGCCAGTAGCGCTGCCTCTCCGGGAAGAGCCTGAAACGCGGATGTTTACTCCAAACCTTCTCCTTGTAACTGACCCTACCCGATCCGCGGTGGTAGGACTCGAACCTCAGGGGACAGGTTTTGTAGTAATTCTGGTGATAGTCCTCCGCAGGATAGAACTCTTTTGCCGGGAGAACGGCCGTCGCGATTTCCTTCTTGAATATCCCCGCCGCCTCCAGTCTCTTCTTCGACTCCACGGCAAGGAATTTTTGAGATTCATTCAGATAGAAGATAGCGGTCCGGTACTGCCTCCCCCTGTCGTAGAACTGGCCGCCCGGGTCTGTGGGATCGATGTTTCTCCAGAAGACCTCCAGCAGGCGCTCGTAGGCGATCTTCCGGGGATTATACCTGATTCGGACGGACTCGTAGTGCCCGGTCTTCCCCGAACAAACCTGCTTGTAGGTGGGATTCGGCACATGCCCTCCCGTATAACCGGAAACCGCCTCCACCACTCCAGGAAGCTCGTCAAACACTGCCTCCAGGCACCAGAAACATCCCCCAGCGAACACGGCGGTTTTGATGCCTCTTCCCATCTCCATCTTGGCCTTATCCGCTGAGTTCTGAAGAGTCTTTGAGAAAGAAACGCCAACACAACATAGGAAAACGGCCAGCGCAATGCCTATACCGAACGCCATGAGAGATTTCACGGCCACCATGCGAGATCCACATTTCAATGTTCCATCCTTCCCAAAACAAAAAGCCCGGGGAGCCGGATGGTTCCCCGGGCTTCAAAGATCTACCCCGGATACGTCTCCTGCACATACGCAAGGGATTCGTCGATGGCCTGGATCGTCTTCTTCAGGTCTTCTTCCGTATGTCGGTAACAGATATAGGCGTGATGGTGCGGGGTGAAAAAGAACTTCTTCCGGATGAGCTCGGTGTAAAAGGCCTGCCGCCTTTCTCTCCGGAGCTGCCGGTTGCCGTCCTCACCCACATTGAAGGTGATGAAGAACATGGGTGCCACACCGCTCAGCTCGGCTCCCACGTCGTATTTGTCAATGACCGCCTGGATCTCCTTAAGGAACCGTCCACCTTTTTCCCAAATGTGGTCGAGGACCTTGTCCCGCTCCAGTATCTCAATCGTCTTCAATGCGGCGATATAAGGCAGGCTGTTGGGGAAGAAGGTGGAAGAAATGAAAAGCTCGGAAGCCGCTGCCATCATGATCTCTTTCTTACCCGTCACGACGCTGATGGCGTAGCCGTTGGCCATCCCTTTCCCAAGGATTGTCAGGTCAGGGGTTACCCCATAGTAGCCCTGCGCCCCTCCCATGCTCATTCGGAAGCAGGTTCGGATCTCGTCGTAGATGAGGACCGCACCGTACTTGTCTGCCAGCGCCCGCACGCCCTCAAGGAATCCTGGTTTCGGCTCCTCCATCTTTTGGTGCAGAGGATGTCCGAAGGGGGTCATGATGATGGCCGCCGTTTGGTCGCCGTGCTGCTTCATCAGGTCTTCCAACTGGTCGAGATCGTTGTAACGGAATCCATAGACGTCCTCGTAAAACTTCTCCGGTATCCCGCCCTTCATCTCCACGCACCAGTCGTGCCATCCATGGTAACCACACCGCATCACCTTGAGCCGACCCGTATGGGCCCGGGCAATACGGATACTCGCCGTCGTGGCGTCCGACCCGGTCTTCAGGAAGATGCTCATCTCCGCGCAGGGGATATGCTCCTTTACCTTCTCCGCCAGCACGTTCTGAAAGGGCTGCGAAAGGTTGAAGCAAAACCCTTTGTTCTTGATCTGTTCGATGACGGCATTGTCCACCTCTTCTTCCCGGTAGCCGAGTATGATGGGACCGTACCCGCAGAGGAAATCGATATATTCGTTCCCGTCCACGTCCTTGAAATGGGCCCCTTTCCCCTCCGTGATGAAGATTGGGTATTCCCCCATGATGAAGTCGGTGGGTTTTCTCGCACCCAGCACCCCACCGGGGATCAGGGTTTTCGCCTCTTCATAAAGCTCAAGGCTTTTTGTCAGATTGAGTTTATCGGTCTCTTTCATAAGCTATGCTCCTTTCAAACCTTCAACAGGGATTCAACGGTTTCCGTCTGGTGGATCCTGGCGCCCCGTTTAATGAATTCGGAGAGGAATTTCTCCGGGTCGATGCACCCTTCCGGCGCCACGACGCCCTTCACCGTCACATAGCCGTCATCCATCATCAACGCGGCGATGGAGGCGGGAAGCCCCGTCCCCGGTGCCATCCGTCCCACCATGTCGGCGGTATAGGTCACCCGGTTGTCACCCCGGATCCCCTTCACGATAACCTTCAACCCGGAGGCCTGAGGACCGTTGTCCCTGCCCTCGGGAATCTTTTCCCACATCTTCAAGGTCAGATCGTAAGGTACCACCTTCGTTCCCTTCACCTCGACCGGCTCCGTGCTCAGGAAACCGGTGTCCCTCTGCTCCTTGATCAGTTCGTCCACCCATGTCGGAATGAGAGCCCCTTTGATGATAACGTTTTTTACTCCTTCGATATACTTCGGGATGGTGATGGGCTGGGGATGCCCCACGTAGCGCATCACGCAGGTTCCCAGCGGATCGAGGAACGTGGCCGTCTCCTCGCCGGTCCCCCCTTCCACGTGAACGAGCTTCCCGTCGATGTACTGGGGAAGTTCCCCTGTGACCATGTGGAGGCTGTGATCCCATGCAGCCCCATGAAGCTCGGCAATGCTCACTACCCAGAAGAGTTTGATCTCCTCCACCTGGTCCAGTTTGTCCGCGTACCAGCGGACCAGGACGTTGTTCGTCCCCGGATCGGAACCCATGCCCGTCAGGACGGTTACCCCCGCCTTCTTGGCGGCCTCGTCGATGTCGGAAGAGAAAAGGATGGGAACGGCCTCATAATCGTCGCAGATGTCGATGTAGTTGACTCCCGCCTCTACGGCCGCTCGGGCCACGGCCACCGCCGTTTTGTAGAAAGGCCCCGCGGTATTTATGACCACGTCGTTCCCCTTGATGGCCTCAACCAGGCCATCGTGATCGTTTACATCAATTTTAATAAGAGAAACCTTGTCACTCGCGCGAAGCTTCTCCTGAAGCCTGTTCGGATCGGTTACGATATCCCCAAGTGTCACCTTCGTGATTTTATCCTGTTTGATGAGATCCCGGGCCACACCCTGGCCCATGGTTCCGGCACCACCTACGACAATTACCTGCATTGACATTCCTCCTTGAACGTTTTTTTATGGCGAACTGAAAAAACCCGCACTTTATTGAACACGCGTTAACTTATATCCAAAGGGGCGGCTCATTGTCAAGAGATTTAGAGGACATGTAAAAGGCAAAGTTCAAAGGTCAAAAGTAACAAGAGAAAAAGCGGCACGCAAACCACACGCGCCGCCCGAGACAATAAAAAAATCTGAGTTAGACGGAGAAAAAAACCTATTTCAGGTAGGTCACCTTCTTGTCCAGCCCCTTCCGCGGCATGGGGGCCGGCTCCTTGGCAATCTTGCCGAGACAGACGATGGCAAGAGGCACCCGATCCTTCTCTACGCCGAGGATCTCTCGCATGGGCTGTTTGTCGAAGAAGGTAAACCAGACGCTACCCAACCCTAAGGCATGGATAGCGAGATGCATGTTCTGGATGGCCGCCGCACAGGCCTGGAGATATCCCATGTTCCCCTCTTCCTGGAACATGTCAACTCCCGTACCCTTCGGATTCGCCACCACTGCAATCATCACGGGAGCCTGTTTCAGAAACCCGGGGTCATATCCACCCAGCCATTTCCATCCGCTCACTTCGAGGGCCCACTCCTTGCAACGGACGGTCTCGTTGAAAATCTTGTCCTTGATCTCCTCGTTGGTAATGACGTAGAACGACCACGGCTGGCTGTTCAAGGGCGAGGGTGCCCAGATGGCCGCCTCGAGGATCTTCTCAATAGTTTTTTCTGGAATCGGGTCCGGCAGGAAATCCCTACAGCTCCGCCTCCCTTTTATGGCCTCAAATATTTCCATCCTCTCCTCCCTTTTATTTTATTCTATGACTACACAAGAACAGCCGGTAAATCATTTTTAATTCTCTGATTCGAAGTTCAACTCTCCCTCAATAATCTCCACGAGGGTCCCCATCAGTCTCTGCGGGGGTTCCAGAAAGGCGTACCGAATCCCCGGCATCAGGCGGGGTTCTTTGTCGATAAGCTTTTTACCCCTCTTGCTAAGTTCCTGGAGGCTCTTCTCCACATCATCCACCTTGTAAGAAATAAGATAGAATCCCTCTCCGTGCCGTCGGATGAACTTGGCCACCTCTCCGTCCGGCGAAGTGGACTCCATCAGCTCGATAGCCACCTCCCCCACGTTGTACCGCGCCACCCGGATCTTTTCACTCTCCTCCACGTAGTAGAGATCTGGCGTCAATCCCAAGGTGTCTTCATATTTCTTCACAGCCTCATCCAGGTCTTCCACGGCGAAACAGAGATGATCGATCTTTTCAATCTTCACGTGCTTACCCCTCGTTTATGAGATCAAGTCCCAGCAAGACTCCGATGCGGCTACTTCGACCTTTTCGCCATCTTCTTTGCCGCAACGGCGATGGCGTCCTCGATTTTTGTATATCCAGTGCAGCGACAGATATTCCCGGAGATGGCTTTCTTGATCTCTTCCTTCTTCGGACGTTTCTTTTTGTCCAGGAAGGCCTTGGCCGTCAAGATCATCCCAGAGGAACAGAAGCCGCACTGAATGGCGTGCCGCTCAATAAAGGCCTCCTGAACCGGGTGGATCTCATGGCCTTCCGCCAGTCCCTCGATCGTGGTGATGGACAATCCCTGCACATCCACGGCAAGGGTTAGGCAGGACCGAACAGGCACATCGTCAATCAAAACCGTGCAGGCCCCACAGGCTCCCACACCACATCCCTCTTTGGCTCCCATGAGCTCCAGGTCGTCTCGAAGGACCTCAAGCAGCGTCTTATTGGGAGGAACCGCCAGATTGTAGGGCTCTCCATTCACCAGCAAGGTTATGGGAATCAAGTTCATTCTTTATCTCCTCATCAAATCTTACGTCTTCGTAGGCACGTTAATTTTCCAACGCCTTGTTCAGGGCGCGGCGCGTTAAAACCCTGGCCATCCGTTTCCGATAAGCCGGAGGGGTCAGGACATTGGGCACGGGCTTCGCCGCCTTATAGGCCGCCTCGGCAAGTTTTTCTATCCAGTCCTCTGAGATCTTTGCGCCCTTCATCAGTTTGTTGTCGTCCGCGATGACCGGCCCGCTTCCCACCGCCGTGAGGACCAGACGGCCCGTCTCGCACACCTTTCCGTCACCGGAAAGTGTCATGCAGACGGCCACGCCCACGAGGGGATAGTCGAGGGCCTGACGTATGCGGAGTTTTTCGTAACGACAGATGGTATTCTTGTCGGGTGCCGGGAGAATCACCCCTTCCAGCAGCTCATCCGCATCCTTTTTGATGGGCATTTTCCCTTTGCCAGTATAGAGCTCCTCAAGGGGGATGGTTCGGCTTTCACCTTTACGGGAAAGGACCACCTGGGCCGACAGGGCGATGAGCATGGGAGCAAGGTCCCCCTGATACATGGCAAAGCAGTGTTTCCCTCCCTTGACCGCGTTGCAAACCGAGCCTCCCGCCTTGAAGCAGACCGGCTTAGAACGCCGCCACATGGCGGTCTGATTGTAATAGAGACAACGGGTTTCCTGCACGAGATTTCCCCCCACCGTTCCCATATTCTGGAGAGGTGGGGCGGATACTGCCTCAACGGCCTGATAGAGCCCCGGATATTTCTTCCGGATGACGGACGATTCCAGCAGATCGGTCAGCCGCGTTAACGATCCTATAAAGAGGGAGTTGTCCTTCTGCTTTTTGATCCCCCTCAACTCTTCCACGTCCTTCAAGTTGATGACAACACCGGGAGAAACAAGCTGTTGTTTCATTCGCACCAGGAGATCCGTTCCCCCCGCTAAGAGCGCCGCCTGAGCTCCGTGAATGGCGAGCAACTCCAGCGTTGATGGAATGTCTCTCGGACTGAAATATTCGAATTCAGGTAATTTCATCGTTCACTCCGCCTTTATGATTTGGCTTTCTTTGCGTCGAGCGCCTTTAAAACCCGGTCCGGTGTGTAGGGAAACTCCTTCAACCAGACCCCCGTGGCATCATAGAAGGCATTGGCAATGGCCTTGTACGCGCTCATGGAGATGGTCAGTCCCCCCTCCTTGGCCCCGTAGGGTCCTTCCGGATCCATGGACTGGATGAGGATGGGATCGATATCAGGCATATCCACAGAGAGAGGCATCTTGTATTCGAGGAAATCGCTGTTCAACTGGAGACCTCCGTCCCAGACGTGCTCCTCCAGGATGGTAGCCGTGCCTCCCATCGCCACGGAGCCTTCCAACTGCCCCTCGACTGCCATGGGATTGATGGGATTCCCGCAGTCATGGGCCACCACCATCCGCAACAGTTTGACAATCCCCGTCTCGGGATCGACTTCCAGTTCAGCAATGGAGGTGCCGTAAGAAAAGGTTCCCGCCATCTGGCCGTAGGGATTTTTCACCCACTCCCGTTCGAAGCTGATCTTAGGGATATAGGTGCCGTAGCCCTGGATGTGGTGTCCCTTGGACATGGCGTAACGGACCGCCCGGGTCAGCTTGATGGCCTTGTCCGGATCCTTCTTCACGTAGACCATCCGATCCTTCAGGGCCAGCTCTTCTTTGTCCACTTTCATATACTCGGCCGCAGCGGTGAGGATCTTGTCCCGTGCATCCTCGGCAGCCAGGCGAACGGCGTTGCCCGTGACAAAGGCGGCCGCCTGGGAATAGGCGCCTGGATCGTGGGTAGTCACTTCCGTGTCGGAACAGACCAGGTTCACGGACTCCATGGGAATCCCCAAGGTGTGGGCGGCGATCTGAACCATCATACTTTCATTACCCTGCCCGTTGTCCACCACACCACTGACAATAGTGGCCGCACCGTCTTCATTCACGCGGATATACGCGGATGACCCCGAACGGAACCCCATGGGGAACCCGCACATAATGGCGATGGAACCCATGCCGATTCCACGATACGGGGGAAGTTTCCCCCGTTTCTTTTTCCAGCCACTCTTCTTGGCTGCGGCTTTGATGGTATCTTCCAATCCACAGCTGATAATCTTCGATCCCGTAGCCGTGACCTCGCCAGTCCGGATTCCATTCTTGAGCCGGATATCCATGGGATCCA
Organism: bacterium; assembly: GCA_029934085.1. Lineage (GTDB taxonomy): Bacteria > Desulfobacterota > S145-22 > S145-22 > S145-22 > JAOZMY01. The sequence goes on along the minus strand of JAOZMY010000013.1, from coordinate 23,294 downwards.
TGCCCAACTCCTCGGCGATCTTGTCCATGTGCATGGCGTTGCCTGCCAGGAAAGCGCGGCCGTGACACCGGTACATGCCACGGATGGGGCGATTGGTGAGGATCCGATAGCCGTCATAGACAAGATTCGGAAGCCGGTAAGTCTCTTCGTAAACGTAAAAGGGGATCGACGTGGCAATGGGGCCCGTGCTGCTGTAGGCGCCCCCATTGTAGTAGACCTTGAACTCCTTGGCGATAATCGTCCCATCTTTTTTGGCCCCCGTCTTGATGGAGGCCTTGATATCGTGCACCTGGCGCGTGGCGATGGAGGTCTCCTCACGGGTGTAAACGAGCTTGACGGGTCTTCCGGATTTGATAGTCAAAAGGGACGCGACAAAATCTCCGGGAGAGATCTCCGAGCGTCCTCCGAACGCCCCGCCACTGTTGATATGGTGCACGCGGATCTTGTTCAAGGGCAACCGCAGCAGATTGGACAATGCCTTGGCCCGCACGTGGGGTCCCGCGTTGGGCATCCAGATGTCCAGATATCCGTCTGGCGTGAAATGGGCCAGGACCGCATAGGGTTCCAACATGCCGTACATCTCACCGGCGGCCTCGAAGGTATCCTCCAGAACGATGTCCGCCTCTTTGAAGGCCTTCTTGACATCCCCCACATCGATATGAACATGAACGTTGATGTTGTTCTTGTACTGGTCGTGGACGAGGGGCGCTCCTTCCCTCATAGCCTCCTCCACGGTGAAAACCGCGGGGAGTTCCTCGTATTCCACCTCGATGAGAGAGAGGGCCTCCATAGCCGTCTCTTCGTCCACCGCGGCAACCGCGGCAACCTCTTCCCCAATATACCGGACCTTGTCCGTCGGGATCATGGCGTGGTCTTGGGTATAGGGAAACACACCCCACTTTACCTCATAACCGTCCTTCCCCGTGATGACCGCCTTGACCCCTTTGAGACGTTCGGCCTTCGAGGTATCGATGTTCAGTATCCGGGCATGGGGCAGTGGACTCCGTAGAACCTTTGCCACAAGCATCCTCGGCAGCTTCAGGTCCGCCGTATACTGGGCCTGCCCCGTCGCCTTGGCAAGGGAATCCGTCCGGACCATGCTTTTGCCTATCAGGCTCGTGTT
>JAOZMY010000013.1:0-22071 GCA_029934085.1 bacterium | reverse complement strand
TCGCCTTGGCAAGGGAATCCGTCCGGACCATGCTTTTGCCTATCAGGCTCGTGTTCGCCATTTTTTCCTCCAATACTTGATATGACATGGGTACATATAGCGCTATACCTAATTTATAACGGGATAAAAGTCAACAAACGCACCTGGGAAAATTTCAAAAATCCCCCTTCTCTATTTCACCCAGGCATGCCTCAAAGATTTCCAGCCCTCGGCTCACCTCTTCCTTGGAAATAACCAGGGGAGGGATCATGCGGACCGTATTCTCTCCACATCCGAGCAGGAGTAAACCCCGTCTGAAACACTTTTGAATCAGGGCGTCTCGCTCCTTAATCGCCTTGGTCTTCTTTTCACGATCCCTCACCAGTTCCACGCCCACCATTAAGCCCAATCCTCGGACATCTCCAATTAGTTCATATTGATTTTGAAGCAGCTCAAGCTGCGACTTGAGATACGCACCTACGACCCGGGCGTTCTCCACCAGACCATTTTCCAGAAGATCAATCGTCTTGAGGGCCGCCGCGCAGGAGACCGGGTTCCCACCAAATGTGGAGGCATGAGAACCCGGGACCCAGTTCATCACAGTGCTCTTAGAAATCATGGCCCCCAGTGGCATTCCAGAGGCAATCCCCTTGGCCAGCGTCATGATATCCGGTTCGATCCCGAAGTGCTCCAAGGCAAACATCTTCCCCGTCCGGCCCATTCCCGTCTGCACCTCGTCGGCCACGTAGAGGATCTCGTAACGATCACAGAGGGCTCGGAGTTTGCGGTGAAAATCAACGGGAGGGATCACGTACCCACCTTCGCCCTGGATGGGCTCCACGAAGATGGCCGCTACCTCCTCCGGGGGAATCACCCGACGGAAGAGATCCTCCTCAATCCACTTTACGCAGAAGGTATCACAGGAATCGGGCGTCAGGTTGTAGGGACACCGGTAGCAGTAGCCATACGGGACATGGGAAACACCCGGCACCAAAGGTGCAAATCCCTTCTCCTGCACCGCCTTGCTCGCCGTGAGGGAAAGGGCTCCCATGGTCCGTCCGTGAAAGGCCCCAAGGAAGGCAATGATGCGCTGTCGTTTGGTATGGTATCGAGCCAGTTTCAAGGCAGCCTCGATGGATTCCGCCCCGGAATTGCAGAAAAAAACCCGCTTATCCGGCGTTCCCGGCGTAATGTGGGCCAACCTCTCCGCCAGATCCGCCTGGGGACGGTAGTAGAAATCGGTTCCCGACATGTGAATGAGCATCTCCGCCTGTTTCTTGATGGCTGCAACCACCTCTGGATGGCAGTGTCCCGTGTTGCACACGGCGATCCCAGAGGTGAAATCGAGAAAGAGATTCCCGTCCGCGTCTTCGATATGGGTCCCCCAGGCCCGTTTCACAACCAAGGGATAGCCCCGAGTGTAGGACTTGGAAATATAACGATCATCTTTGTCCAAAACCTCCCGGGCCTTTTCGCCCGGTAAACTCGTCAAAATCTTTGGGGCTTCATCCGAACGCATTTCAAATCTCCTGTCTATATTTGCTCAGTTTTTAACAAACATTAGACGGCCGGATTTTGGCTGTCAAGAAAAATTGTTGGTGGAGTTTCTACTCCTCAAGGCGGGAATTATCACAAGATTTTTCCTTGGAGTCAAAGGAGACTCCGATCAATAAAATCTTATCTTTTCACCCTACGCTATTTAGGAAAGATCGTGAAGCTACTCTTTTCAAAAAAAACAGGAGCGAGGGAAACGTTTTACTTAAGCGTGCCGGACAATTCCGCGAACATCTTGGCTAGGCTTTCACGCAAGATACCGGGAAGTTTCTCCTCGAGGGATTTCTGGACCACTTGTTCCACGGTTTCCGTTACCATCTTTTCAATTTCTTCACGGCTCATGGCAGGAGTCACAGGTTCAGCTTCCTCTGGCAGGGGCTCTTCCGGAGACACTTCTTCCATCCCCTCTTCATCCGGCGTTTCCGCCTCCATGGCCTCCATCTTCTCCATCTCGCTCACGCTCTCTTCAAGGGCCGCGGCAATGGAAGGCGGCACCTCTTCCTTCTCCGCCGGAGCCTCCTCCAGCGCTGGAGCAGTCTCCTCGTCCTCAACCAACTCAGTCAGCTCCATGATGCCCTCTTCCTCTTCTTCCGCGGACAACATGGCTGATACCGGGACCTCCTCTTCCGGCAAAGAGGTCATCTCCTTCAGTTCCTCTTCCTCAACCTTTTGGGGAGTCTCCTTCTCAATGGTCTGCAACACCTCATCAACCTTCTCCGCGATGAGTGCTTCCTCAAAGGGCTTCGCGATAAACCCATCGGTCTGGACTTCCAGGCAGCGGTCCAGATCAATATCTTCAAAGATGTCTTCGATCAGGAGGACAGGGAAATCTACCTTGACTTCCTCTTTCAGTTCCTGACAGAGATCATACCCATCTTTGTCAGGAAGCGTCACGGAGGCAATCATAAGATGGATAGAATCTCTCGAAGCCTCTCTCATTGCCTCTTCCGCCGTGGCACAAAATTTCAGGGAAATATCGCTTCTTTCTACAAACGTTCTTGTAAAAAGGTGCTGTATGGCTTCGTTATCTGAGACCAAACATATATTCCATGCCATTATGCCCTCCTGAACTATTTAATAATTACGGGGCTTAACGCCTTCAAACCTTCATTCACTGCCTTGTTATCACGCATTGGAGACATTGTCAAGACAATAAGCGGTAACCTTTCTTAATCAAAAGATATTCTTTATCGAAGTGTCCATTAATTATCATTTCATCCAAAAACGGTTCATCATCAAGGTCTTTAATTATTAAAAGATACACCCTACTAACCAGATCCTTCAAGATTTCCGATTGGACAATCCTTTTTCCCAACGCTCCTTCAAGGTCAGAACACGCTGCCTCGTATTGAGAAGATAAGCCTCCAGGGGCTGCTTGGGAAAGGGCTTTTCGTCCCAATCTATCCCCTTGATTTGCTCGATGATTTCATCCACAGACTCACCTCTCTCAAGGCGCTCCTCCACAAATCGCCTGTATTCTTCCGCGGTTTCCCACGACCTGGTCAGATATTCCCGGACATCACTCCCCGTCAAAACAAGCAGGTGCCCCGTGCACAGCACGCGCGGATCGAGGTCTATAAATTTTTTGATGCCTCCCTCATAAACATCATAATCGACGAGAAATTCGGGAACATTATCACACCCCGCCGCCTCCGACGCGATAAGGATCCCTTTTTCAGGAATCCAATAGACGGTAAAATCACGCGTGTGTCCAGGGGAAGCGAACCATTCCACCGTGGCATCGCTGGCCACGGGATAAGACTTGGAAGATCCGAGGATCTCATCGATCTCGAAAGGAATGAAAGGTCCTTCGTAAAACGGGGTGACACCCCATTCCCTCAGGGCGTCGAGGGCCTGTTGATTCAGGCTGATCACACGGTCGATAACCCCCGGTCTCGCCAGTATTTCACGGGTTATCCGGGAGGCCACGATTTTCATATCAGGCCAAGTTCTCTTGAAAATCCCCGCTGATCCGATGTGGTCCCAGTGGGCGTGGGTCAAGAAGAGATACACGGGAGTTCTTTCCCCCAATACCTCTTTGATGGCCTGAATGTAGAGGTGAGACAACCCAACAAAACCCGCGTCAAAAAGGGCGGGGAATTTTCCATCCATCAAGTACACTGGCACGCTGGCATGTCCCAGTGCATAAAATCCGTTTTTAATAGGTCCGACCTTATCAATAACCATGTCTTTTCCCTATCACGCCGCAACGTCCGTCACAAGAGAATTTTAAACCGGAACACAAAACTGATGGGCTCAAGGCTTTACTTGTCGGTTTTTATATTTTACTTTACGCAAGGTAAGGAAACTTTCGACAGAGGAATAAAAATGATCGGAGCCATCGCTGGGGACATCATCGGAAGCCGGTTCGAGTTTCATAACCATAAAAGTAAAAATTTCGATCTATTCACAGATTCCAGCGTTTTCACAGACGATACCGTCCTTACCTGTGCCACGGCGCACGTCCTGTCTGTAGGCGGAGATTACACCAAGGCCTACAGGCGCTTTTTCAAGGCGTATCCCAACCGTAGTTACGGGGGAAGGTTCCAGTTGTGGGCGGAAGGACTCATTGAGGACCCTTATGAAAGCTGGGGAAACGGCTCGGCCATGCGGGTGTCTCCCGTCGCCTGGGCTTTCGACTCCTTGGAAGAGGTCCTCCAAGAGGCCGAACGCTCCGCCAAAGTCACCCACAACCACCCGGAGGGGATCAAGGGGGCCCAAGCCATCGCCGCGGCAACCTTTCTTGCCCGGACCGGCGCATCCAAAGCGGACATCAAGACCTTCGTTTCTCACCGTTTCGGATACGACCTCAACTTCACGCTCGAGGCCATCCGTCCAACGTATTCTTTTGATGTGAGCTGCCAGGGATCCGTGCCCCAGGCCGTCGTCGCTTTCCTCGAATCCGAAGGTTTCGAAGACGCCATCCGGAACGCCATCTCCATTGGGGGGGACAGCGATACCATCGCCGCCATGACGGGGGCCATTGCGGAGGCCTTTTACGGGAAAATCCCTCCGGAAATTCTGAAGGAGACTTGGAACCGGCTCGACACGACGCTAAAAAAAACGATTTTGAGGTTCCTTGAAAGTATCGGAGTTTCTAATCCTTTTTTACAAGCCATTTAATCTCGAGGCAGCCGGCTGAACCTCTCCTCTAAAGCCACACCCCGTCTTTTCGCCTTCAAGACGGCGACGCCGTAGACGATGCCTCCCAGCGCCATGACGATGATCCACTGCACGAACGACTGCAGGTACCAGGCCTTGTGGAGGTTGACCAGGATCCCCTCGATGAAGAGCCAAGAGGGGATCATGATGGCAATCATGGCGCTGAAAAAGACGAGGGTGTTCCGCTTCAGGGCGGACTGGCCGGCCAAGCGCGGGGCGTGATCCGCAAAAACGATCGTCGCGATCCCCACCGTCACGTACATGAACAGCGCCGCGGTCGATGTGACAGCGATCTCTGTGGCCCACCCGAACCAGAGGGTCAGCAGAAAAAAGAGAGAAACAATACAAGCGTTGAAGGTGATGGATATCGCCGGAACCCCCTTTCTGTTCGTCTTGCCCGCCCACCCGGGGATAATTCCGTCCATACTCCACGAATAGAAGAGCCTCGTCAGGGTCTGGTAGACGGGCGGCAGGTCATTGAAGAGGGCCAGGGCGACCATCAGGGACACGAAGGCCGCGACCGCCTTCGGCATCACGTATCCCAGGAGGGCGGGCCCGTTCACCATCGAGGTGCGCCCCGACTCCAGCAGACCGAGGATATATTGCCACGGAACTGCGTGGTAAACACCCGCGGTGTAGAGAACGAAATAAACCGTAATCACAACCACGACGATGGGAAAGGCGAGGGTCAGGGTCCTTTTGGGATTCTTCGTCTCCCCGGCGGCCTGGGACATGGCGGTAAACCCCACAAAGGAGAAGAACATGATAAACAGGGCCTTGGGGAAATCGGTTCCTTGAACCGACCGGGCGTGGCGCGCGCCGATCTCGACGTAATGGTGCATGTCGATGCCGTGGGTCTTGAGCGCCGCGGCATACGCGGGAGGTGACGTGGCAAAGCCGTAGTAGACGATGAAGAAACCGCCCGCGAACATCAGGACCATAAAGACGATCGACGTCCATGCCACCGTCTTGATACTGCTGATATGGATCAGCCAGACCAACCAGATGATCCCAAGACCGACAATGAGCGTGCCTGCAGGGGAAGTCATCCATTTTCCGACGGCGGTGAAACCGATCTGATTGAAGAACGTTCCGAGAAAACTCGGATCGAAATAGGCGATGGCCCCCGCCGCCGCGCACTGGGCCAGCCAAAACGAAAAGGAGGACAAGAACCCCATCACTCCCTTCCAGCCCCGGCTGACCCAGACATACTCCCCTCCCGCCCGGGGCATGGCGGAGCCGAGATAGGAGTAGTTCAATGCGATAAAGAAGGCGATGCCTCCTCCGATGATCATCACGAGGGGGAGCAGGTTCCCGATGCCTATCACCTTGTCCTGGATCTGCACCGAGATGTAGTTAATTCCTCCTCCGATGACGTTGTCGACTCCCAAGGCAATGATACCCAACAGCCCCAGCCCGCGAATCAACCCACGTCCGCTTTCTTCCACTTCCATGCCTCCATCCAAGAGTTGTTTTACGTCCATTATCAAAAAGCTCCCCCACGCTCAAGTCAGCAGCCGTGGGAATCCATATTTCACGATCGGTCCGGCGGCGGAATACCGGGGCTTGACAAGCACGGCGACATGGGATATCGAGTAGGCGCGAGTATCGAGTTGTTCCGCTGGTGTCCAAACAGATTGGACGAAGAGGAAAGACCGGTGAAAGTCCGGCGCGGACCCACCGCTGTAACCCTGGTCCCCTCCCTTTTATAAGGCGGGGAACCTTCCGGCCAAGACGCCACTGTGCCGCTCCGGCACGGGAAGGCGGCCGAAGGGGCGGGGAAGCCAGAAGGCCTGCCAGCAGGAACGTCTGGTGGAGAAGGCAAATCCTCCAGGCCCTGATCGTTGGGGTTTGGGGGATTTTTAATTAAAAAGGAGGAAAGATCAGATGGAGCTTTACAGTCAAGTCGATTACGCGAAGGCGGGCAAGATCACGCCGGAGATGGAGGAGGTCGCCCGTCAGGAGGAGGGCCTGTCGCCCGAAACCATCCGGGAGGGGATCGAGAGAGGAACGATCGTCATCCCCCTGAACAAGAATGTGAAGGTGAATGTGGTGGGTATCGGCCAGGGACTCCGCACGAAGGTCAACGCCAGCATCGGAACCTCCACGGACATCGTGGACCTCGACTTCGAGATCAAGAAGGCAAAGGCGGCCGAGGCGGCGGGCGCCGACACCCTCATGGAGCTGAGCGTGGGGGGCGACCTAGACGAGATCCGACACGAGGTCATCAAGGCAGTGAACCTGCCGGTGGGAAACGTCCCCCTCTACCAGGCCTTCTGCGAGGCCACGAAGAAATACGGGGACCCCAACAAGCTGGACGAGGAGATGCTTTTCGACCTCATTGAACGCCAGTGCGAGGACGGCATCGCCTTCATGGCCATCCATTGTGGCATCAACCTCTACACCATGGAACGACTGAAGAAACAGGGATACCGTTACGGAGGCCTGGTCTCTAAAGGTGGCACCTCCATGGTGGCCTGGATGATGACGAACGGAAAGGAAAACCCCCTTTACGAACACTTCGACCGTGTGGCCCAGATCTTGAGGAAACACGACGTGGTCCTCTCCCTCGGCAACGGGCTGCGAGCCGGCGCCATCGCCGACTCCATGGACCGGGCCATGGTGCAGGAGCTCATCATCAACTGTGAACTGGCGGAGATCGGCCGGGAGATGGGCTGTCAGATGATGGTGGAAGGACCAGGACACGTTCCTCTGGACGAGATCGAGGCCAACATCATCCTGCAGAAGCGGATGAGCGGCGGGGCCCCCTACTATATGCTGGGGCCGCTCCCCACCGACGTGGCGGCGGGATGGGACCACATCACGGCGGCCATCGGCGCAGCCCAGTCGTCCCGTTACGGCGCGGACCTCATCTGCTACATCACACCCGCCGAGCACCTGGGGCTCCCCAACGTGGAGGACGTGGTCACGGGGGTCAAAACCGCCCGAATCGCCGCGCATATCGGGGATCTCAACAAGCTGAAGGAGAAGACCTTCACCTGGGACAAGAAGATGAGCATCAAACGGCGCGACATGGACTGGGAAGCCCAGTTCGAGCTGGCCATGTTCCCGGACGACGCCCGTAGAATCTACGAGGAACGCTCCGCGACCTCCGACTCGAAGACCTGTACCATGTGCGGGGAATACTGCGCCAACAAGGGCGCCCTCACGCTCTTCCAAGACGTCCTCGAATCGAGTATAAAGAAGGAAGCCGCGCTCTAAGGTCGAACACGGCTTCACGGGCGTCGGATAGATCCTTGCAGAGAGGAGAATCGGGATTAACGGAAAGGTGATACGGAGATGGGTCTTCGCGTGGCTACCTCTCATCGGGTATGCCGCACTCATCTTCTACCTCTCCTCACGGCCTTCGTTGCCGAAGTTTCTGCCGAACTTTTATCTCTCTGACAAGCTCTTCCACGGGATCGAATATGCCGTCTTTGGCGCCCTGGTCTTTCACGCCTTCCAGGACTCACCCAAACCGCCGGAGACGGGAAAGAAGGTGATCATCCTCTCCATCCTCCTTGTTATTCTCTACGCCATCAGCGATGAGAGCCACCAGGCCTACGTCCCCAACCGTGACGCCTCGTTCTACGATTTCATCGCCGACGTGGTGGGGGGCTGCGTGGGGATTTACACCATGCTCATCATGAAGAAAAAATGGGGCCGTGAAAACACAAGCCCAAAAATCTTTATTAAAAAGGAGGGGGCTTCATGATCGATTTACATACCCATTCCCTTTTGAGCGACGGGGTTCTGGTGCCATCGGAGTTGGTCCGACGGGCCGCGGCGAAGGGTTACCGGGCCCTGGCCATCACGGACCACGTGGACGCCTCCAACTACAAGGCCGTGGTCAGCCAGATCCTCTCCTTCGTCTCGGAATCGAAGGGGGCCTTGGAGATCCCCGTTCTTCCGGGCGTGGAACTCACTCATGTCCCTCCCAAGTTGATCGGTCCCCTCATCGAGAAGATCCGTGCGCTGGGCATCACCTGGATCGTCGTGCACGGGGAAACCCTCGCTGAACCGGTAAAGGAAGGCACTAACCGTGCCGCCATCCTGGGAGGCACCGACCTCCTGGCCCATCCGGGACTGATCACGGAGAAAGAGGTCAAGTTGGCGGCTGAGAGGGGGGTCTTCCTTGAGATCTCTGCTCGTAAAGGTCATTCACTCAGCAACGGACACGTGGCCGCCCTAGCGAAACGGCACGGCGCGAAGCTCCTACTCAACACGGACGCCCACGCTCCTTCTGATCTCATCACCGCCGAGTTCGCGCGGAAGGTGGCCCTGGGATGCGGCTTGACCGAGGAAGATTTCGACGAACTTTCCAAAGCTGCTCTCGCCTGTGTCGAGGAGAGGAGCTGAAATGGGCCACATTATCGCCATCGACGGACCCTCCGGAGCGGGCAAGAGCACGATTAGCAAGCTTCTCGCGGAGAGATTGGGTTACATGTACATCGACACCGGTGCCATGTACCGGACCGCTGCGCTACTGGCACTGGAGGCCGGCATCCCCCTGGCCGATGGTCAAAGGGTCGCGAGGCTCTGTAAAGATCTGGAGTTTTCCTTCCGGGTGGATGGAGATCTGGTTCACGTCCTCTGTGACGGGCGGGACGTGACGGAGGCCATCCGGACGCACGACATGGGGATGCACGCCTCGGACGTCTCCAAGAACCCAGAGGTCCGCGAAGCCCTCGTCGCCCTCCAACGGGCCCTGGGCAGAAAACACGACGCCATCCTGGAGGGACGCGACATCGGAACCGTCGTCTTCCCCGACGCGGATGTCAAGTTCTTTCTGGACGCCTCCCTGGAGGAGCGGGCCCGCCGGCGCTACAAGGAACTCCGGGAGAAAGGGGAAACGGTCTCCCTCGAAGAGGTCAAGGAAACCATGCGGAAACGGGACATCAACGACAGCCAGCGGGACATTGCCCCTCTAAGACCCGCGGAAGACGCCATCCGGGTCGACACGACGGGCAAAGACATCCCCACTGTTATCAACGAACTAATCCTTCACATCAAGGAGCGAATTTCATAACATGGATGTAACCGTCGCCAAACACGCCGGGTTCTGCTTCGGGGTTCATCGGGCCATCGACATGGCCTTCAAGGCCCTGGAGAAGACAAAGGGCCCCATCTTCAGCCTGGGCCCCATCATCCACAACCCCCAGGTCGTCCAGAAGATGCAGGACATGGGCCTCAAGGTCGTTTCAGACATCCGGGAAATCCCGGAAGGCACCGTCATCTTTCGATCCCATGGGGTCAATGCCGAGGAACGGGAAGAAGCCACCAAACGGCGCCTGCTCGTTGTGGACGCCACCTGCCCCTTCGTGGAGAAGGCCCACGAATACGTCCGCATACTCGACGAGCAAGCCTATCAGATTGTGGTGGTCGGGGATCCCAATCATCCGGAGGTTCTGAGCATCCTCAGTTACACCCGCGGGAAAGGGGTTGCCGTGCCTTCGATCGAAATCCTCGACACAGTCAAGCTCTCCCAGCGGGTCGGGATCGTCTCTCAGACCACCCAGAGCTTCAAGACCTTTCAAACCATCACCACGGAGATCATCCGCCGGTCACGGGAGGTTCTCATCTTTAACACCATCTGCGACGCCACGAAGATCCGACAGGAAGAAAGCATCCGCCTCGCGGGACAGTCGGACTGCATGATCGTAATCGGCGGCCGGAACAGTGCCAACACACGCCGGCTCACCGAACTATGCTCGCAGGTACAGCCTTGCACCTACCACATTGAAACCGTCGATGAACTGAAGGACAAATCCTTTGACGGCGTGAAAAAGGTAGGCGTCACGGCCGGAGCCTCCACACCTCAATGGCTGATCGATCCGGTCGTTGACTATCTCAAAAGCCTTTAGTACCACGTACCAAGCGAAAGATTTCTTTAAATATCATGAAAAATCTCTCATTGTTATCCTCAAATATCAATGTACACTTGAAAAGTGGATTTTTTTCGTATATAAGAATTTCTTGTGCCATAGCTTTCGAGGGAAAGGCTATTTTTTCTCTCGGAAGTGTGGTATGAGAGACAGGCCGAAAGGCTCAAAAATCGGTAGGGGGTAACTTTTTATGTTCAACACTTTTACGGAAGAAGTAGAGGGGGATGAAATCTTAGAGAAGGAGGGAGAAGGCGAGCAGGAAAAACAAAGCGAAGAAGAATTATCGTTCCAAGCACTTTATGAAGAAAGCCTGAAACAGATAGAAGAAGGCGCAATCGTCACAGGTACCGTCATCAGCATCAACCCGGACGCTGTCCTGGTGGATGTAGGATATAAGTCAGAAGGCGAAATTCCTATTTCTCAATTCAAGGATAACCAGGGAAATCTAACCGTCAGCGAAGGAGATAAGGTCGAGGTCCTCGTAGAGTCTCGCGAAGACGACGAGGGGATCATCCATCTTTCCAAGGATAAAGCAGACAAGATTAAGGCGTGGCGTGAGATCACGAAGGCGTGCAATGAAGGGGCCGTTATTGAGGGAACCATCGTGGCGCGCGTCAAGGGTGGTATGTCCGTTGATATCGGCGGGGTCATCGCCTTTTTGCCTGGGTCTCAAATCGATATCCGTCCCATCCGGAACATGGATGAACTCATCGGGGAAAGATTCAAATTTAAGGTTCTGAAACTCAACGAAAAGCGGAATAATATTGTTATTTCCAGACGGGCCCTCCTCGAAGAGGAACGTGAGAAGAAACGGAAAGAGCTTCTCGAAAAGATCGAAGAAGGCGTGGTCCTGGACGGGACCGTCAAGAATATCACCGAATACGGGGCCTTCATCGATCTGGATGGCTTAGACGGGCTCCTTCACATCACCGATATGTCATGGGGGCGTATCAACCACCCCTCGGAGATCCTGAGCATTGGGGATACCATCAAGGTCAAGGTCATCAAATACGACCCGGAACGCCAACGGGTTTCCCTGGGGCTCAAGCAACTGACACCCGATCCGTGGGAGAATATCGAAGAAAAATATCCCATCGGCATGCGCACCAAGGGAAAAGTGGTGAGCATCACCGATTATGGGGCCTTTATTGAACTTGAAGAAGGCGTTGAGGGGATGGTCCATGTCACGGAGATGGCGTGGGGCAAGAAACTTCGTCATCCCTCCAAGATCGTCGACCTGGGCGAGATGGTGGAAGTCGAGGTCATCGGGGTGGATCCAGAGAAGAAACGAATCTCCCTGAGCATGAAACAGTTGGAGAAGGATCCGTGGCAGGTGGTGGAAGAAAAATACCCCGTCGGCACCAAAATCGTGGGCCGCATCAAGACGGTGACCAACTTCGGTGTCTTCGTGGGTCTCGGGGAAGGCGTGGATGGCCTAGTGCACGTCTCCGACATGTCCTGGACCAAAAAGATCCGCAACCCCGCGGACATCTACAAGAAGGGCCAGGAGATCGAGGCGGTCGTCCTGAAGATCGATCGCGAGAACGAGCGATTCTCCCTGGGCATCAAACAGCTCATGCCGAACCCCTGGGACACCATTGACGAGAAATTCCCTCTGGGGAAAGTGGTCAACGGGGTGATCACCAACCTGACCGATTTCGGGGCCTTCGTGGATATCGGCGAAGACTTGGAAGGTTTGATCCATATCTCTGAATTGAGCGATACCAAGGTAGACAAGGTCTCCGATGTGGTCTCCGTGGGAGACACGGTGGAGGCGGTGGTCATAAATCTCAACAAGTCGGAGCGAAAGATCGGGTTGAGCCTCAAGGCAAAGAAGTCCATGGAAGAATCCAAGGAATACACCCATTTCACCGAGAAGAAAGAAGAAACCAGTTCCAACTTCGGGGCGCTTCTGAAAGAGAAACTGGACGAGAAAGAAGCCGCTATCGCGGAAGCTGCCTCGGCAGAGTAAGTCCAATAAAATCCTGTGAAAGAGGGAAGGGAGAAAACGCCAACCGTTTCTTCCTTCCCTCTTTTGTCTCCGAATTCCCGCACGCACCCGGGGGTCAATCTTCTCACCGCCCTCTCTCTCGTCATCTTCGTCTTGACGATTCCAGCCCATGACTGGATTGCCACCGCCGGCCTCTGGGCCATCGCCTTGGCCTTTTCCTTCATCGCCTGTATGCATCCCGGGAAAAATCTGCTGAAAATGGCCGGAGTTCTCCCCTTTCTCTGCCTCGCTCTTCTCTTCCACGCCCTCTTCACCCCCGGAACCATCCTCCTGCACATCAGCCCCCTTTACATTACAAAGGACGGTCTCGCTGAGGGGGCATGGACCGCGCAAAAACTGGCCTTTTTCTTCTTTCTCTCCTTCCTCATCACCTCGAGCGTTCCCAGTCTCTTCCTCTTCCAGTTGATGGCGCGGGCGGGACGCCTTCCTGTCCTCAGGAGACTAAATCTTCAGCTCTGGATCATCGTTCTCTTTCTGATTCTCCAATGGCTCCGCGTTCTGCCTGCCTCATGGAAACTCCGGATCTCTGAGGCCACAAAGGAGGAATCGGGCCGGATCCGAAAAACCCTCAAAGGACTTGGCCGCCTCCCCCTGATCTTCCGGGAAGAAATCGAACGGATGGGCAAATGGAGCCAACTCCTCGTCCTGCGGGGCTATGCGGAAGGAGTCCTCACCATCGCGCGTGGTCCTCTCCCGCCTCTCAAGGCAAAAGACGGCCTCGTCTTCGCTGGGGTCTTCGTAACCTGGATGCTTTGGATCGCCCGTGTTCTTTAAGGGCTCTGATCCCCCATTTATCCCTTGAAACCCCGCCCTATTTCGAGTAAAGTAAGCGTACTTTCAAAAGGAGGGATACAGGAATGAATCCGCAGATATTCAGGGAATATGATGTTCGCGGCCGGGTCGATGAAGACCTGACTCCCGAGGTGGTCGAAAACCTCGGACGAGGCTACGCGGTTATGATGATAAAGGAAAAGGGAATATCCAATCCGAAAATCGCCCTCGGAAGGGACTGTCGACTCAGCTCCGACCGCCTCCGGGACAACCTGGTGAAGGGGCTAACCGAGTCCGGTTGCCACGTCATCGATATCGGGGTTTGCCCCACACCGATGCTCTATTTCGCCCTTTTCAACCTGGACGTCGATGGAGGGCTGATGATCACGGGCAGCCATAATCCCCCGGAGTTCAACGGGTTCAAGATATGCGTCGGGAAGGAGACCATCTACGGCCCCCTCATCCAGCACCTGCGTGAGATCATCGAGGAGGGTAATTTCGTAAAGGGTAACGGGGATGTGGAGATTACATCCATCACAGAGAGATATATCACCTACCTGAAAGAAAACATCAAACTCGCCCGTCCCGTAAAGGTTATCCTCGACGCGGGGAACGGAACGGGCGGGGTCATCGCCGCTCCCGTCATGGAAGCCCTGGGATGTGAAATCACGTGCCTCTTCTGTGACATGGACGGCCATTTCCCCAACCATCATCCGGATCCCACCGTCCCGGAGAACATGCGATTCCTCATCGAGAAGGTTACCGGTTCCAATGCAGAGCTGGGAATCGGATACGACGGCGACGCGGACCGGATCGGGGTGGTGGATGATAAGGGTAACATCATCTGGGGAGACCAGTTGATGATCCTCTTTTCCCGCGACATCCTCGCCGAGCACCCCGGGGCCACGATCGTCTCCGAGGTAAAATGCTCCATGAATCTCTACGAGGATATCAAGAAACATGGGGGAAACGGCATTATGTGGAAGGCGGGTCACTCCCTCATCAAGAAGAAGATGCGGGAGGAAAAGGCCCTTCTGGGCGGGGAGATGAGCGGCCATATCTTTTTCGCCGACCGTTACTTTGGCTACGATGACGCCATCTACGCCTCCCTCCGCCTCCTGGAGATGGTCTCGAAGGATACCCGTTCCGTTTCCGAAATGCTGGCCGATGTCCCCAAGACCTATTCCACACCGGAACTCCGGGTAGAGTGCCCTGACGAAAAGAAGTTCGACGTGGTTGACGCCGTCAAGGATTACTTCGTCAAGAGTGGATACAATCTCGTGGATGTGGATGGTGTGAGGGTTATTTTCGACGACGGGTGGGGACTGGTTCGTCCTTCCAACACACAGCCTGTCATCGTCCTCCGGTTCGAGGCCACGACCGAGGCTCGTCTCAAGGAGATCCGCGACCTGATCGAAGGAAAGCTCAAAGAACACCTTTAAAAAAGGAGTCATTATGAAACGGGCCCTGATTACGGGCGTCACCGGGCAAGACGGATCTTACCTCGCTGAATTTCTTCTGGAAAAAGGGTATGAGGTCTACGGAATCGTCCGGCGCGCCAGCACGGAAAAGTTCGAGAGGATCGCGCACCTCATGGACACTATCGAGATCATCCAGGGAGATCTTCTTGATCAGAACTCCCTCTTTCACGCCCTCGACTCGATACGACCCCACGAGGTCTACAACCTCGCCGCCCAATCCTTCGTCCCAACCTCCTGGAACCAGCCCCTCCTCACAGGGGAAATCACGGCCCTGGGAGTCACCCGGATGCTGGAGGCCATCAAGATGGTTGACAAATCGATCCGGTTCTATCAGGCCTCAAGCAGCGAGATGTTCGGCAAGGTTCGCGAGGTGCCCCAAAACGAAAAAACCCCTTTCTATCCACGGAGTCCCTATGGGGTCGCCAAGGTCTACGGTCACTGGATCACGGTGAACTACCGGGAAAGCTACAACCTTTTCGCCTGCTCCGGGATCCTCTTTAACCACGAGTCCCCCCGACGGGGGATGGAGTTCGTTACTCGGAAGATCACCTATGCCGTCGCTAAGATTAAACTCGGCCTGGCTAACGAGCTTCGTCTGGGCAACCTCAAGTCGAAACGGGACTGGGGATACGCGGGTGATTACGTCCGGGCCATGTGGCTGATGCTTCAGCAGCCCGAACCGGACGATTACGTGGTCGCCACGGGTGAAACACACGCCGTTGAGGAGGCAGTCGAGATCGCCTTTTCCCATGTCGGGCTGGACTGGCACGACTACGTGAAGACCGACCCCAAATTCTTCCGCCCAGCTGAGGTGGATCTCCTGGTGGGAGACTGCACGAAGGCGAAGAATGTGCTGGGGTGGAAACCCGAGGTGAGTTTTCAGGAACTCATTACCATGATGGTGGATCACGATTTAAAGGCGTTGAAATCCCAAAACGGCCTATAAGCGATGGCTTCCGCCTCTTCCATTCTTATCACAGGTGCTGAAGGATTCGTAGGTGCCTATCTCATTCGGGAATTGGCCGTCCTGGAGGCATCCGTCTACGGGACGTATTTCATCCCCGAAGCACGGCACCTGGACGTCCTCCCAGAAGACCACTGGTTTTACTGCGACCTGAACGACCGGGAAGCGGTATTCTCCCTTGTCCGAGATCTACGCCCCACCTTCGTTTACCATCTGGCAGGCATTTCCTTTGTCCCTATGGCGGAGTCAAATCGCCCTCGCGCCCTCGCAACGAACGTGGGAGGAACCCTGAACCTGCTGGAGGCCCTCGCGGATCTGGAAACTACTCCCAGGATGGTTCTTATCAGCAGCGGGGAGGTCTATGGGAAGGTTTCGGAGGAAAGGGGTCCTATGAGGGAAGACTTCCCCCTCAAGCCGGCCAACTTCTATGCCGCCACCAAGGCCGCATCGGAGAAGATCGCCTGGCCTTTCTTCGAACGCGGCGAGGTCGCTTTGGCCATTCTTCGGCCCTTCAATCACATCGGACCGGGCCAATCTCCCACATTCGTCGTCTCCGACTTCGCCCGGCAGGTGGCCCGTATCACTCTCGGGCAAGCCGAACCCGTTGTTCACGTGGGGGATATCGATGTCTTTCGGGACTTCACGGACGTGCGCGATATCGTTCGGGGCTATCGCCTCTGCTACGAAAAATTTAGTCCGGGGGGTATATTCAACATCGCGAGCGGGAGGGTCGTCGCCATCCGGAAGATTCTCGAAACCCTTATCTCATTTTCGGACAAGTCAATCGAGGTGGTCAGGGACCCCGAACGTTTCAGGAAAGCGGAGGTCCGCAAGCTGCAAGTCGACATCAGTCGGTTCAAAGAAGCCACGGGATGGAGCACTAAAATTCCCATTGAACAGACCCTTCGGGATGTCTACGAAAACTGGCTTCAAAAACTCTCCAAGGAACCGTCATGATTTCGTATATCACTGGCGTCCTTCTGGGTCTTCTTCAGGGCCTGACGGAATTTCTTCCCGTCAGCAGCTCGGGACACCTCGTCCTCGCCCAGCATCTCCTTCACTTCAAAGGGGAGTCCCTCCTGTTTGATGTGTGGCTCCACTTCGGGACCCTGCTTGCCATCCTCGTTATCCTCTACCGGCCCGTTCTCAGGATTTTGAGAGGGGCGTGGCTGTGGATGACAAAGGCCCCTCTGCATCCATTTCAACTCGTGAACCGACCCGAAGGCCAGGACACCTACCTTCTCTTTCTCGTTATCCTGGCAACGATACCGACGGCCTTGATCGGATTTCTTTTCAAGGATACCTTTGAACGGCTCTTCGAAGGCAACCTCACACTTCTGGGTATCGCCTTCATCTTTACGGCGTTGCTCCTTTTCCTGACGAAATTCAAACGCTCCGATCACCCCGTAACGGGGATCAGCATAAATCCCCTCCAGGCCCTCGCCATCGGGACCATCCAGGGATTGGCGATCATTCCGGGAATCTCACGCTCCGGATCCACCATCGCCCTGGCCCTCCTGCTCGGCCTGAATCGGAAAGAGGCAGGGGAGTTCTCTTTCCTCATCGTCATACCCGCCATCTTCGGAGCCATGATTCTGGAAACGATCCACGGCTCTGCGGCCCTTGCCGACAGCCGTTTCTTGGGGCCCGCCTTCGCGGGTATGGTTGCCGCGTTTATTGTCGGAGCTTTCGCCCTCAAGGCGTTGCTACACCTGGTTAACCTCGGAAAACTTCACAGGTTTTCATACTATTGCCTCTGCATAGGAGTTTTAAGTTTATGGATCGCACGATAAAGCAAAACCTCAAGTCGGTCATCATGGCGGGAGGATCCGGCACCCGTTTCTGGCCCAAAAGCCGGCGCCTCTTCCCGAAACAGTTTCTTAAAATCCTCAGCGACAAGAGCATGCTGCAGATGACTATCGAACGTCTCCTCCCCCTAACGCCCATGGATGATATCTACATCGTGGGGAACAAAAATCATAAGGCCCTCTTCAACCAGCAGGTTCCCAGATGCCACGATCACCATCTGATCCTGGAACCCATGGGGAAGAACACGGCTGCCTGCATCGCGACCATCGCCTTCATCATCGCACGGGAAAACCCCGAAAATATCTTGTTCATCCTTCCTGCGGATCACTGGATCACCAATCCCGCGAAATTCCGGGATACCCTGGGCCTGGCAGCCATCACCGCTTTTCATGACGATGCCATCGTTACCCTGGGAATTCCTCCCACCTTTCCCTCCACCGGCTACGGCTACATCAAGGTCCCGGCCGACCAAATGAATCCCGACAACGGCTCAGATCCCCCCGTGCACAGGGTGGAGGCATTCGTGGAAAAACCGGATCTGGAGCGAGCCCGTTCCTATCTTGCTTCCGGAAACTTTTTCTGGAACAGCGGGATCTTTGTCGCCAAGGCCTCCGTCATCCTCGATGAAATCGAACGGTTTCTCCCCGACCTATATGCCCCCCTGAAAAACCTCCGGACCATCGATTTGGAAGACCTTGCTGGATTCCTCGAAACGACCTACCCCTCGCTTCCCTCCATCTCCATCGACTACGGGGTCATGGAAAAAACGGACCGGGCCATGATGATCGAGGCCGATTTCGGCTGGAGCGACGTGGGAAGCTGGGATGCCCTCTACGACCTGAGTCCCAAAGACCAGGAAGACAATGTGACAGAAGGGCTGGTCCTTCTGGAAAACTGCAGGGGCTGCATGATCAGTAGCCACGGACGCCTCATCGCAGGCGTGGGCCTTGAGAATATTGTTGTAATCGATAGCGCCGACGCGACCCTTATCCTGCCTCGCGGAAGATCCCAAGAGGTTCGACAAATCGTCGCACGGCTTGAGGAAAAGGGGATGGAAGATCTCCTTTAAAAAACCAACGCTCCCACAAGGAGGTGACCCATGAAAACCATCAAAATATTAGGGTTCACCCTTATCATGCTCACCCTTTTCGCCATCACCCTGCACGCCAAATCCCTCAAGGGGGTTACACTCCCTGATACTGTCATCATCGAGAGTAAGCCCTGCAAGCTGATCGGAATGGGGGTTCGCAAAAAGTTCTTTTTTAAGATCTACGTAGGCGGTCTCTATATGGAGCACCCCGCGCACAAACCGGAGCGTGTCATCGCAGATTTAGGTATCAAACGCGTGGTCATGCATTTCCTCTACAAAGAAGTCTCGCCGGAAAAGCTCCAGGAGGCATGGACGGAGGGGTTCAAGGACAACCTTGGGACCAAATTCGATTCTCTGAAGGAAAAGATCGATCAATTCAACGCCTTTTTCACGGAACCTGCCCGTAAGGGAGACGAGATATGGGTTACCTATCTCCCCGGCAAAGGAACCCAGGTCGTGGTAAAAGGGAAAGAAAAAGGGACGATTCCCGGCATCGATTTCATGAAGGCGGTCTTTTCCATTTGGTTTGGAGAATTGCCCGCCGATAGCCACCTGAAATGGGGGATGCTGGGCGAGGAGTAGAAATGACAACAGACGCAGGTGATTTCGCAAAAAAAGTAAAGGGTGTGGTAAGGAAAAACTTCAACCAGAGCGCCCAAATCTATCGGGCTTTCGAAGAAAAACACCATTTCTTCTATACGCTGACCCGTAAACTGGCCGAATGGATGGATCTCCAGTCACAGTCCCGCGTCTTGGACATAGGATGCGGGAACGGTATCTCCTGCGAGGCCCTGAGAGAGTTGTATGACGCCACGGTTTTCGGTATCGATCTCTCAGAGGCCATGATCGAGGACGCGAAGAGCCGGCTTCAAAACGACCGAATCCACCTCGTCGTCGGCGATGGAGAGCACCTCTCCGCGTTTTTCGAGGCCGAGGATTTCGACGCCGTCATGTATAACGCCTCCATCTTCGTGTTCCCAAACCCGAAAGAAAGCTTCCTCGAAGCGAAACGCCTGATGAAAACGGGTGGGGTCGTGGGCTTTTCCTTTTATCCCAGGGTGTACACATCGGAAAACCTGGATCTCATCGGCTGGGCATACGAAAAACTCGGACTCCCTATTCCAAGATTCCGGACCATCACTCCGTGGGAAAAGGCCTGTCGGATGCTCCAGGAAGCCTTTGGGACCCTCCAAACCACTACGTACGAAATGCCCGGCAGTGTCGACTTCCTCGTGGACTTTTTTTCCATTCCCGCACAATCCGCCTCCCTCTTCCCAAAACAACCCTACGAAGAACGGGCGAAAAGCGTAAAGACCCTTTTTGAGACCTTGGCCCCGTGGGAAGACAGGATGACCATCGGATGGGACATGGCGAAAGCGGTCAAAAAACCTTGACAGAGGCCACCTTGAAGGTGGCAAAAAGGTGCATGCCTGGCTGAATCCCCATCTTTTTTACGGTCTTTGAAGTCACCGTAGCCGTAAACGGCAGGGATTTCACATCCAGCAGAACATCCGTAAGGGGTGGACGCGGTCTGATCTCCCTAACCTCTCCGGTCAGGATATTACGCGCGCTGCTCTCGACCGGCGCTTTAGAGAGAACAATGTCCTCCGAAGGGATGGCTACCGTCCCTTCCCCCGGCCTCCCCGTGGGCAATTCAAAGCACACCTCTCCTTTAACGAAGTGAGGGGTGTTTTCCCGAAACTCTATGGTCCCCTTGAATATATTCTTCATCCCGATGAAAGCCGCCACAAGGGGGCTCCTCGGGTGCTGGCTCAGCTCTTCCGGCGTCCCCCGCTGGACGATCTCTCCCTGGTGGATCACAGCCATACGATTCCCCAATGAGATCCCCTCCTCGAAATCGTGCGTCACGTGAAGAACAGGAATTCCATATTCGCGATGTATCCCCCGTAGCTCCTCAATCAACTCCCGTTTCGTCATTTGATCCAAGGCACTCAGCGGCTCGTCCAGAAGGAGAAGATCGGGTTTGACCACAAGGGCCCGCGCGAGCGCGATCCGCTGCTTCTCTCCACCGCTCAATCCTCTGAGGCTTCGCTGTAAGAGATATTTTATCCCCATCTGTGCGGCCATCGCCTCGACCCTTTTTTGTACCTCTTTCTTCGGCTGGTGACGAACCCGAAGAGGAAAGGCGATGTTCTCGAAGACGGACATATTGGGAAAGAGGGCAAAATCCTGAACCATCATGCTGAATCCCCGTCGCTCGGGAACAACATGGGTTATATCTGCCCCTTCCTTCAAAACGCGACCGGAATCAGGACGAATCAAACCCGCGATGATAGAGAGCAGTACGCTCTTCCCCGATCCCGTCGGCCCCAAAAGAATCCAGTAATCTCCCTCATGAAGCTCAAGGGAAGTAGGCTGGAGATGAAAGGAACCAAGTCTGCACGTGATGTCTTTTACAGTAATCATTTATCCTTCTCTCTTTTGGAAGCCAGAAACCGGAACAGGGAAAAGAGAACCAGACAGATAAGAACCAACAGGGCTGCCACCGGATAGGCGAACCTGAGTCCATACGCCTCAAAACGCTCAAAGATCAAAACCGGTGTCACCATGGGGTGATAGGCCAGAATGATGATCGCGCCAAATTCGCTGATCCCTCTGGCCCACATGAGCAGGGCCCCGGAGAGGATTCCCCGGAGGGCCACGGGAAGACTAATACGATAGAAAACCTGAAAGGGGGTAGCCCCCAAGGTCCTTGCCACCTCCTCGATCCTGGTGGGAACACTGGCAAAGGCATCACGCGCGGCGTTGATGAGGAAAGGGGCACTGACAAAGGTCATGGCAATCACAATCCCCGCCTTTGTCCCCACGAAGGAAATATCGAAAACAGAAAAGATTTTTCCCCCGAAAAAGTGCCGCCCAAAAACCATTAGTAGGGCGATACCAGCCGCCGTGTGGGGAACCACTACAGGGAGATCCACCGCCGCCTGAACAATGCTTTTCAAGGGAAAACGTTTCTTCGCCAAGAGATAGCCCAGGGGAACCCCCGTCACAATTCCAATCACGGTGGCCCACAAAGCGGACTGTAAAGTCAATATAATGGATTGTAAGACCTCCGCATCGGCGATAACCTTCCTGGCGATTCCGAAGTCGAGGGAGAAAACCATTTTGACGAGCGGGATCACCAGGAACAAAATCAGCAATCCGCCGAGAAAAATGAACACCTTTTCAAAGATGGTTTTCATTGATAAACACCATATCGGAAAGGTTCCCCCCGCGCAAGAGAGAGAAAAGAACAAACCTTTTTCTGCCCGACAGCGTGCGAAAAAGGGAAAGGTGTGGTATATATAGTAGGTTAAAGGTTAAAGGTTAAAGGTTAAAGGTTAAAGGTTAAAGGTTAAAGGTTA
>JAOZMY010000064.1 GCA_029934085.1 bacterium | reverse complement strand
CCCTTCTTATCATTTCAATCAATAGCTCCCCAGGAAGAACTGCATGAAACGGGAGGGGAAACGATGGATCCTTGACCCGATGGCGTATCTGAACGAGGGGGATGGAGATCAAGGTCTCCATCCCCCTTCTCTTTTTCTCTCTGGAACTCTTTTTATCCTTCCACGATCTCAAGGATCCTCTCCGCCGCCTCCGGGGCCAGGGTGCCTTTGCGCAGTCCCACATCCACGTTCAGCCGGACAAGGGCCGTGTAGATGGGCAGGAGCTCGGGAAGGGCCCTTCCAATGGCCTGGATATGCTTCCAGATGACCCTGGCATCCCCCCGTGCAATGGGGCCGGTGAGGGCCTTGACGGGACCTAACGCCTCGATATTATTAAGGCTCCCCTTGATCAGGGGCATCAATGCCTTGAGACCGCCCTCTCGGTCGATGCCGATAGCTTCGTAGAAACGGAGGCTCATGTCGATAATGGAAACGAAGAAGTTGGAGGCAATGACGGCCGCGGCGTGGTAGATGGGTTTGTCTTCTGTCTCGATAGTCATGACCTGCCCCTTCAATGAAAGAGCCAACTCATTCGCCGTCTCGACCGCTTCCTTGTCTCCTTCCAGGCAGAAAAAGGATCCCCCAAGGGTTTTGATGGCCATGTCCACATCGGCAAAGCTCTGCAAGGGGTGCATCGATCCGATTAAGGCCCCTTTCTCCTTTGCGGACGAAAGAATAGTCGAAGGCAAGGACCCACTCACATGAAGGACAACCTGTCCTTCATGGAACCCTCTATCTTCTGCGATTGCATTACATGCCATCTCTATCGCATCATCACGGGTTGTGATGAGCACGATTTCGCCCTTGCGTGTTAACTCTGCCGGGACATCCCCGAATTCCGGGGATGGATCAAGGCGCTTCGCCGCTTCCGCGGCGGACTCACGCGTCCTGCTGGCAATCCCCACAATCGGGTATCCCACCCTCTGCAGTAGAACAGCTATCGCTGTCCCCACCTTACCGGCTCCAACAATGACGATTTCCCGTGTCATTTCTTTTCCTCCTTTTGAGGATGGTTCATAAAGGGATAAAAGGGAAGGGTAATAATCTTCTTGAACGTGTTCAAGATATTTTTCCCATAAGATTCCAAATTGACAGAGGAGACGTTTAGACGTGTAACATATCCTTCTACCTTAAAGAAATATCCGAAGAATCGCTTGTTTTTATCCGTGAAAATCCTCCCCAAGATAGGGACCTTGCTAATGAATTTATCTATCATTTTAAATGGATATACTCCGATAATCAAACTGAGCATCCCGTTCCACAGCTTAAGTTCTCCCTGGCCTGCGATATAGAATGGTCGGCTCTCTAAGTAGGCATTCTCAGACTTGGCTATACCGTTTTTGACGATAATCGTCCCCTTGATCTTCTTGTAGGCAAGGCCCTCCTGGTCGAAGCTCGGAAGCCCTTTTAAGATATCGTAGATATCCAGGAAGCCAAAAATGTCGCTTAAAACCTTCCAGTGCTTGATGACCCCGTCTTTAAACTTCACGACGAGATACCCCGAAACATCTCTTCTGACGTCATGAAATGACTTCCCGGTTCCTTTGAGTTCCCCATGGAACGAGAGCCATCCTGTAAAGGGGGAATCTCTCCTCAACAGGCCTGTAAGAATCTTCCCAAAATCAAGATTCTTTACAAGGGGACGAACCTTCAAGATGATTCCCTTGTTTGTCTCGATCCAATCTATGTCGATAGCGCCATACCCTTCCGGCGTCAGGAAGTTCAATCCCCGGACATCTCCCCGGGTTCCCCGATGCGACATCACCATGTAAAAGTCCTGGAGGCGATAATCAAAAATTTTTATCTCGCCAATAGAGATAATTCCTTGAACATATTTATTGTGAAAAAACTTCACCAGTTGGACAAATGGGCCTACCTTGTCCTCATGAACCGAGATCTCCTTTGGTTTCCCTTCCCCCGGCCAGATCAGCGGCATAAATTCGTCCAGATCGAGGGTGTTCAAATCGGCATTCGCGTCCCAGAACCACTGTCCTTCCTTATGCGTCCCTTTAAGGCTCAGCAACCTTCCGTTCGACGCCTTGTAACTTATTCCCTGAATATCGACGGATCTCTCCAGATTCCCAAAGACGATCGTGGCGTGTGGAATCTTGATCGGTTCGGTCAATTTTGGGAGCGGAAGCACGACCCGATCGAGGTCGAGCGTAACCTTGTAGTCGAGAGACGGCTTGAGATCGACTTCACCATCACACTGGATCTCTCCTTTGGCAATGAGACACTCCTTGTCTTTGCAAAGCCTTGGGAAGAGGGGCAGCAATGCCTTGAACTGCTTCGTATCCGTCTGGCATTGAAGTTTCCCGCGCAACGGCGAAAGAGAGACAATATCCCCCCACAATTTTACGATGAACTCCCCGAATTTTGCCCTGATCCATGACACCTTGAAGGACTGCTGACCCGTCTGGTTTACCTGCAAATCGATAAAAGAGGCCATACCCTTCTCTTTCAAAAAAAGATCCCGATAGCCTATGGAAAGCTCCGTCGCTCCGATATGGCCCTCGAAAAAGGTTTTAGGCCAGGTCCCCTGCGCCTTCAAAGAGAAGGGGGCCACACCGGAGAGGTGGATAAACTTCAAAGCGGGTAAAAATTTTGAAAGCTCCCCATCCTTCAAGATCACGTCCCCGTTACAGAAGGCATTTACAGTAATCTCCCCTTCTGCGTCTCTCACCATGGAACCCGAAACAAAAGCGCCACCCATCGGGGTAACAAGGGACGCCTCTTCCACCGATACCTTGTCTGGCCGGAGCTGACCCGTAACAATCAATGTCACAGGGAACATCGGAAAGGAGGATGTCTTACGGACGATTCCCTTCAGTTTTACTTCATCGAGAGAAACTTTATACGTCTTGTAAGAAAAGGGCTTTAGGTCCCCATCGAATCGGGCGGAGATCTTTCCCTCAAAATACTCGGGGATAAAAGGAAGGGGATGCGGGAGCTTCGATACGATGAAGTCCCCAAGCGGCCCGGAACCTTCTCCCAAACGTAGATTTAGCCCCGAGGACTGAAACACAAGGTCGCCCTTGAGCCTGAAGGGATGCCGAAAAACATCGTCAACGGTCAGGGTATTGACCCTTATCTGGTTTTCTCTATCCAAGGTGCATTGTAGACTCGAGAGGGTCAGTCGTGGCGCTCGATATGTCAAGTCTAATTGAAGATCTCCAATGGCTATCCCCGAGGAGGGCAAAACGAGCGACAAATCTGAAATCTCCAAACCTCCCTTACGTAACTCAAATCTTTCCAAACCTTTTTTCGTTCCTCGATGGATAGAGACTTCCCCCTTGAATTCCTTGAACACTCCCTTCTCGACTGCTTTACACCACACGCGATACTTGGGCGGAATCCTGCGCAAAAGCCAAGGGGTGTCCTTGAGGAACGTCGAAGGGATTTCGAAGCCCTCAAACTCAAAGCGGACAGGTGAAAGGCCTTCTAGGGAGAAAGCCGATGTTCGCACTTTAACTCTCATCCGCTTTCTTTTAATCCCCAAGCTCGTGGAATGAATTAGGTTTTCTTCTCCATCGATTTCCCCGCGAACCTCGCCCCACACCTTATCAAGGACATGGAGGGGAAACCGCCTCCGGGACCCCGGCGCTTCAGATTCCAAGACGGGATAGGAGGACGTTTTCCGATAAAATTCCAGCACTTCTCTCAATGGAAATTTGTCATAGGCAAATGACACATCGTAGGGATGTTTCCCCTTCAAAGAAACAGAACCTTTTATCTTAAAGGCACCTTGTTCAGAAATCCTTTTTTTGGCTTCCGAACTGATATGGGTGTCGAGGGAAAGATCTACCTGCTCCGTTTCTGGCTCGTAATTTCCCTTAAGGGTCAATCCCTGAAACACCAGGTGAAGTCTGTTTCCATTTTTTCTTTGGATAACCAAAGGCAGCGCGCTAAAATTGAGTTTCAGAAAGGCGGCATATCGTGCCGTTTGTGATACGTGAAAACCGCCGTTAATCTGGAAAAAAAGGTTCTCTTCCGCAACCTTGACCCCCCAAGACGGTTGAGTAAAAAATGGACGGTGAATGGCAACAGATCCATGAACCTCAATCGACTTTTCGAGCACTCCCTCCATATTAACAAAAATATCTGAAACTCCACGGAGTTTCCAAGGACGTGATCCCCCGATGAATGCTTCCAAATCTTCGAATGAGAGACCTGTGAGCTTCAAGGTCGCATCGAACGGGGACGTGGGATTCAGGGAGTAATGCACGCGGACGTTGAAATTCACGGGACGCGCCTTCTCGCAGGTTCTCAGATTTCCGCTCATTTCTCCAAGGAAGACCCTTTTACGAAAGTGGGTTTGGCCCTTGTCGATGGAAATCTTGACACATTTCATCCCTTTTTCTGTTTCAAACGAGATATCTGCCCCCACATCCCTTAAGGCTATTTCTGGGAAAAGAAGTGTAATCTTCTCTTCAGGCTCTTTGGGAGGTGACGTGATCTCCGTCCCTTTTGAGGGACGAGGGGCAGGAGCCGGAAAAATACCGTTCCAGGAACCGTCTTTCCTTCGAATCAGCCGGACCATTCCCTTTTCCACGGAAAGCCGCTTGAAGACAATTTTACGTTCTGTCAAAAACGGCCAGATATCGAGGGTTGTAACAAGCCTCTGGCAGGTCAACCAGGGTTTCCCTGTTTTCGCGGGAACCTCTACCCTTTTGAGGATGAGGTGAAATCCGCGGAGCCAGTCCATGGAAACCTCTCCAACTTTGACTGGATGACCCGTGACAGAAGACAACTGGTCTACGAGGAGATCCCCGGCTAAATTGCTCTTGATGAAAAGGCCAAGGCCCAGATACGCCAGCAAGGCAAGTATCACAAGGCCATAGACGACCCTAATTGTCCACCTCATCGACCAGTGGATTTTGAACCGTTTCATTCCGGTACTACCCGCGCAAACGTTAATACCCTAACCGATCGGGCGCCCGCTTCCAGAAGCGCCTTGGAACACGCCCGGACCGTAGCCCCCGTGGTATAGACATCGTCCATCAGCAAGATGGCCTTTCCCCTAAAGCTTTTTTTATCCGCGACGGAAAAGGCCCCTTGTATGTTGCGCTTTCTCTGAGCCCTTGTCAATCCTACCTGAGGCTGCGTTTCCCTCGATTTGATCAGGTGATAACGTTCAACAGGAATGCTGCTGATCTTTGAAAGGCACTCCGCCATCATAAGCGCCTGATTATAACCCCGCCGGCGCAGCCCTTCTCTATCCATGGGAACGGGGACCAAAACATCCAGATCCCTTTTTAAATCTTCCAGGTTCATGCGTTCAGACATGAGAAACTCGACAACCGACAGCGTTGCCAAATTTCCATGAAATTTCAGTAAGTGTATAAGGTCTCTTGCGTTTTTGTTGAAAATAAAAAGACTCCAGGCCTTCTCAAAAGGCGGAGGGCTTTGGATACATTCCCCGCAGAGATGGGAATCCGAAGAGGCGCCTAACGGTATCCCGCATCGGGGACAGATGGGCGGAAGAATGGGGAGAAAACCTTCCAAACATCGCCCACAGACCGGATAGCGCCCGTGATCAATCCCTTCGCTCCCGCAAAAAATACAAACCTGCGGAAGAAAAAAATCTCCTATCTCCTTGAGGAAAGAAACGAAAGCCACATCTGCGACAGCCTGATCACGTGAGATCAAAGGTTAGAGAACCAATTTCTCCGCACCTTGAACATATATCGACCCACGTCTTGTACTTCTCCCCGCATTTCTGGCATTCATAGGGAAGACGCAACCAATCTTTGTCCTTTGCCACTTCCTCGCACAAATCAAAGGCCTCGTCTTTCTTCCCGTCTCTTGCCAGGAAAACGGCCTTCAAGAGACGCATGAAGGGAAAGTTCCAAACCTTTTCCTGCAAACCTTCAATAACCTTTCTGGCTTCCTCCAATTTATCCTGTCTTAAACAAAAACGGATGTAAAAAAAGGCGACCGCCACGTTATCAGGGTAGTCCTTGATCGCCTTGGCGTATCGTTTCAAGGTCTCCCCTTCCTTCTTTTCCTCAATAAAGAGATCTTCCTGAAGAACAAGGAGGGTGGCATCACCCGTCTTGGCAAATCCTTTTTCCCAAATCTTAGCGGCCTCTTTGGCCTTGCCGTTTCGTCGGTAATAGTTCCCGAGGGTCACATAGAGACTGACATTTTTGGAGTCTTTTTTCATCAGAGACCTCATTATCTCCACACCCTTCTGGGCAAACGTCTCATCAGCCTCATTTAATAACTGGCGTGCCAACCTGTAACGGTATCCCGCAAGCCGTTTTTTCTCTGGTTCCTTCTCGGATGAGGCCTTTATAATCCTCTCCTGAATCGGAACGACCTCCTCCCACTTCTCCAGCTCTTCCAGAATCTCACGTATCCCCTGCAGCGCCGGGAGATAGGAGGCATTGATGGCAAGAATCTCTTTATAGGTTCCAAGCGCCTTTTCTTCCAGCCCTGCGGCCTTGGCCAGACGTGCCTCCTCCATCATGGTAGAAATCTTGGGGGATTCCTGAATCAGGCGAAGTTGAGAAATAATTTGATAGGCCTCGTTCCATTTTCCTTGTCGCTTATAAAGCTCGGCCTTGACCCTGAGAAACCGTCCCTCTTCCTTAAAATCTTTGCCGATACTCTCGAGGCGGTTCTCGATATCCTTCACGTTCCCCCACATGAGCCGTTCCAGAATCACCGAATAGGCGGAGAGTCGCTCGATTTCGCGTTTCTGGGCCTTCCGTTCCTTCCTCAAGCGAAAACTCCTCTTCGTATCCCTGATCATGGAAACCACGAGAACGATCAATGCCCCGAGGCAGAAGGCAAATAGGACCAGTACCGTCAAAGAGACATGAAAAGACACTCCCCTCACCAGCGTAAAGTCAACAGCCTGAGGGTTTTGATACGCGATAAACCCCACCATAGAAAGCAGGATGATAAGAAGCAGAAAAAAGATTTTAGAAATCATATCGCCATCTCCCTTTTTTCAAATTTTTCCAAGCGGGACTTGCATTCCACACAGTAGATCGCCGTAGGCTTAACCTCCAAGCGCTTGATAGAAATCGGTTCCCCACACTCCTCGCAAATCCCATACGTACCTTCTTCTATTCGTTCCAAGGCTTCATCTATCTCCATCAGTTTTTTTCTATCCGCCTCGTTTAAGCTAAGAAGAAGTTGGCGATTTGAGAGGTCGGAGGCCTCATCCCCTATATCCATGGTGCCATCCTTACCAAGTTCATTCGAATCCTTGACCAGTTTCTCCATGTCCTTCAGTATCTTTGCCCGTTCCTCCAACAATCTCATCTTGAAACGCTCTATATCTTCCGGCCTCAACATCATGCCACCTCCTTTCCAGCATTCCCTTCATCATCGTCTACTTGTTGGCTGGGAGCGTCTATCCACAGCCCTTCCAGATCGTAGTATCTGCGAACCGTTTCCTGAAAAATATGTATAATCACGTCTCCGGCGTCGATCAAGACCCACTTTCCTTCCTCGTAACCTTCCACCCCGAGGACACCACCCTTCGTTTTCTTGAGATCTTCATACACGGCGTCTGCGATGGCCTGAACATGGCGGTCGGAACGTCCGCTCACGAGGAGAAAACAGTCTGTGAATGGGTTGACCTTCCCTATCTCAAGGATAATGAGATTGAACCCCTTTTTCCCGAGTGCCGTCTCTGCAAGATGTCGGGCTTTCTTTTTCGCGTCTTTGAAAGAAATTTTAGATCCCATTCTATTTTATGATATCAGAAGGTCCTTAAAATATCAAACACCGCCTTCCCCTCGCGTGGGATGCTTCTCTAACCTGTAAAGGCGATGCTCCTCGATATAGTCCTCCACGGCAAGGGGGATAAGATAGCGGATGGAACGCCGTTCATATATAAGCTCACGGATATTCGTGGAAGAAATATCCATCAAGGTCACGCTCTGATGAAAGATCTTATATCCGGACGGATGAATATAAGAGTCGTGACGGCGATCATAGGAGTACAACCGCGCGATAGAATCCGGCAGAACATCCTCCAACATAAAACGATGGTATCCCGGACGGGTCATAATCACGAAGTGACAGAGGGAGAGAAGCTCATCATAACGATGCCAGGTGGCGATTTCTCGGAAGGCGTCCAGGCCCACGATAAAGTAAAGCTCTCCGGGATGATGCTTCCGCATCCAGGCCACTGTATCGATACTGTAGGAAACCCCCGATTTCTTCATCTCGTAATCCGAGACCTCAAAGTGGGGATTCCCCCGGATCGCCAGTTGTGTCATGGCAAAACGGTGGTCCGCCTTGGCGATCCGCGCCGGGTCTTTGTGGGGAGGCAAGGCGGAAACCATGAAAATCACTTTCACGAGCCCAAAGGCGATCCGAACCTCCTCCGCCGCCCGAAGGTGGCCGAGGTGCACGGGGTTGAACGTTCCCCCGAAGAGTCCGATTCGTTTCGGAGGATTCATGGCGTTCGAACCTGTCCCTCACCGAAGATGATAAACTTTGTCGTGGTCAAATCCTGGGCCCCCATGGGGCCGAAGGCATGAAGCTTCGTTGTGCTGATCCCAATCTCCGCGCCCAGCCCCAACTGCTGACCGTCGCTGAAGCGGGTCGAGGCGTTTACCAGCACCACGGAGGAATTAACCCGCCTTAAAAAAGCTTGCGCGTTGGCGTAATCCTTCGTTACGATCGATTCCGTGTGGGAAGAACCGTATTTCTCGATATGGGAAACCGCCTCATCCAGGCCGGCAACCACCTTGACGGAGAGGATCAGGTCGAGATACTCCGTTGGCCAGTCCTCTTCCGTCACGGGAACAACATCCTTTCCGCACAGGGCCTGGGTCTTGGAACATCCTCGGATCTCGACGCCAAGTTCCCTGAACTTCTCCACCATCTTCGGGAGAAATTCCTCCGCTACCGCCTCGTGGACCAGCAGGGTCTCCATGGCATTGCAGACCCCTGGTCGCTGAACCTTGGCGTTGACACAGATGGCCTGGGCCATTTCCAGGTCCGCCGATTCATCCACAAAAACGTGGCAGACCCCCTTGTAGTGCTTGATAACCGGCACACGGGAGTTCTCCACCACGAACCGGATCAATCCTTCACCACCACGGGGGATGATGAGATCGAGATAATCCTCCAGTTGAACCATCACTAAAATAGCATTGCGATCGGCGATGGGAATCACCTGCACCACCTCTTCCGGCACCCCTTCCTCCGAAAGAGATCCTTGAATAATCCGCCCGATGGCGAGATTGGACTCCAAGGCCTCCGACCCGCCCCGCAGCAAAACAGCATTCCCTGATTTCAAACACAACGCCGCGGCGTCAGCCGTGACGTTGGGGCGGGATTCATAAATAATCCCCACCACGCCGAGAGGAATCCGCATCTTGCCCACGAGCAGACCGTTGGGGCGTGTCCACATGCGGGTTACCTCCCCAACCGGGTCCGGTTGTTCAGCGATCTCCCGGATCCCCGCCGCCATGGAAGAGATCCGCTCTGAATCTAGAATAAGTCGATCAATCATGGCGTTAGAGAGCTTTTTCTTCTTTCCCTCTTCCACATCCTTTTCGTTGGCGGTGACAATCTCATTCTCCCTCCGCTCGAGATTGTCGGCAATCCTAAGAAGCGCCGCCTTTCGTTTGGGGGAGGAAAGCGTGGCCAAGGCCGATGCCGCCATCTTTGCCCTCTTCGCCATCTCCAAAATCTGTTCCATCAGATGCTACTCCTTTCCCGCCGGTGTCAAAACCACGAGGTGGTCCCGGTGAATCAGTTCGTCCCCATAAGTATATCCTAAAATTTCCTTTATTTTCGAGGATTGCTGCCCCTTTATCCTCTCAATTTCCTGTGCGCTGTAATTGACAAGCCCCTTCGCGATCAACTCATCGGAAAGATTTCGGATATCCACTCCTTCCCCCCGTTCAAAGTTGCCGGAAACGCGGACTACCCCAGACGGGAGCAAACTCTTCCCCCCGTAGAGAAGGGCCTTCACGGCCCCCCCGTCCAGATAGAGGGTGCCCGATGAGCGAACGCCATAGGCGATCCACTGTTTTTTACAGTTCAAGGGGTCACGTTGGGGCATGAAAAGGGTTCCCACCGGCTCTCCCGAGAAGATCTCCCGTAGAACTCCGTCCCGTTTCCCGCTGGCCAAGATGGTCGGAATCCCGAATGCCGCCGCTTTTTGAATCGCCTCCAGCTTGACGGCCATCCCCCCAATCCCGGTGGGGCTAAAACTTCCGCCCGCCGTGCACATGATTTCATCATCAATCTCGTCAACCTTCGGGATCAGACACGCATCCGGGTAGACCTTCGGATCCTTGTCGAAAAGCCCCTCCATATCCGACAAAATAATGAGAAGGTCGGCCTGAATCAGGCCCGCCACCAGCACGGAGAGATTGTCATTATCCCCCACCTTGATCTCTTCCACCACCACCGTGTCGTTCTCGTTGATGATGGGCAACGCCCCAAACTTGAAGAGGGAATCGATGGTGTCTCGCGCATTCAGGTATCGACGTCGGTGGTTCAAGTCATCACGGGTCAGAAGGATCTGTGAAATCTGAACCCCCTTCTTCTGAAAGTATGTGTCATATAGAGCCATCAGGTGAGGTTGACCGATGGCAGCAATGGCCTGCTTGTCGGGAATTCCCTCCACGCGTCCCCGGAGTCCCAAACGATCCATCCCAACAGCGATGGCCCCCGAGGAAACCAGGGCAACTCTTCTCCCGGAATCAACAACCCGGCACACATCCTCCACGAGACGCTGAATTCTCTGATGGTCAATTTCACCCTCCGAGGTCGTCAAGACCGAACTACCAACCTTGACCACCACATTCCGGGTCCTCTTTATGATGCTCTTGCGCGTCATGATTCTTTTAGTCTACAAAACCCTACGATAACTTTCAACAACACTTCCAAGCCCTCGCCCGTTCTGGCTGAAAGGGAAAAGGGCTTTAACCCCGTTTCCCTCTCCAATTCCTCTTGCAAAGACGGGAGGTCATCCCTTGTGCCCAACAGATCGACCTTATTTAGACCCAAAATCTTCCGCTTTTCTGCCAGATTTCCCCCATACGCCTCAACAGTGGATAAAACTATCCTGAGTTCATCCAACAAAACCTTCAAAGATTTCTCTTCGGAGAGTTCAAGGAGGATCAGGAGGACCTTTACCCTTTCCCCATGTTTCAAAAACCTGTTCTCTTTCCCGGAAGCGACCCCCGGAATCTCGACGAAAGTGAGAGGGGTGTCCGTCTCCGACGGCATGTAAACCCCCAACTGGGGAGTTATCGTGGTATAAGGGTACGCGGCCACCTTTGGTTTAGCTGAACTGATTCTGGAAAGAAAAAGCGATTTCCCCGCATTCGGAAGTCCAATTACCCCCACGTCCGCCAGCACTTTGTAAATCAAGCGTAAGTGAATCCGCTTTCCCGGCAATCCTTTCTGGGCAATTCTCGGGGCCTGACGAACAGGGTTCTTGTAATGGACGTTACCTTTGCCCCCCTTGCCGCCAACGGCCACCGTCACCTCCGCGCCTGGTGTGTCCAGATCGGCAAGTAATTCCATGGTCTCCGCCTCGAAGACCTGGGTCCCCACAGGAACAGCCAGCCTCAGGTCTGCTCCGTCTTTTCCGTGCTGTTTGTTCGCCCCTCCCGGGGCGCCGGCTTCTGCTTTGAAGGACTTTTTGTGTAGATAGTTGGAAAGGTCTGCGAGATTCTCCCGTGCGTAGACAACTACGTCACCGCCCCGGCCACCGTCTCCCCCATCCGGGCCCCCCTTGGGAAGAAAACGGGCGCGATGGAAATGGACGGAGCCCCCCCCTCCTGAGCCAGACTCGACCACGATATCTGCCTCATCGATAAATACCGGCTTCATAATTGGGATAATCCCCTTGATGGAAAGGGAAGGGGTAGGAAAGCTACGTCCTTGGACGCGGACTTAATAAACGCTCACGCGCTTCTTATCACGACCGAATCGTTCGAAACGAACGGTCCCGTCTATCAGCGAAAAAAGGGTGTGATCCTTTCCGATCCCCACATTGGCGCCGGGATGAAACTTCGTCCCACGCTGCCGAACAATGATACTGCCCGCTCTGACGAACTGGCCGCTGAAACGTTTCACGCCAAGCCGCTGCCCTTGGCTGTCCCTACCATTCCGGGAGCTTCCTCCCGCCTTTTTATGTGCCATTTTTTGACCCTCTCAGCTAACTTTGATCGCGTCGATCCTCAGTTTCGTGTATTTCTGGCGATGTCCCTGTTTTCTGCGGTAGTCCTTTCGCCGCTTGAATTTATAGACGATGATCTTCTTCCCCTTGGTCTGATCGAGAATGGTAGCGGACACCGCCGCACCCTCCACGAGGGGGGTTCCGATCTTCACATCCGAATCCGTTCTGAGCATCAAGACCTCATCGATTTTCACGGTATCACCAGGCTGGCCTTCAAGTTTCTCGACTTGGATTACATCCCCCTCGGAAACCTGAAACTGCTTGCCTCCAGTTTTAATCACGGCATACATCCGTTGTCCCTCCAAAAAATTTGCCTGTATATAGTAGATTCAAACCCGCTTGTCAAGCATCCGCCTTTCATAAAACCGCTTCCAGATGCCTACCGAGCCAACTCCATCAATAAAAGCATAAATGAAAACGCTACCGATTTGCTTCTTTGGAACTCCTCTGGTATTTCGACTTAAATGGTAAGTATTCCGATCCTTGTCTGATTCACGTGTCAGAACAATCCGTTCAAACAGTAACCTATAGAGGAAAAACAACCAAATCTACGACGATCAGACGATCCGGATGGTCGACCTCTCCAAATTCGATCTCAACGCCAAATCGATTAAGATGATCAACACAGAGAGCGAACAACCCATTATTGATATGACAGATAAACTCAAATAACCGCCGCGGAAATGCAGGCGAGATTTAACTACCCCAAAATCCCCCGATTTTGGGGTTTTCCCCTTTGCGAACGGTGTGCGACTCGGATTCACACGATTTCACGAAGACTGTGCAAAAAAGAAATTTGTTCAAACCCTACCACAAATCGTTTCCATATTCGGATTGACAGACAGGCAATGGTTTGTAAAGATTCCGCAAAGGAGAGGGAGCCATGCCCGACGAAATTCTTTACGAGCGAAGCGGCCGGGTGGCGGTGATCACCATCAACCGGCCGGCCGCGCTCAATGCCCTGACGCCGGAATCGGCCCAGGCGCTGGGAGAGGCGTGGGTCCGCTTCCGGGACGATTCGGAGGCGTGGGTGGCG
>JAOZMY010000012.1 GCA_029934085.1 bacterium | reverse complement strand
TCATGTCTCTATGGTTGAAGAAGAATCCGAAGAATTCCCTTCCTTCCCGTTACTACATCATCTCTCACGTGGTGGCGATGGTGATGACCGAGGCGATGAAGAGATGCGGAAGCGACCTCACGAGAGACAAATTCCTGAAGGTTGTAGAATCACTGAAGGACTTTGAAACGGGTGGTCTGTCGGGTAAGATTTCCTACTCCCATACGGATCATTGCCCGTTGACCGCGATGCGGGTTGTAAAAGCGAACCCCAAGACCAATAGATACGAGGCGGTAACCCCTTGGGGATTGCCGAAATTGAGGGTCAGGAAATAGGAAATCCCCAAAATTTCTTTGACATGCCCTCCTCTTATTGGGTAGTGTGACATAGGAGGAGGGCATGGGCATCCTCTACGGTCTTTAGAGTGGGAACCGGACGATGGCACTTTTGAGTGCTACCTGTGTAAAGAGAGAATGGATCTAAAATGGGGAAAGGGTGGTTTCATGGGGGTTAAGGATTTACTTAAGGAGTTGGAGGAGAAACGGAAGCAGTTTCTGCAAATGGGAGGGCCTGAGAAGGTAAGGAAGCAGCATGAAAGGGGATGGCTCACGGCACGGGAGCGTATTGATAAGCTCTTGGACCGAGGTTCGTTCATGGAAGTTGGACTTTTTGCCCATTCGGATTTTCCGGGGATGGAGGAAAAGACACCGGCGGATGGGCTGATCTGCGGATACGGATTGATGGACGGGAGACGGGTGGCCGTAATCGCCAATGATTTTACCGTGCTTGCCTCTACGAACGCAAAGGTAAATCTTAAAAAGCTCCTTCATTTTAAGAGCCAGGTCAAAGAAAGGATGAAGGTTCCCCTTATCTTTCTTGGTGAGGCCGGAGGGGCGCGGATGCCGGACTGCCAGGGGTCGAAAGAGATTTGCGACCTGACGGGATATGTCCCCGATGGTTTGAGACCGGAGTATACCCATTTCAGGTCCCAGCCGTTTGTTTTTGCCGCCTTTGGAAGGTGCTACGGCGTTGCCGATTTCCAGGCAAACCTGGCGGACTTTGTCGTGCAGGTAAAGGGAAGCGTTATCTCCGTGTCGGGACCTCGCGCCTTGAAAAAGGCCATAGGCCAGGCCTACAGCGGTGAGGAAATGGGGGGATGGGAGGTTCACTCTAAGATTACGGGCGTGACCGACATGGTCGCCGAGGACGA
This sequence comes from bacterium, assembly GCA_029934085.1. Classification (GTDB taxonomy): domain Bacteria; phylum Desulfobacterota; class S145-22; order S145-22; family S145-22; genus JAOZMY01. The sequence continues at coordinate 37,300 of JAOZMY010000012.1, read as the reverse complement.
GGAGGCGAGCTTTCAGATCATTCGGAAGTTTCTCAGCTATATGCCGAATAACCAAAATGAGTTGCCGCCCAGAGAGGCCGTGCCTCCGGGATCGGAACAAAGGATGTCACGTATCCTTGAGGTGCTTCCGGAAAGCAGGAAACGCGCCTACGATATGCACCATATCATCGAGTGTATCGTTGATGGAGGGGAGTGTTTCGAGTTGAAACCGGAATTCGGCGGGATGCTTATCACGGGCCTGGCCAGGATCAATGGAGAAGTGGTTGGAATTGTGGCGAATAACCCGATCGTGAATATGGGGGCTACCAATACGGACGCGCTGGACAAACTGATGGGTTTTCTTTGTCTGTGTGACTCATATAACATCCCTCTTGTATTTTTTCACGATACGCCGGGGCACATGGTGGGAAAAGACGCGGAGGCGAAGAAAGTAGGGGCCAAGGTTGTCAATGCACTTCAATGCCTGTTCCAGGTCACCGTTCCTAAGATTGCCGTTATCGTGCGTAAGACCTATGGCCAGGCGACGATCAATATGTGCGGGATAGGTGGCGGTCCGGACTTTATCGTTGCGTGGCCTACGGCGGAGATCGGGTTTATGGATCCGTCGATTGCGGTTGACGTGGTCTATGGCAATTTGCCCGAAGAGGAGCGTCAAAAGATGATGGATAAAATGAGGGGAGACAATTCCCCTTATCCTGCCGCGGGTGCCTATTGCCTTCAGGATATTATCGATCCAAGGGAGACGAGGGATTATCTTATCAAGGTTCTTCAAATCATTCGTGATTCGGAAAGTAAGGGCATGAGCAAACACTATTTGGCGAATTGGCCGACGAAGTTTTAGTTATTTATCTTGATGCGTGTCGAAACAGACGTTGCCAGGGGTGAGATTTTAATTCACGAGGGGGTGGAGGCGTGAGCTGGAAGGACATGGTTGATGAGCTTCAAAAAAGAAAATCCATGGTCTATGAGATGGGAGGCAAAGAGAATGTAAAGAAACAGCATGACCGTGGAAAGCTCACCGCGAGGGAAAGAATCGAGGCCTTGTTGGATTCCGGGTCCTTTTTGGAACGGGGCCTTTTGGCTAGTGAAACCACCTATGAGGGCAAGGAACTTAAGGACCTTACTCCCTGTCCCCTCTTGATCGGTTTGGGAAAGGTGGATGGGAGAAGGCTTGTCTTGATCGCGGATGACTTTACCATCAAGGGCGCCTCCGTGGGTGATATGTTTAAGGCGAAGCTTGCGTATGCCTTGAAGATGTCTCGTGAATTGAGGCTTCCGATGGTTAGACTGTTGGATGGAGCGGGGGGAACGATCAAGGAAATCCTGAAGTTTGGATACGTGAAATTTCCGACCCTCCCGGAACATGCCATGAAGGATATCGTGGACCTTATGTCCATGGTTCCGATCGTCTCTGTTGCCTTGGGGCCCACGGCTGGTTTGGGCGGACTGTTGATGGTTTCTTCCCATTTTTCCATTATGGTGAAGGAAAAGGCCCAGGTTTTCATTGGGGGGCCTGCACTCGTGGAAAAGGCCTATGGCAGGGGGGTGACGAAAGAGGAATTGGGAGGGTACAGGATCCACACGCGTCATAGTGGCGTCGTGGACAATGAAGCCGAAGACGAGGAAGATGCCTTTCGTCAGATCAAGAGATTTTTGGACTACATGCCCAAAAATGTCTGGGAACTGCCGGAGAGGAAATATCAAGATAGAGACGGGCCCTCACGTCGTGAAGAGGAGCTTTTGTCTGCCATTCCACGCGACCCGAAGAAAACCTATGACATGAGACGTATCTTGGAGCTTGTGTTTGATAAGGATTCCTTCTTTGAGATAGGCCGAAACTACGCGAGGGCCCAGATAACCGGCCTGGCACGGCTCCATGGATACCCCGTGGGGGTTCTGGCAAACGATTCGAGATTTTGGGCCGGTTCTTTCGGATGGGATGTCGCGGAAAAATTCCAGCGATTCGTCGATATGTGTGATACCTTTCATCTCCCCATCGTGAACTTTGTTGATCAGCCTGGTTTCCGTATCGGGAAAGAGGCGGAGATGCACGGGACGATTCGCAAGGGGGTCAGGGCGATTTTCTCTGTGTATCAGGCAACGGTTCCATACGCGGCCGTCTACGTCAGGAAGGCCTATGGCGTGGCGGGAGGCAGTCAGGAAGACTACAGCGGGCTGAACTGGCGTTATTTCTGGCCCTCGGCCAACTGGGGAAACATCGTTGTGGAGGGTGGCGTGTATGTTGCCCATCACGCGGAAATCGACGCGGCGGAGGATCCTGGGGCGCTGCTTCACGAATTAGAGGAGAAATACAGGGATTACAGTTCACCCTTCCGTTCTGCGGAGGCCTTCGATGTGGAGGACATTATTGATCCGAGGGAGACGCGCCCGCTTTTGTGCGACTGGGTTGAAATGGGGTATGATGTTGAAAGGGCGAGGTTGGGTCAGAAACTCAGGGGGATGCGCTGCTGAACTCCGGTTTCTGAAACAGTGTGTGACTCGATTATGGTTTTGAGATTTCGATAAAGGCCTTGACGTGGGGAGGAATAGGGGGCTTGGCGTTATAGGCAAGCTCCACATCGATCACGATTTTCCCCTTGATGGGTAGCTTCACGATAAGGCCCTTCTTCAGCTCTTCCTCAATGAGGGGCGGAAACATGAGCGAGATGCCCTTGTTCTCCATGACGAGCCTTTTGATGGTTTGGGGGTTGTCCACCTCGGCGATGATGTTGGGGGAGATGTTCTCTCGGTCGAAGATTCTCAGGATGTTCATGCGCGTTCCCGAGCCCGTGCCGGGAAGGATGAAGTTTTCACCGTTGAAGTCGATTTGATTGTCGTAAAAGGAACAGGGAATTTTGAGGCGCTGAGGGGAGAAATCGAAGACAAGTCGGTCATCTACATGCTCAAGGTCAAATGTGACATCATTTCTGAGATCGCGGGGATTGACCAGGGACGGTTTATCATTGACTTAGAAGGGGTGTAACCCCCCAAAATCATTTTTGATTCTTGGCGGGCGGTTTGTTTTTCGCGGGGAAGGATTCCAACAGCTTCGCGACCACTCCCTTGATGTATTCCCACCGTTCTTCGGGGGTCTTGAGAGACTTGAGACGATCCGTGGCGGTGCCGCGCCAGAAGATCTTTTTCGTCTTGGAATCGAGGGCATCAACCACGATCTTTCCTTCCTTATAGTTAACCTCCCGGTAAACAGGGACTACCGCTGTGCCGCTGCTGTAACGGTAGGGATGGCGGTAGCCGTAGTACCCATATCCGGAATAGGGCACCCCAATCGTCTTATAATCCGTGACGATTTGTCTTTTGTTTGTGACATTGGTGTGGAATACGACATAGAAATCCGCCTTGTCCTTCGGGGCGGCCCTGTATCCCTTTGCTTCGAAGCCCTCGGTCAGGGCCTTGACAATCCGTTCCTTGGCAAGGGATTCTCCTGATTTGTTGTATAGGATCACAAAGGAATGCAACTTTCTGAAATCATAATCCGGGTTGTAGTCGTTTGAGACCTGGATCGTGGAACATCCCACGATGAAGACGAGAAACAATCCTAAGATGCAGCGGCGAACCATATGAAACTCCCTTTTTCAATAAAGTCTTTAAAGGATCGAATTTCTATTCAACTTTTCTATGTTTATCAAATGGGAATACCCAGGTCAAGGAAACCTCCGGGGATCCGCTGATACCCTTTTTGTGATACCATGTAACGGCCATGGAGACCGGGATGCGAAAAGACCTGAGAATAGAAAAACTGGTCTATCGGGGAGACGGTTTGGGGTATTACGATGGAAAGGCCGTGTTCGTGCCGTTGACCGTGCCGGGGGACGTTGTTTCCTGGGAACCCCTCCAAGAGAAGAAACGCTACATCCGTGGACGGCTTGTGGGGGTTATGACCCCGTCTCCAGACAGGGTAGACCCGCCCTGTCCCGCATTCGGACGCTGCGGGGGATGCCAGTGGCAGCATGTGACTTATGAGGGACAGCTTTGGTGGAAGAGAAAGATCGTTGGAGAAATCCTCACATCCAAAGTCGGTATTCCCAATGAGCGAATACACAATATTCTTCCTTCGCCGAATTCGTATCACTATCGCAGCCGAGCGCGCTTGACCTGGGGAGTGGAAGGTTTGGGGTTTCGCTGGGCGGGAAGCCACCGGATCGTTCCGGTTTCTCGTTGCCCCTTGCTCATCCCGCGTTTGAATGAGCTCTTGGAAGTTATTCAAAGTGAGATGGCGGCAACTTATATGACGGAAGGTAAGGGCGAACTTCTTTTGGAAACGGGAGACGTAGGTGCGGCAAGGGCTATTTTTAGATTGCGTTCCGCTTCGCGGCGAATGGTAGAAAAGATTGAAAAGACACTGAGGGAAGCGGGGCCTCTCGCTGAGCGCCAAGGATTTTCCCTCTGGCTGGAGACGCCGGAAAGCCCCAAGCCCGAACCGATTGCCGGAGACGGTGCCGTGTCCATCCTCCCCGAGGAAGAGACGTCCCTGCGCCTTACCGTGCCGCCTGGGGGATTTTTCCAGGCCAACCTGGCGCAGAACCGAAGCCTCACAGCCCTCGTCTTGGACACAGTGGAGGAGGTCGCTACTGAACGGCCACTGAGAATTCTCGATCTCTACTGCGGCATGGGGAATTTCTCCCTACCCATGGCGGCGCGTGGATGGCAAGTTACAGGAGTAGATGATAGCTTTGACTCCATCGAAACGGCAAGAAGAAATGCCGTGGCAAACGGTATCGATCCGGCGGAGTTCATTTGTGCCGATGCGGCCGACTATCTTGCCGGACATTTGAAAAGTGGCGGTACATCCTTTGACGTACTCGTGCTGGACCCACCAAGAATCGGGGCGAGGACAGCAGCCGAAATTCTGGCCAAGTTAAACGAATCACCCGAAATCATTGTTTATGTCTCCTGTGATCCCATGACCCTGGCACGGGATCTGAAAATCCTTACTACCGCCGGGTATAATGTTACGTCGGTCACGCCCGTCGACATGTTCCCCCAGACCTTTCACATCGAAACGGTGACGGTGTTAAAGATGAGATAGGGAATAATAAGTTAAAAAGCTATTTGTTTGGAATCATCGGGATTTTCCTCAGACTCAGGGAAGGATCTCGATAGTTGTTCCCACCTTGACTGCATTCCAGATCTCATCCATATCCTTGTTGGTGAGCGCAATACAGCCGTCGGTCCAGTCGAAATATTGGGAGATAAAAGAAAGCCACTCTAAGCCGTTTTTTTGCCCGTGGATCATGATCGCACCACCAGGGTTTACATGAGCTTTTCTTGCCCGTTCCCTATCCGCTCGATTAGGATAAGAGATATGAATTGATTTGTAGTAAGAGCTGTGGGCATTTTTGTGGTCCAGGATATAGCACCCTTCGGGTGTTCTTTCGTCCCCTTTTTGCAATTTGTGACCTTCTGGATGAGCGCCAAGAACAATGGAATAAGATTTTATGATCTTGCCGTTTCTCATGAGATACAGTTTACGCTCGGATTTCTTGACGACGACCCGGTCCGGCCTCACCATCGCCGTGGCGTCCAGTGGATAAAAGAATACTTTAGCAAGAAAGCAGAGGGCTACGAAAAGATAGAGTTTCCTTATGTGGTTGATTTGTTTTCCTCCTCACAAAGCCCAGAGAGGTTGGTTCAAGGTATCAATACTTTATAGATCGTATATGATATCAATGGATTGTCAATGATGTTCGAGGAGTCATCAAAACAATTCTGGGGAAAGGAATTAATACCTTTTGGTTGCTTCATCTAATCCGGGGAATCCAACAGTTCAAAATTGACAATATACGGAGGTTCGTGTTAAAAACCAGCCTATTAACAATAAAATAGAAAATTTTTGGTGAGAATTGATGAAAATAAAAGTCAGGAAAATTTTATTTGTCTTTGTGATTTTGATATTTGTTGGTTTTGTCAGTTGTGCCACCTCTCATAGGGTTACGGTCGAACCCAAGACGTGGACAATAGAATGGGACCCATTTTTATTTAAGTAGGGTGAAACAAATTTAGGTTTTTTACGCTTAACTCCAAAACGACACGATGTTTCGGAGGCGTTAGGGAACCGTTCGGGACTATTTGGTCAAAATCCTCAACTATCCACACCTTATCCACATGATTGAAGGGTATATCCCCTGTTTGAAGACAGAGAAGGATTAAAAACCGTCGGATCTTGCTTGTGTCTTGTAACCTATTGTAATTATATGGCCATTTTGCGCACAACTTGTGTGCAAAATGGTTTTTTCCTAAGGATATAAGGGAGATAGAGATGCTTCTCACCAACCTATCTACAATTTATCCACAAGTTTTGTGGAAAAGGTAATAACCCCTAAAAATGATTAGAAAAAAGGGCTTAATGTGAACCAGTTCTTTGTTTCTGGAACTATTTTCACCTCAATACTTTTTGGGGGTAATATGGTATGAAATGGACTCTATTATCTAAAAGGTGTATGGGTTAATTCGATAGGATACGTTAATCCCTCAGGGTTTAAGAAATTAATTGTTCCTGATACTTGCTTTAACAAGCAACCTCTTTTAGCGGAAGGACCTTGTCAAACATAGCGGCAGGAACCTCTCTGCATTGTCCGCGTCCTGCGTGAAAGAACTACGAACCCAGAACCTTTGAACTTGTTTCGTTCTGTGTTTTCATATTTTACGGAGAATTTTTGATGCCGGAGTGGGAGAAAAGACCGTCGATTTTTCTCTCCAATTCTTCGTGCTTGAGTATTTTGTCGCCCACGATGTGGAGAATTTCGTAGCCCTTTGGGGCGAGGAAGCGAGAAATGAGATGAAACCTGTGGCATTTCAGGGGGTCTTTCTCCGCGCATAAAAGGGCGATGGTGAAACCTTTTCTGATACCGCCCTCGAGACGGGAGATCCCTTCCAGAAACCTTCCGCTTTTCATTACCTTGGCGTAGTCGATGTGTCCGTCTTTGGTCAGATATTGGGGATCGGTGATCTTGCCCCCCAGGCTGTCGCCCATGAAGATATAGTGGATTCCATGGTGTTTCAGGAATTCCGCAAGGGCCTTTTTGTTGAACTGTTTGGCGTAACGGCTATAGGGAATCCGCCGCACATCAACGACCGTGTCGATGCCGTTTTTCTGGATCAGTTCGAGGAAATGCTCCAGGGAATCGTTCGAGTGGCCGATGGTGAAGAGTGCCATTACCTCGCCTCGAACTACTAACTCATTAGAATAATTCTTTGTTTATTTGCCCGAAGTCGTAGGGAAGTTTTCGTAATTCTTCGATGGCAATGCGCTTTGAGATCTCCAGGCAGAGCCAGGTGTCAATGTTTTTGAACATGAAGCGGAAGGTTTCCTCGCTTTTTCTGTGGTGCATTGTCATACCGCTGGTGATGTTGTAGGCGGTGTAGCGGTAGAGTTTATCCGCGTCGCTGACAATGACCCGGTTCATGTTACTCTGATCCGGCTTGTTGCCTTGGAGGTCTTCATGGGTCCGAACGATTTCCACAATGGGGGGAATCAATCGCGCCGGATAATTCAGTTCTTTCAAAATCTTCTCCGCCAGCTTTGCGCCTTCCGTCAGATGCAGCTCCTTGACGTGGATGTCATATTGGGCATTGGCCTTGTCGGGGAATGTGGTTTTCATGTAGACGTCTTTGTCGTCGATCTGTGAGTATCCGATGTCGTGGAGCATGATGGCGGGGATGACGATGTCTTCGTCTCCTTTAATACCTTCCCTCAGGAGGCGCCAGGCGAAATCGGTGCTGATCCGCGTGTGGGCCAGATCGATGGGGCGGCCCTTTTCAAGGTAGGGCTTGCAGGTTTGCCAGAGGATGTCGAAATCCATGTTATTTCTCCGTTTCGCCCCAACGTTTGAAGAGGTGGTGTTCGATGCCGAACTGGTCGAGCACCTTGCCAACACTGTGGTCGATGATATCTTCTATCTTTTTGGGCTTGTGATAGAAGGCGGGAATGGGCGGGAAGATGACGGCGCCCGATTCCGTGACCCTCTCCATCAGTTTCAAGTGCCCCAGGTGAAGCGGGGTTTCCCGAACCACGAGGACGGTCTTGCGCCGTTCTTTCAGGCTGACGTCGGCGGCTCGGATCAGCAGGGTGTCATTAAAGGAATTGGCGACGCCCGAGAGGGTTTTAATAGAACAGGGGATGATGACCATGCCGAGGGTGAGAAAGGAGCCACTGCTGACGGGGGCTCCCAAGTCTCCGGGGTCATAGACTGTATGCGCCATCGCTTCCAGGTCACGGGCTGTATATTCCGTTTCGATCTCCAGGTTTTTCTTCGCAGCGTTGGAGATGATCAGATGGATTTCCAAGGGTAGCTTGGAGGCGATTTCCAGAAAGCGGACACCGTAGATGACACCGCTCGCTCCTGATATGCCGACGACAAGTCTGTCCATGATTCTATCCTTTTGTGTAAGCAAAAGAAGTTTTAAGTGGCTTAAAACTTAATAATGTAACACCTAAAACTAACTTGATTTTGTTCCTATTTTTCCTTTCGCTTCTTCAATGATCTTCCACGTGAGGGTTTCGCATCCCTCAACAATTTTTCCGATGGCCTCGGGAGTGAGGTCATCCCAGTGGATGCCGGCGGTGACCACAATCATCCGGTTGAGGGCAGCAGCAATTTCCGTGGCCATCTTCTGGACCACGGCGTCTTCCTTATGGCCGATGACGGTGTAGATGGACGCGGTTGCGCTGATCTGTTCCGGGTCCTTCAAACTTGGGCGGGGGTGGGCGATACCGACGGCCCCGATATGGGGGTGCGTGCCGCCCCATACGGCGATGAGAAGGTCGTCGCCTAAGACGCGCACAGCTGCCTCAATGGGATAGTCACCGGTGGTTTTAACTGTCCATTCCATAGATCAAATCGAGGACTGAGAACTGAGGACTGAGTTTTTGTGATCAATAATCCGTGACGCGTGATGTGAAACTGGAATATAATTATTTGCGTCTTTGCGCCTTGGCGTGAGACAAAAAGATTTTGAGAAATCCCTCACGTTCATTTCCTCTCACCTATAGCCTATTATCACGCCTGTTTTCATTTTAGTTTTAGAATCTCCATCAGCGGTTCCAGGGATGCCAGCAGGTGATTCGGTTCGAGGGGCTCCATCTCCCTTCGGGTATTTTCCCCCTGCGCCGCCACGGCCACGGCACATCCCACCTTCTTCGCCGTCCGGATGTCGGTGCGGCTGTCGCCAATGAAGAGGACGTCAGAGGGAGACAGGTGTAACAGCTTGATGGTCTTGCTCAGTCCTTCCGGTTCGGGTTTGAGAAACCGGACCTCATCTCGGGAGAGGGTAACTTTGAAGGAACGACTCCATCCCATAAGCAGCAGGATGCCGTCCATTGCCTTGCGGCCCACGTTGGAACAGAGGGCTACCGGCGTTCCAGTCTCTTTCAGGGCCTTGAGAAGTGCGTCGGCGCTGGGCTGGGCGTTCCAGCGGGTCAAGGCGTCCTTGTCGTATTCGTCATAGATGCGATCCACCACCTCGAGGAAGCGTTTTTCCTCCGATTCGTCGGGAGCGCGATGGATTCCTTCGTTGTAGAGTTCGGCGTAGTCGGAAATACCAAGGAGCGGGGACGTCCATCCCCACCCCTCAATTTCCTTTTTGGCTTTCGCGACGGCCTCTCCAATCTTCCACTGGAAGTCCACGAGAGTTCCTTCCAGATCGAAGATGACGCCGGCGTAGGGTCGTGGTCGTTCTTGTTCGCTCATGAGTGGAATTCCGCGCGTCGTTAACCCGTTCCCGCCACAGCAGCGGAAACCTTCGTCATGAGTTCCATGAGGGAGTCTGCACCTTTCCGCTGCTTGATGCTGCTGAGCTCAGACTTGTCCACATAGAGAATGGCGCCTGTCTCGCAGAACCGTGCGCACTGGGGATCCCCACCGCAGAGGTCACATTTGATGACCCGTTCGGTAACCCAGTCGAAGCCCATGGCGCCGAACGGGCAGACGTTCACGCAGGTGCGGCAGCCGATGCAGAGGTCGTAGTTGACCTCCAACGCGCCGGTCTCCGGATTCCGGGCAATGGCGTGAACGGGGCACGCCGCCGCGCAGGGGGCATCCTCGCATTGCTGGCAGACGACGGGGAGGATCTTTCCCTCCATCTCCCATTTCACCACCTTGATCCGGGCTCGATAGGGGTTCACGACTCGTTCATGTTTCACGGAGCAGACTTGTTCGCACAGCCGGCAACCGGTGCATTTTTCAGGATCTATTACCAGGATTTTTGACATTTTTGCCTCCCATCCTTCATTTATAGTTTATGCGAGGGTTCGTTTTCCAGGCCGAGGGCCTTGAGTTTTTTCTTCGTCGGTCGGCCTTTTTCGTCCCACTCGTGAAGCTTGTAATATTCTTCAATCATCTTCTTAAACTTTTCCCGGTCGATCGATTTACCCCGGACGACGGGAAGACCACGGTCGGTTTTCTCGTCGAAATATCGGTCGGGAAGCCAGTCCATCTCTCGCGTGAGGCCTTCACGCAGGTTGAAGAGCCGCTCCAGAGTGTAAGCCCGGTCAGCGATGTCCCAAAGGTCCCTGGAGGTAAACTCGAGGCCCGTGTTCAGGTATATGAGCTTGGGCCACTCAGTGAAGTTGGGCATATTGGGCCCCAAAAAGACGGTGTGATACTTGCAGATACCGAGACAGTCCACCGTTCCGTAGCACATCTCCTGCCAGATAACTTCCCAGGGTTTTCCTTCGTAGTCACGGTAATCTGAGGTGAGAGGGCCGTCATAGGGGACGGGGTTCCCAAAAATCTTCCGCAATACCTTCTCAGGAAGATGATAGAGGTCGATGGCCGGACGGCTCCGGAGGTGATCCGCCCCTCGGGAAGCCGTGGCGATGTTCAAGGCCAGGGCCGGCGTGGGGCGCTCGTCGGAATGAAGGTTGCTCATCCCTTTCACATGGATGAGATACTTGATGGCATCCCCTCCGATCTTCTCGGCCGCCTTGAGGGGGCCTTCCGCCAGGATATCTCCAATGCCACGACGCTGGGCGATCTGGTGCACGGCCTCAATGACAGCCTCGTCGTTGCCGAACCGGAGCTCGAGCCCGTCCGTGTCCTTGGTTGTGATAATGCCCTTTTCAAACAGTTCCATGGCCCATGAGATCATACTGCCGGTTTCCAGTGTGTCGAGGCCGTACATGTTGACAAGATGGTTCCCTACCAGGACGGTTTGCTTGGTGGTGCAGCCCACCTCGGCTCCGAACGCGCCGAGTGAGGTGTATTCCGGGCCCTCCACGTAGGCACCGGTATAGGGGCCTTTCTTGATGAAATAACGGCCGCGGCAGTGAACCTGGCAGCCGAAACATCCCGCTGTTCCGATCATCTCTTCCTCGATCGATTCCGGTTCGATGTCGTCGGCGTAGGGGATCTGGTTGGACTGAAAATTTCTCGTCCGGACAAGTCCCGTGGAGTTGGTGGTGCCCCAGATGAACAAGGTGCCCAGCTTCTGCATGGTCTTGGAGACCTTGGCTGAAGTGACTTGCGTGATAATCTCTTTGTTGTATTCGAGGGCCTCTTCCGGGAAGGCGATCTTGATGTCCATTCGCCCTCGGGCGGCGATGGCTTTGAGGTTTTTGGACCCCCAGAGGGCACCCATGCCGGTTCGCCCCGCCGCGTTCTTCAGAGAGGTCATCACGCAGGCGAAGCGGACGAGGTTTTCACCGGCCACACCGATGGTCATGACCTGGATATCGTCGTCTCCCAACTCCTTGCGGACCATGACCTGCGTTTGCTGAGCATCATGCCCCCACAGATGGGAGGCATCTCGAATCTCGATCTCCCCATCGTGGAGCCAGAGGTAGACGGGGCCATCGGCCTTGCCGGTGATGACCAGGTGATCGAACCCGGCCATCCGCATTTCGGGACCGAAAAAGCCACCCATATTGGCGGACCCCACGAACCCTGTCAGGGGGGATTTTCCCGCCACATGCACCCGGGCGGAGGCCGAGGCGAGGGTTCCCGTCAAGAGCCCCGCACTTACGAGGGCCACGTTGTCAGGGCCGAGGGGATCGGCACCTGGTTTGACATGGTTGTATAAGAGATACATATCCAGCCCCCGGCCACCCAGGTATAGATTCCGCATCTCCAGGGGGATGGGGGCGGTGCGGACCCGACGATTGGTCAGGTCGATATAGGCGATTTTTTTGCTTAAGGCCATCCTATTTTCCTCCTTTTTCTGCCATGATTTTCCGCGTTTGAGCCTCATTTACCTCCCAGACGGGACCCCGAATACGGGGTTCGCCGGGACTAAACCAGTAGATACGCCAGGCAAATCCGCAGTTGGGGCATGTGAACGTCTTTGCCCCCGGAGGTGGGGTAAGCCGTTTGAAGCAGTTGAGACAACGAAACTGCCCGGACGTGCGCCCCTTGACGACCTTTTTGGCGGTGTCTTTTTCCTTTGTTTCTGACATGTGTGCCTCCCTTTTAGTAGGTATTGAAAAAGCTCGAAGCTCCAGGCTCAAATAGAATAAGCTTAAAAACTTAATAACTTAAAACCTAAAACTTTTCACATTTCACTTTTTACTTTTCACTGTTTTTCAATGATCTCCCAAAACGCCTCCACAATTGCCTCAGCGAATTCTGGGTCTTCCAAATTCGCGTCCACTTCGCGGACGATGATATCCTCTTTCAGGTTTTTTTTCAAAACATTCGTGAAGATGGTGTCTTCGTTAGGATCGTAGGCTGGGCTTCCTTCCCGGTCCACGGCGGACCATCCCTTTTGGGGAATGACGACGCGAACGGGGCCCTTGGCCCGGTTGAGTTTGTCCACGAAGGCCTCGGCTACCGCCTCCATCTCCTCCGGGGAGATGCGGATCCAGGTGCGGTGTTTATCCAGATCCACCTTGCGCCGTTCATAGTAGTCCGGTTTATACTGGGACTTCCTGGGGGTCATGAAATTAACGCTACATGGTGCGATGATTTGGGGGATTCCCATGTCCCCGGCAGCCTCCATTCGGTGGGGTCCGGAGGCGCGCATTCCCTTCCAGAGCGCCTCACCCACGCCCCCCGGTGCCAGGTCGATAACGGCGTCAAAAAGTCCCTGACGCACCATGTCTTCCATGGCCGCGTCCGAGATGCCGGCGGCGGAGAACCCGATCACCTGGCATCCCTTTTCTTCCAGCTTTTTTCGGACGGCGCTGGCGCAGTGTTCACAGGGACCCAACATGGTCAGGGCGACGGCGATCTGTCCCTTGGCCCGCTGGGTCTCCGGTAAGGGAACCTCCGCCATGGCGCAAATGGCCTGCGCGGCCCGGTCCAAGGCCTGCTTCAATAGATTACTCAGGCCGGAGATCTCGATGACCGTATGGAAGAGGGCGATGTCTCCTTTGCCGATGTAACGGGTGGACAGTCCCGGTAGTGCGGCGGTGGAAGAGACCATCAGCTTGGCGACACCATAAGGTAACGCCCGCATGACCTCCGTGGCCATGAGGGAGCCGGTGGATCCTCCCAGGCCGATCACGCCCTGGATCTCCCCAGACTCAAAACGTTCCTTCGCGAGGTTTTTCGCCCCCTCAATCATGGTGGCGGTGATTTTCGCCCGTTCCCGGGAGCTTCGAATCTCCTCGATAGTGCTACCCCCTGCCTTTGCCACCTCAGAGGAGGGAATGTCGGCGGGCGGAACTCCGGCATCCGGGGTCCCCATGGAGAGATCCATGAGGACGGGCCGGGCACCGAGTGCTTTGATCCTATCTTTCAGGTACAGGGTTTCCTGCGCCTTGGTATCGAGGGTAGAAATTAACAGGATGGAAGGTAAGGGCATATCATTTCCCCTCACTCGCCAGTTTTTCCTCGATATCTTTCTTCAGGGCCTTCTTGTTGACCTTGCCGGAGTCCCCGACAGTGGGAAGTTGATCCATGATTTCAAGGCGTTCCGGCAGTTTGTACTTGGCGATCTTCTTCTCCAGGAGAAAGGCCACCATCTCGTCGAAAGTGAGGACCTCGCCCTGTTTGCAGACGACATACGCGCAGGCGCGTTCGCCGAATTCCTTGTCCGGCATGCCCACGATGGCCACGTTGGCGACCTTGGGATGTTCGTTGAGCAGACCCTCGATCTCCGCCGGGTAGATATTCTGGCCGCCGCGGATGATCATATCCTTCTGCCGGCCGAGGATCCACATACAGCCGCGGTCGAACTTGACGATGTCGCCCGTCGTAGTCCAGCCGTTTTCCTGGAAGACCGTTGCGGTCATTTCGGGGTCGCGGTAGTAGCCGGCCGGGGCGTGGGGGCCGCGGAACCAGAGGATCCCCGGTTCTCCCTCGGGAACGGGATTGCCGTTCTCGTCTTTGAGGACTACCTGGTTTCCGGGAAGGGGCCGGCCCACGGTGCGGCGCCGCAGCTCGACAGGGTCATCCACGCGGCATCCCGAGACGGAACCCACGTCCTGGGTTCCCAAGTCACTGGTGATGACCGCTTTGAACCGTTCTTCGACCTCTTCTGCCACCTGTGGGGAGAGATATCCGCCCGCGGAACGGATGAAGCGGAGAGAGCTGAGATCATACTTGGTTTCATCCGCCTCGAGCATCCGGACGAGGTGGGTGGGCACCACGCCGATAGCCGTGGCCTTTTCATTCTGAATCAACTCTAAGGCACTCTCTGCGGAGAACTCCTCCATCAAGACGACCTTCGCGCCAGCCAGCGGAGCGGCGAAATAGGTCAGCGTTCCGGCCGCACCACCCGCGTGGGGGGCAACCGCCACGGTGATGTCTTCGTTGGTGAGATCCCAGAGATCGATCCGGGCCTTGGAGGTGCAGAGACGCGAGGCGATGGGCCACTCCACTAATTTGGGAAGCCCCGTGGTTCCCGTGGTGCTGGTTAAGAGCCCCACGTCTTCCTTAGGTTTGAACCGGCGCTCCTGGAACATCTCCTCTGAATAAGACTTTTTGAGGCCTTCCTGGGCCAACTGGACGAGGGAGACGCAATTCTCACCCGCGCCAGAGGGAACCTCTTCGTCCAGGAGGAAGAAGTGTTTAATGGACGGCTGTTTCTGCTGAATCTCGCGGAACATCTCGAGGTAATTGAACTTCCGGTAGAGGCTCGGGAAAACCACGGCCTGTGCATCGGTCTTCTCAGCCATAAATTCCAGTTCCTTGTGTCGGAGATAGGGATAGACTGTCAGAGCGATCAAGCCAGCCCGTTCACTGGCTATCCGGGCGAGGAAACCATAAACGCTGTTGGGAGACTGGATGATGATGCGGGTGTCCTTCTCGAATCCCATGTCGATCCACTGCCCCGCGATGGCGTCCACCAGTTCCACGGCTTCCTTCCAGGTGATACGGTAGTGGGAATCGACCAGGGCTTCCTGATCGGGCCATGTCTCCGCGTTACGTTTCCAGAAATCGTAGAAGGTTTCATCCGTCCAGAAGCCATTCATAGAAAATTCATTAATCATTTCATCGGTATATCGTATAACTCTCATTTGTGCGTACCCCTCCTTTTTCTTTAAGTAAAATTAAGATTGCACCAACGACGAAAAAATAGTGGGCAAAAGGTGAAAGGATTGAGAATTAATTTCCCTATGTCCCTTCACCTTTCACCTTTGGCCTTTTTGCTTAATCGAGTCCCAGCTCACTCCAGCGGGCTTCTACCTTCTTTACCGTGTCTTCATCCAGCATGATCTCAATCGGTTTTTTCTTCCATTCGAAGGGGATACAGGCGTCCATGATGATGCGGGAGACGATCTCACGCGCGTCGATGGGTAGGGCCGGATCCAATGGGGTGGAACGTCCCCGGTTGATGATCTGGGTGCTGCGCCGCGGGTCGTAACGGGTGCTCAGCGCCCACCAGACCTTGGTCATGTCGTCGGCGGGGATGTCCTCTTCCACCACGATAACGCCTTTGAGGCCGTAGTGACCGGTGGTGGTGGAGATGACCGCCGTGCCCACGTGCATGGAATGTCCCGGATACATCTGTTTCACGGAGACGATGGCCCAGAAACGCCCCGTGGACTCGGGCGGGATGTAAACGGACTGGATGCCGGGAACCCGCATGGTCTCCAGGTCGGTCCAGAGGGTTGCCGTCCGGTTCAGGGACTGGATCATGTGTGTGTCGTTCACGGGTTTTCCCACGGAGGTGGCCCAGAAGATGGGTTTCTTTCTCCTAAGAATCCGTTTGACCTCCATGCAGGGCTTGGGAAGCTCTTCGCCCGCCTTGCCGGAGTAGTAGCCGGTGTATTCCCCGAAGGGACCTTCCTCGCGGAAGTTTTCCGGATCGATGAAGCCTTCCAGGACGATCTCGGCGTGGGCCGGAATGGGCAGACCCGTTAGATCACTCTCGATGACTTCCACCGGCTCGCCACGGAGGGCGCCCACGATGTCGTATTCGCTGGTCTCGGCGGAAACCAGGGTGCTGGAGACGAGGAACATGATGGGATCGCAGCCGATGACCGACGCGGCCGGCATGGGTTTGCCCATCTTCTTGTATTTCTGCAGCATGAAATCGGCGTGTTTCCCCTTGATGATCTGAATTCCGATGGTCTTGTCGTCCAGGATCTGGGAACGATAGGTTCCCAGGTTGACCCATCCGGTATCCGGGTCCTTGGTGATGATGTAATGGGCCGTTCCGATGAAACGTCCCCCGTCCATCGGGTAGAACTGGGGGGCTGGGAAATCGAAGAGATTTACGTCATCCCCTTCCACGACCATTTCCATGACGGGACCGTCGGAAACGGTCTTTGGTGGGATCAGCTGTTTGGTAGTGAGCTGCATCCATTCCTTGGCCATCTGGGACATGGTCTTGTCCGTGGGCATCCCGAGACCGATGGCCAGTTTCTTGGGGGTTGTGAAGGCACTGGTAACCACGGGAATGTCGTAACCTTTTACGTTCTCGAAAAGTAGGACCGGTCCCCGTTTTTGTTCGTTCAAGGTTGCGATATGAGAGAGTTCCAGATTCCAGTCCACTTCCGCGGTAATTCTCTTCAGGACCCCTTCTTCTTCGCATTTCTCGATAAAGTCTCTCATGTCTTTCATACAGTTCTTCCTCCTTTTTTGCGTTTTCGTACCTGACTTCTTTTCTGTAGATAGATTTTATGGGTTAAGCGAAATGTTTGCAAGCTAAATAAATTTATCTAATCATAAGAAAAACTAATGGTGCTGTAACAGTCTTAATTTCCTTATTTTTTAGATGGAGCACCCCACATGCCAGCAATCAGGCTGACAGGGTCCGAAGTCTTTACTTCTTTCTTCTTCTGCTCTTTCTTTCGCTTTTGACTCCAAACCGTTTCCGGGCGCGCCTGAAGAATTACGACGCTCTCCGGAAAGGGAAGGTCGGCATCAACGGCCCACTCGATATCCGAGGGGGAGCCGTAGAATTTTTCGATCTGTTTCCCTATGCGGCAAAGTTCTAAGAGTTCATCATCCGTAATGGATGGCTCGTTTTTGCGATCATCCGGGACGGGGCCGATATCGACCCGGTTTTCTTCGATATTAACGCGATGTTCCAATTCTTTGGGTGAGATAATACGTTTCAGGATATCGAACGTTACTTTGTCCACTAAAAATTCGTCCGGGGTAACGGTGCCGCTGACGACGGTTTCTCCCAGTCCCCAGCTTGAATTGATGGAGATCTTGGAGCGGTCCCCATTGATGGGGTTCAAGGTGAACATGACGCCCGCGCATTTGGCGTGGACCATCTTTTGCACGACGACGGAGATCTTTTCCCGTTCGTGGGTGAAGCCGTGATTGAGACGGTAGGCGATGGCGCGATCCGAAAAAAGACTGGCCCAGCAATCTTTCGTGTGTTTCACCACACTCTCTTCCCCGGTAACCCAGAGGTAAGTGTCCTGCTGACCCGCGAAACTGGCATCGGGGAGATCCTCCGCCGTGGCGCTGGAGCGGACAGCGACAGGAAGGTCTTTTACTCCGGTTTTTTCCACCAGTTGCCGGTAGGCGGTTCGGATGGCTTCCATGATCTTTTCGGGGATTTCCTGGGCAAGGATGATCTCCCGAACCTCCTTGCCAATGGTTTCCAGGCTTCCGGACTTCTTGAGATCCACATCCTTGAGCCGGGTGAAGATGGCCTTTCTGATCTTCAATGTATCCAGAAAGTCGGTGTAGGCTTGGGTAGTTACGGAAAATCCGGGGGGGACCCGGATGCCAGCACTGGTCATCTCCCCAAGGCTGGCACCCTTGCCCCCCACGAGTTCGAACGTTTTTCTTCCACTTTCCTCAAACCAGAGGATGTACGGAGACTTTCGAAACATAGCTGAAGTTCCTCCGATCAGCGCAGAATTTCGATTTTGCCCGTGTTTCCATCGACGATGATCTTGTCTCCCGTCTTGATGGCCGAGGTGGCGACACCCGTTCCCACGACCGCCGGCATGCCGTATTCACGGCAGACGATGGCGGCGTGACACATGATCCCGCCGACATCGGTGACGGCTGCCTGGATCTTGGAGAAGGCGGGTGCCCATGATGGTGATGTGGTGGGGCATACAAGGATCTCGCCGTCTTGGATCTCATTGATTTCATCCACGCTGCGGCAGACCCGCGCGAGTCCCTCAACCTTACCTGAAGACCCGGCGAAACCTTGAAGTTCGGTGAGGTCGGTGAGGTTTTCGACCTCTTTCGCCTTCGCCCAGGATTCCATGGTATCGTTGGTGATTCCCCAAAGGACGATGGTGAAGGGCTCTTCAATCTTCTCGGGCGCGGTTCCAACGGCAGGCGGGGGTGTCCATTCACGGAACTTCTGGAGCACGCCTTTCCGCCACTCGACCTCTTCCGGCCAGTAGAGAGGGCCGTAGGGCTTGGTGCCGGTTGCCCATGCCGTCACGATGTCCCAAAGGGCCTGTTTGATCTCGTGCCGGCTGAGATACCAGATGTCTTCCACATCCCCGATGAAGTTGTGATTTTTCAGCAAAGCCCCGACCTGACGCATCCTGTTCCAGAAAATGGAGTGGAACCAGTGTTCCACGTAGAAGAGATGATTTTCCACATAGGGGAACACGGTCCGGGAGGTACCGAGGAGCATGTCGAACTGCTGGCGGTCTTCATCGGTCTCCAGAAGGCCGCGATACTCTTCCGTGATCCGGTCGCGTTCCTCGCGGATCTTATCCAGGGGGCGATCCAGGTTCTCACCTTTCTTTACCTTCTCGATATAAATCTTGATGGAGTCGATGGGCACGTTCAAATTGTCGTTCCAGCAGCGGTCATGGTGATACCATCCCGTTCCGGAAGAGATGTAGAACCAGGGATCCCGTGCCTCTTCAAATGCATCCACCCATTTCTTGCCATTTTCCGATTGTTTAAGGGATTCCAGCAAGGCATCGACATCCGTGCTGGCCAGGACTTCCCCGTCCACGCCCAGTTCCACGGCGAGTTTGGCAAGTTTTTTCAGTTCGTCGTCGGGACGGTACATGATGACGTCGATTCCGGATACCATCTGGGTGACCCGCTGGAGAGAAATGCCGGGGAAGGTTTTCTGGCAGAAATCGAGGAAGACTACGTAGGCGGCGTATCCCAGATTCAGAAACTCGAAATGGTACTGCCACGTGAGGATACCCAGATCGATGAGTTCATCGTATTTTTTCAGGAGCTCGTACCCACTGGTCTTTCCCACCCCGTCGAAAACGAGGGACTCGTCTTCCATTTCGGGAAGCTCTTTGAATTCGATGGCCTCCAGTTGGCGGATGACGTCCACCATCTTGGTTTTCCATTTTTCATAGAGTTCGTCCCAGTGCTGGTAATAATAACCCGCCCGTTTCATGAAGATCTCGGCGCGTTTCGGAATCTCGTTGGGATCCGGGACGGGCACCGGGGAGATATAGATGTATCCGTTGATGAGTCGGTGATCGACCCCTAAAGCGGGGGGAACGATGAAGACCCGGGTGTTGTTTTGTGAGAGGGCGAGAAACCATGCCTCATCCCAGATGATATCGAAGGGATACATGGGTTCCGGGTAGTGGAGCCCGTCATAGAACCAGAACATGTTGTTTTCATATTCTTCCCGTTCTTTATCCTTTGTGGTCCATCTATAAAAGTAGGGATACATGCGCTCCCAGCCTTCAGTACCGGGAATAGTTTCAATCTCGTGGGGGTTGGGGAATTTTCCTGCCATAATAACCTCCTTCATAAAGGTTGTTTTAAAATCCCGTTTTTTAGATGAAAATTCACCTCCTTCCTCTATATATTTAGTCCAAAGGGATTCTTTTTGGTTTATAGACTTTACAATGACGTCTGTGAAGTCGCAACATAAATAAATTTATACTAACATTAGAAAATCTAATAGTAGAGCTGGGTATGTAATAAGCCCTGAATTCAAACAATGTTTATAAAAATGAAAGGCAAGGTGAAAAGCCACGACTTAAAAGTGGAGGTTCCTGTGAATCATGGAGTAGCAACCGCGGGAGGTGATCCTTTATGATTCAACACGGAGTGGAAAATCAAGAAAGGATCTTCAAAAGGTCGGAGACATTGATCTCTAACATCTTCGTGCTGGCCTGGATCCGAGCAACGTTTCGGTCGATGGCCTGAATGCCTCCAGAGATCTCCTTCAGGCGTTCGGCCGCTTTCGAAATCTTTTCAATCTGTTCATGGATCTCTTCGAGTTGTTTCTTTATGTTACCAGCCATCTTAATGTCCCTTCTTTCTCATGTCTTTGAACCGATTTGCCTTGACTTCATATCTCGGCAGGCTCCCATAGGGATGAACTTCGATTTTGTAACCGAGATTCGTCTTCAAACGAAGCTGATCCTTCAGTTTGGCGAGGACCTCGTCTTTCCGGCTACGTGCCTCCTCGAGGATTTCGATCTTGAGCGTGATTTCATCCACGTCTCCCCGTTTGGAGACAATAACCTCGTAGTCATTTCCCAGTTCCGGGATGCCCCGAACCACCTCTTCGATGGCCGTGGGTGCGAGCAGGACACCTTTGACCTTGGTGATGTCGTCGGCCCGACCGATGACACCGCCTTTGATGAGCCGAAAGGTTCGGCCGCAGTCACAGGGATCCTTTGCCCACTGGATGACGTCTTTGGAATCGAAACGGACACATGGCTGAGCAATCCGATCGAAGGCGGTGATGACCATCTTCCCAGGGCGTTCCGGTTCGGTGATGATCTCTCCCGTCTCGATGTCTTCAATCTCCACGAGGAAGAGGGCCTCGTTGACGTGGAGCCCTCCGGGCTGTTCCAGGCACTCGTAGCTCCAGGCCCCGATCTCCGTGGCCCCGATATGATCGTAGACCTTGGCGCCCCACGCTTCTTCCATCCGCCGCTTCGTGGTGGGAATGCTGGCTCCGGGTTCTCCGGCGCAGGTGATTCTTTGGACATGGAGATCTTTAGCCGGATCGATCCCCAGTTTCCGCTTGGCCGTGTCCGCCATGCCAAGGACATAAGTAGGAGTCGCCATGAAGGCGGTGGCTCGAAGCTCCTGCATCTTTAAAATCCTTGCCTCCGTGTTCAGCACGCCGCCGGGGACGACCTCGGAGCCGATCTTTTCGCAAGCGTAGTGACCTGCCCAGAAGGCGACGAAGATATTGTAGCCGAAGGGAATGAAGACCCGGTCGGTCTTTCGGTACCCCTGGGCGTAGAGGATGTAAGACCATGCCTCCGCCCACCACTCCCAGTCCTGCCAGGTGTCGGGCTGATAGACGGGCTGTCCCGTGGTGCCGCTCGTCTGGCGGAACTCCGTGACCTCCTCCAGCGGCACGCAGAGGGCGTCCCCGTAAGGGAAGGGATCCTTGAGCTGGATATCCCGCATCATCGACTTTTCTACCTTGGGGACATGACGGATGTCCTCGAAGTTTCGGATATCTTCGGGGGTGATTCCTGCCTCGTCGTAGAGACGGCGGTGGAATTTCGAGTGATCGTAGGCCCATTTGAAAATCCGCCGGAACTTTTTCAGTTGCAGGGACTCGAGGTGCTCCCGCGGAAGGGCTTCGAGAAAGGGATTCCAGTAGATTTGTGAGGATTCCATGACAACTCCACTTTAAAATTGAAGGGTAGAATGATTGCCTGCCCTTTGTTTCAGGTCATTCTCTATACCTCAGGATACTTCTTGTGCATAGAGTAAGTCAAGAACTTGCGGGGAAAGACGTCTTGCGTTGCAATACAAAAAAACTTATAGTATAATAAATTAAATTTATGATGAAATGAGTGTTTTTGCAAGGGCAAAGTAGGTTGACCGGATGATTCGTTTTAATCTCAACCAGTTGAAAGTCTTTTATCTCGCCGCGAAATATCGCAATTTTACAACGGCAGCCCAGTTGCTGAATGTGACACAACCCGCCGTGAGCCTTCAGATCAAGTCCTTGGAGAAATTCTATGGAATCCGACTCTTCGACAAGGTTGGCCGGCAACTGGTTCTGACAGACGCGGGGGAGATCCTCTACGAATATGCGGAAAAAATCTTCGGGCTGACCTCTCAGATGGTTCAGACGCTCAACGACCTGAAACACCTCAAATACGGGACCCTGAGAATCGGAACCACGGCGACCTTCGCCCACCATTTCATGCCGGATCTGATCGCCAGTTACCAGAAGTTTTATCCGGAGATTCGGATTATCCTTTACGAGGGGAGCTCGGTGGATATCCTTCGGACGGTTTCGGACGGACAGAACGAGTTGGGGATTCTGGGCCGTTTACCTTATCCGAATGGCATCAGATGGATGCCGTTAATGGAGCAGGAGCTTTGTCTGGTGTCATCCCCCACCTATCCCGAGATCGAGAAGAGCGTCAAGGGTATCTCTATCCGTCAGCTTCCCGAATATCCCCTCATATTCAGGGAGATGGGATCGAGCATCCGTTATGTGATTACGGATTTCTGTAATGCCTACAACGTTACTCCCTCCGTTAGAATCGAGTCGGGGAGCCTGGCCTTTATCAAAGACCTCGTGATCCAAGGATATGGACTTTCTTTTTTCATCAGGGCTGCTGTTTCGGACGATATCCGGGAAAACAGGCTTATCGTGATTCCTATCAAGGAGGGAAACCCGAAGTTAAGCATTGATATCGTGTTCCGAAGAAAGGCACACTTTTCCTACGCAGCCAAGGCCTTCCTGGACCTTCTGGACGTGGAGAAAAAAGATGGATCGTTTAGCAGATTCCGGCAATCTCCGCAGATTGAGAAGGCCGTTCATTCGTGAAAAAACAAGTCCTTCCTGAAATTTTCTCTATGTGTTAAATAACCTTTCGATTAACGGACGAGAGACGCTATGGAAAAGAACAAAATAGTGGGAATGAGATAACATGCTGCGTCCCGCAGTTTTTCTCGATCGTGATGGAGTGATCAATGAAGAGGTTGGATTTGTCAACCACGAAACGCGATTTCGAATTCTTCCGGGTGTTGTGGAAGGGATCAAAATTTTAAAGGGAGCAGGGTTCTTATGTCTCGTCGTGACGAACCAGCCCGGAGTAGGATTGGGTGTTTTCCCAGAGGAATTGGTGATGGCACTTCATCGACGGATGGAGGAAGTCCTTGCGAGGGGAGGAGCAAAGCTGGATGGGGTCTATTATTGCCCCCATCACGAACAGGCGGTCATCGAGGCCTATCGTTGTCGGTGCCCCAACCGTAAGCCGGCGCCGGGTATGCTGGAAAGGGCGTCGTGTGATTTTTCTATCGATCTTAAGTCTTCCTACTTGATAGGGGATCGGGGTATTGACATGGAGACGGCGGGACGTGCCGGTGTGCGTCCTGTTTTGGTTGAGACGGGATATGGAAAGGGAGAATGGCTTTATCGCCGGCATACATGGCGATATTCTCCCGTTTTTGTTGCAAAAGATTTAAAAGACGCCGCACGGCGCATCGTTGCGGAGAAAAAGGAGTAAACCATGGCGATATCTGAGGAATTGTTGGAAATTTTGGTATGTCCAAAGTGCAAGGGGGAGATCCATCTGAATGAAAGTGGGGATGGATTGATTTGTGAGGCTTGTCAGTTGATGTACCGGATTGAGGATGACATTCCTATCATGTTGATCGATGAGGCGATTCCGCTTACTGATACTGGGGATTCCAAAGCTTGAAGAAAGTTATCAACTATCTTGTTTATCTCATCGCCAAATCGATTTCGGTATTTTTCCAGATCCTCCCTGAGAGGGTGGCAAGGGGGATTGGGGTCTTTTTAGGGAATCTTGCCTACCTGCTGGATTTCAAACATCGTAGGATCGCCCTCAACAACCTGAAGCTCGCCTTTGGAGACACCTATACGGAAAAAGAGCGGCGGGCCATCGCCCGGCAAAACTTTGTTAATCTCGCTAAAAACTTTGTCGTCTTCTGCCGGATTCCCAAGATTCGACGCAACACCCTGGCCAAAACCGTCAAGTTTCATGGGAAAAAACCAGTGATGGAGGCCTTGGAACGGGGGAAGGGAATCATCTTTTTCCTGGCGCACCTGGGAAACTGGGAGGTGATGGTGACATTGCCGCTTCTTCTGAAACAGCCCCTCTACGCGGTGGGAAAACCGCTGCGAAATCCCTATTTGGATCGTTGGATCAGTGGGATCCGGGAATATTTCGGGGTGGAGATCGTTTCGAGTGTCGGGGCGGCGAAGGCCCTGTTGCGCCTTCTTAGGGAAAACAAGATGGTGGGGATTCTGGCAGACCAAAGGGCTCGCATGCGTGACGCGGTGATGATCGATTTCTTTGGGCATCCCGCGCCGACGCTGCAAACCCCCGCCTTTTTTGCTCTCAAGACCGGGGCGGCGGTGATTCCGGTTTCCCATCGTCGCGAGGGCGATGTTCATCACATCACGGCGCATCCTGCCTTTGAGATCACCCGGACCGGAGATTTGAAACACGACATTGTCGTGAATACGCAACGATTTCACCATTTTCTGGAAGAGGAAATTCGCAAGGATCCGACTCAGTGGTTTTGGGTCCACCGACGCTGGCAACGTAGAGAGGGGCACAAACGGCATCACAGAGTAAACGCGAACCCCAGGGGTGAAAGAAAGGATAAGCCATAAAGCGTTAGGTGGAATAGGTAGAATATTTACACCGTTTTTCCAGTGGGTTATGATGAATTAGTTTTTTGACGGAGGGATAAGATGAAGGTTAGCAGTGTGGCGCAGATGCGCGCAATGGATCGCCAGGCGATTGAGCGCTACGGGATTTTTGAGGATCTCCTCATGGAGAACGCTGGTCACGCAGTCTACTTTATGATCCTCGAGGTGTTCCCTTCATTGATAGGTAAGAGGTTCACAGTCTTTTGCGGGCTTGGAAACAACGGGGGAGACGGTCTGGTAGTGACGCGCAAGCTTCACTCGAACGGGGCGAAGGTCAACGTATTTCTCCTGGGAGACCCTGAAAAGTACAAGGGATCGGCCAGGAAAAATTATGAGATCGTCAAGGGGCTTTCCCTCCCCATGAAGCGGCTTACCAAGATGGATCAGGCCGCCTACGCCCTCGCTCATTGCGACGCCGTCATCGATGCCATGCTGGGGACGGGTCTGTCGCGGCCAGTCGAAGGCCTCTACAAAGATGTGGTTCAGGCCATTAATCGCTCCGGAAAAACCGTTTTCAGCGTGGACATCCCTTCCGGAATCAATGGTGATACGGGTGAGATTATGGGGACTGCTGTTCGAGCCGATGCCACGGCCACCTTCGGGTTGCCGAAACGGGGAAATCTCCTCTATCCCGGCTTCGAACACGGGGGAAAACTTTACGTCACCCATATCTCTTTCCCTCCCGATATCTATGAGAATGATGAGGTTCGCGTTGAAACGGGAATTCCCGCTTCAATTCCTCCGCGGGACCCCGAGGCCCACAAGGGAAGTTTTGGAAAAGTTCTGTTCATCGCGGGGGCGCAAGCCTACCTGGGGGCTCCCCAGTTTTCCGCCCTCTCGTTCCTCAAGGCGGGCGGGGGATTGTCCTACCTGGCCGCACCCAAAGGGGTGGCACCCTACTTGGGGAGCCGCTCGCGCGAGCTGGTTCTCTACCCGTTATGGGAGACCGATACGGGAAGCGTCTCCATGAAAAACATGGAGGGGTTGAGGTCTCTCTGTCCACAGATGGACATGGTCGTCATGGGCCCCGGTCTTTCCTTGAACGAGCAGACCCAGGAACTCGTGCGGGAGCTCGCAAAGGAGATACCCGTCCCGTTACTCCTGGACGGGGACGGGATCACGGCGGTAGCAAAAGAGCCGGAGGTTCTGAAACAACGGAAGGCGCCCACGATCCTCACTCCCCATCCCGGAGAAATGGCCCGGTTGACGGGAAAGGGCGTGGCCGAGGTTCAGGGAAACAGAATCGAGATCCTTCGAGAAACGGCCAAGGCTCTAAAGGCCGTTATTGTCCTGAAAGGGGCCCATTCCCTCATCGGTTCGCCTGGCGGGCGGATCTGGATCAACCTTTCCGGGAACCCGGGCATGGCCACGGCCGGTTCCGGGGACGTCTTGACGGGAACCATCGCCGCCATGGCCTGCCGGGGTTTCGCCCTCGAGGAAGCGGTCAAGGTGGGGGTCTTCCTCCACGGCCTTGCGGGAGATCTGGCGGCCGATACGATCGGGGAGGACGGAATGACGGCGGAGGATATCATGGAGATGGTGCCGGATGCGGTTCGGACGTATCGGGAGCATTATGAAGAGTTTCGGCAAACGTTTTATGACAAGATAAGGGTGGTGTGACATGGGTCTGATGAAGGCGTGGGTCCTGAAGCACCAGGCCCCCATCGGGATGAAACCTCTTGAGAAGGTTAACCTGGAGATCCCAGAGCCGGGTGCCGGGGAGATTAGGATTAAGGTCATTACATGCGGGGTATGCCGAACGGATATCCATATCGCGGAAGGGGATCTTCCCCTGAAAAAGTCCCCGCTCGTTCTCGGCCATGAAATCGTCGGAATCATAGACAAGGTTGGTGAGGGAGTCTCGCGCTTCAAACCGGGGGTCCGGGCGGGTGTGGCATGGCTCCACTCGGCCTGTGGAGTCTGTAAGTTCTGTCGGTCAGGCCGGGAGAACCTCTGCAAAGAGGCCAAATTCACAGGGTGGGATGTGAATGGGGGATTCGCGGAATACACCACCATCCACGAGGATTTTGCCTTCGCCTTGGGAGATAAGCTCTCTTTCGAAGCTCTGGCGCCTATGATGTGTCCAGGGATTGCCGGGTACCGAACCTACCGCCTCACGGAGGTGGCGGAGGGGGAGACCCTTGGCCTCTTCGGCTACGGCCCCACGGCCTCTTACGTGCTCCAGGTTGCCCATGCCAAGGGCGTCAAGGTTTTCGTGGTGACTCGCAGTGAGAAGAATCAGCGGGCAGCCCGGGAGATGGGAGCGGATTGGGTGGGGGATTACTCGAAGACACTCCCGGAAAAGCTCGACGCGGCCATCATTTTCCCGCCCGCCGGTGATCTGGTGGAGGGGGTTTTGTCGAACCTGGAATGGGGGGGGCGGTTGGTCCTTTCCCCCGTAACCATGACACCCATCACGATCAAAGACTACAATCATATCTGGATGGAACGTTCCATCATTAGCCTGGCGAACATTTCGCGGGAAGACGGGGAGGCGTTTTTGGAGATTGCTCAGAGAGAGAAGATAAAATCCAAGTTCGAGACCTTCGGATTCGACGACCTTCCGGAGGTTATGACAAGGGTCAAGGAAGGAAAGATCCAGGGAAACGCCGTTATTTGGATTGATTGATCACGAGATGGGCTCTTCCAGGCTTGCCATGTGTCGACTGGGTGATTATAGTAGAAGAAAAGAGAGGGGGTAAAACAATGCACATTGAACGTTGGTTGAGGTTAATAGGAGGAATTGCGGTTTTAGGTTCGGTGATCCTTGGATTTACGCATAGCCACTACTGGTTCTATTTCACAGGATTCGTGGGATTGAATCTACTCCAGTCAGCCTTTACCAATTTTTGCCCCATGATGGTTGTCCTTAGAAAAATTGGAATCAGGGAATGCAAATGAAATCAGATAGCGAAGAGGGAACACCTCGGTTTCACATCGCCACGCCGCAGGAAATCCGTGATGGAAAGACGACGGATATCTATTTCGTAAGAACACACGAAATCATCGAGAAAAAAGGGTTGAATCGGCACGTCAAAGCCGAGTTCATCGCCAAGGGCTTCCATGACGACTGGCCCTGGGCGGTCTTTTCCGGCCTGGAGGAGATCCTATCACTTGTTGAAGGACTCCCCCTGACGGTTCGGGCCGTGCCTGAGGGAACGGTGTTCCGTTCCTATGAACCGGTCATGGAAATCGAGGGAAACTACCAGGATTTCTGTCTTCTCGAGACGGCTATTCTGGGATTGATGTGTCAGTCATCAGGCGTGGCGACCAAGGCCGCACGGTGTAAAAAGGCCGCCGGAAGCCGCTCCGTGTTGAGTTTTGGGGCGAGAAGGGTGCATCCAGCCCTGACTCCCATGGTGGACCGGAGCGCGTATATCGGGGGGTGTGATGGTATCTCCGCCGTCAAGGGCGCGGAGATGTTGGGAATCGTTCCCACGGGAACCATGCCTCACGCCCTGATCCTTCTTTTCGGAGATACGGTCAGGGCAGCGCAGGCCTTTGATGAGATCGTGGACCCCAACGTGGGGCGCGTCGTTCTCATCGACACCTTCAACGATGAAAAGTTCGAGGCCATCCATCTCGCGGAGGCCTTGAGAGAAAAATTGTATGCCATCCGCCTGGATACCCCCTCGTCCCGACGGGGGAATTTCCCTCGCATGATCGAAGAGATCAGATGGGAGCTGGACATCCGTGGATTTTCCCACGTGAAGATCTTCGTGAGCGGTGGGATGGATGAGTATAAGATCCAGCAGCTCAATCCCTATGTGGACGCCTACGGGGTAGGCACCGCCATCAGCAATGCCCCCGTGGTCGATTTTTCCATGGATATCATCGAGATCGAGGGAAAGCCCTTCGCGAAAAAGGGCAAGATGTCGGGGAGCAAGCAGCTCTATCGGTGCTCGCGATGCCTTAAGGATCAGGTTATATTTCAGAATCGTGGGATCGAGGAGATGACATGTGAATGCGGGGGCACGCTTGAGCCACTCCTACGCCCGGTCATCGTTCAGGGAAAGATAGAAGCCCCGGTGCCCCATCCCAGCAAGATTCGGGAATATGTCCTCTCGCAATTAGAGCATTTTTCGCTCTGAAACCCTTTACCAGAAACTCCTGAGAGAGAAGATCAAGGCCTTGCCCTTGCTTGAGGGGCCGCCCAAGAGGAGCATCCGTCCATTCATGAGGCGGGCGTTCGTTCCAAAAATCGTTTGCCCTTTCTTCGTGATCTGAATTTGGATATGGGCCCACTTTGGGGTGGCTTGGGTGAGTTTGATGATACAGGTCTTCACGTTTGACAGAGGGATGGAGACCGATTGGTTTGGACTGAGATGGACCCGGTTCATATTGACCAGTTTGTATGAGTTGTAGTTGAAAATCGCGCCCAAGTTGCGATAGATGTCCTTGAGCCTCGGGTCGACGCTCCCCTTTTGGTGGCTCGCGGCGATAATGCGCCACTCTAAATCGACAGAGGCCGCCTCTCCTGATGGGGGGATGAGGAGGGTTATCATAACCAGGCAGAGAAGAAGGAATAAAGCGTGTTTGGGTATGATAGAAAACTTCATCTCAAGTTGCCTCCTTTTTTTCATCCTGGGGGACGATCCAGATTACTGTTGTGTCCGTTTGTTCCGGTTGGAAGATCATGACCGTGCCAGACGACTCGATCTGTTCGATAACGATTCCCGGTTCGCGGTTTTTCTTGGAGCCAAAGGGGAGGAAGAAGCTAAGTCCCAAGGCGATAATGCAAAAGGCCAGGGCGATGGCGGGCGCAGGTCGAAAGGCAAATCTCCTTAGGGTATCCCACCAATGGGAAATGGGGGCTACTTGACTTTCTTCCGGGCTTTCAAGAACGGGCTCCGTCAAGGGTTTCCCCTGGACAGCCGCGAGGATCTCTTCCGTTGTGATGGGAACGTCTTCCGGAATAAGCCCAAGAATACGTTGCCGCCGCTGCTCTCGTTTTTGCTCCAAAACTTGCCGGCATCTTTGACACGACCGAAGATGGTCTTCGAAGGGGCGAACCTTTTCCGGGGTTAGCTCCCGGTCGAGATAGCGGTCCATATCCTTCTGTATCTTTCTACAGCGTCTCATGGTGTTTCCTCCCTCAAAGGGGCGAGGAGTTTTTGCATCTTCTTCCTTGCGTAATGGAGGCGTGACATAACCGTTCCCGGCGAACATTCCATCGTGTCCGCGATTTCCTGGTAAGAGAGGCCTTCGATTTCGCGGAGGACGAGGGTGGAACGGTGTTCCGGGGAGAGCTTCATGAAGGCCTCTTTGATTTTTTTTCTGATCTCACCTTGATAGGTTTTTTCGAAGGGGGAAGAATTATGAGGTTGAGAAGGACCCGGGTTATCCAATATTTGTTCATCGTAATTCAGGCCTTCCTGGAGCATGACGGAAGACCGCGTTTTGCGTTTTCTTAACATATCGATGCTTGTGTTCACGGTAATTCTATAAATCCAGGTCGATAGGCTTGCCTCCCCCTTGAACGTGTCCATCTTCTTGAAAACCTTCAGAAAAACCTCCTGTGTAATATCTTTTGCATCATCGACATTCTGGACAATGCCATAAGCCGTCTGATAAACTCTTTTGCGGTAGTTTTCGACAACCTTCCTGAATTCTGACACGTTATTATCGCTGACGGCGTAGTCTAATTTCACTGCCTTTTTATTACTTTTAAACATTAGACGAATACTTGTTTCTGTTTATTCATGATGTCGCCTGGAATTTTAGTTGTTTTTCGATGGGGATGCAAGGAGAAATCGGCCGAACCACCCGGCAAGGGGTGCTCAACCAGGAGGGAAGTGGCAGAGTGGGGGATCGAGAGGGATCAGATATGACCTTAGTCTCCCTTCCCCGGAGATGGTTCCGTCTTTTTCACCTTGAGCTTCCGGTCCGTCCGTAGTCGCAGTTTTTTCCAGGCACCTCCCTGATTGAAGCACTGCCATCCCCATCGGAGCCATCGGAGCAGGCTGTAGGCCAGCCACAGGGCCCATAAGAGCATCAGTCCCCTAAAGACCAACAGCGGGACGGAGAGGACCCAGGGTTGAGGCAGGATGGGAGTGGCCCGATCCTGGAACCATCGGAGCCAGCCGTGAGTGGATCCGTTCCCTGAAATCTGCATGTCCGGGATGCCCAGGAGACCTTTCGTAATGGCCAGATAGAGTCCGATCATGGCCGCGATAGTCCACCCGATCAGAATCAACTGGGTGACGTCGAAACGGAAGGCTCCGTCTATGGGGGGTTCCTTTTCCCGTATGCCCAGGGCGATGAACCAGCCCACGATGATCAGGGAAACGAGGGGATGAACCTGCGTCAGGCCCAGACCGAGGAGGATCCAATGGCGGGTCTTTAACGGGGTCCATGGGATCTTTCCGAGACCCACGGCAATCAACAGAATCACCAACACGTAGCTCCAGAATAGGACAGCAGGGCCGAGAGTTGGGCCATGTGCCCAAAGAACCCAGTGCTTGGAGGGGATCTTGTAGACAATCGAGGCATTGACGGCGTTGTGACCGATGTCGATCTTGGGTAGTCGGGTGATCGGCGTGGCGGATGCCGGTTGCAGCCAGGTAATCTGGAGGTTCTGCCTGCCGGGATGCAGGGGGAGGGTGAGAGTTCCTTTCCGCAACTGGATGGGCTGGGATTTTCCGTCGATGGCGACTTTCAGGAGTTTCGCGCCGGGGGGAAGTTTGACGGTGTGTTGTTGCCCCTGACTTGCCTTTGCGTCGAAAGAGAGGTGGATGCGATGGAACCGTTTTCCCTTGTCCAACTGAACCTTGACCCGATGAATGGTTAAAATCTCACCGGCAACGGCCTTGGGACGAGTCACCCGGATGGATACCGTTTCACCCGGCCAGGGTTTCCAGGTGGGCTGCCAGTAGCCCCTCCTGTCTTGGTGGTGAACCACCGGGATACCCGAGAGCTCACAGTGCCAGATTGGGCTCGCGTCCAGGATCCACGTCTCCGTCCAAGGAATCTCTTTCGGGGCCTTCAAGGTAAGGTCTTTCGACCGTTCAAGTCGGGAGCGCCAGCTCAGGACCCGTGTATTGGCTTTAAAGGAGAGGGTAATCTTGCCGTCTCGCACGTCGAACCCTTCCGTGGTAACCGATTCCCCCTTCACCAGGGGAACTTGGAGAACATAGGGAGTCCCGATAGGCGTCAGCCGCTCGACGGTGGTTCGAATCCCCCATTGTAGGCCAAGCGACAAGGTGCGGGTAACGTGAAAGAACGGAGGAATCTCGGATCGAGGAAGCATCCGCCGGTTTGTGGACTCACCGCTTCCCTCGCGGTTGAAACGAAGGGTAGACAAGAGCTGTCCGTCCTCGTTGATTCCTTGGATTCGCCAACCTTCCGCTGAGACACTTGTCATCCGGGGTGGAAGCGGAAAGGGAAGGTGGAAGGACCGAAGACCGGAAACGGAACCCGTGATGAGGACCCGGTGGATGCCGGAAGGACAGTAGAGCCACAGATGTCCGGACGTATCGCGGAACAGTCCTTTCGCCGGTTTCTCGTCGAGGAGGATTTGTATGGGCTGCCAGATACGGAGATTCCCGGGAAGGGGGACGGACGTGTCGACCGCCGCGTGAATCTCCAGAAGAATCCGAAGATCGTCCGGGGTAATTTTCAGGTCCATTTTGGGGATAACGGCACAATGGGGAAGGCAGTCGGGAGGTTTCAGGAGCCGTTTCTGGAGTTCTTTCAGCATGGAGTCGGGCGGGAAATTAGAGGCGTTTGATGGAACGGCAGAAATGAAGGGGGAGACGAAAAACATAATTACGAGACCTGCGATCCAGAGACCTTTTACGGAGTGGTCCTTTCGGATATTCCCGAGACCCGCGCAGAGGTAGATTAGCCAGCCGAGGAAGAAAACCCGGAGAAGAGACAGAAACAGATTAACCCTTGGAGAAAGAAGCCAGAGACGGAGGGTCTGAGTTTTGTCCACTGGGCCGTTCCATTTGAGGGGGATTTGCCGCCATCTCCACGAGGGAACACCGGGACCCGTCTGGATTCGGGCGTTGGGATCGAAGGCGAGGACCGCCTTTTGTTTCTCCTTACTGAGAAGGAGCCCTTTCCTCTGGATCTTGTTGCTTCGGGAATAGCTGTAGAGCTTGCCTTTGGAGGAGAATGTTCGATCTGAGGCGCGCTTTTTCACGAAAATCTGTTCCCGTTTCGCGCCCATAGGGATCCGCTGGAGGGCTATGGTATCATGCCGGGTGGAGACACGCTCGAGCTGGGGATAGATGCCAATCCGAACCTGGTGGATCATAAAGGGGAGAGAGAGAACGATCAGGGCCACCACGGCGCCGAGACGCCAGAGCCTTACGAGTCCTTTTACCCATCCCTCCGGGAGGAACTGAAGGAGGGCGACGGGGATCAGGACATTCAGCCAGATGATTTGCGGGGCTCCCTTCTCATGATAAGTAAGCACAAGGGTCACAAAGGCGAGAAGTGCCCACTTGATCCCGAAAAGTCTCCCCACAATCATGGTGATGATGAGGACGAGAAACAGATCGAGGAGTGTCCATTTTTCGAACCAGGTTCCCGTCACGCTATCCGGCCCGGACATGGTCAAAAGTCGCCACCCGGGGGGAAGATTCAGAACCCCTCCCACGCTCCGGAAGTCGTGGTTCCAACCCACGGCGGGGATGGGACCGGAATGACCCTTGAGGCGTGATTCCGCAGTCATATTGAGGGCTCCTTTTCGGAGCTCCACCCCTTCGTTCTTCCCGAAACGGGTGATGAGCTGATCCTTCCCATCGATGGAAACGTGCCCCAGGCGGATGGGGTGATTCATGTCGAGACGCCAGGACTGGCGGACGGTGCCGGTGATATGGTCCTGAATCGTGAATCCCCCGCCGTCGAAATCGAGCCACAGGGTGCGCCGTAAATTCAGTTGGTCGGGAGCGGGATGGGGATCGCCCCGGCGAAGCTCCTCCAGGATGACCTGGGAATCGGGGGTGACGAGATAAGCGGTATAGCGCTTCCATTCAGGAGGGAGGCCCGTCTGCCTTGGGTCGATGGCGGGGACTCCCTTGATCTTGACCATACGAATGTCGCTTTGGGGCTTGAAACACCAGACCTCCCGGGAACCGATGAAGGGGACAGGACGGATGGAGCGGACGTGACCTTTCAGATAAGCGGCGACGCGGAGATTCCACTGGCCGGGCCGCGCTTGGATCTGCAGTCGGCCGTTGGCGTCGAGACGTGCGGGAAGAGGGCTTGTGATCTCGAGCGGCACGGCGCCTTCCAGGAGCGCCCCCTTAAGGGTAATCTCACGGGGATGGCCGGAAACATTCAACTTCAGGAGGGTTGTAATCTTCATGGGAATCGTGTCTTCCACGAGCCGGAAGGCCTCCACATCCAGTTTATCCTCGAATGTCAGGGCCTTCGGTTTCTTCTGAAGCCAAAGCCGTCCAGACTCGTCCACGACCGGTCGAACCTCTTTCCCCGCGACGGTGAGGGTGACAAGGCCGCAAGCCGGAGGAACCGGGATCATTTCTGGAATCTTGCGCCAGAGGAACCGGCCGGTGATGATGTGTTCGCCGGGGGGAAGCTGAACGACGGGCCGGCCATTCTTCTCGATGACAGACAGGATTTTAGCCCCTTCTTTGACCTCTTGGGGCCAAAGGGTCGGGGAGCCGGGAAGGGGAACGAGGGATGGTTTGAAGACAAGCCATTGCTGAGAGAAGCGCCCTTCCGAAGGGAAAACTTCTAACTTCAGGCGGGAAGGCCAAAGACACTGATGGGTGTCCGCGTTGTTGTAGGGGGTGGGACAGACACGATTCTCATGTCCGTAAAGGACCCAGGATTCCCAAGGAACGAGCGGAGACGGGACCGGAGGGGCGGTATGGCCCTGGGTTGAAACGAAAATCAGGCAAGCCATCAACACGAAAAGGAAATGAAGACGTTTCATGGACACTCCCTTGGTGAGGATTCTTGGCCTGAGATGATAACATACATTTTCAAAGAATCGTATAGATGCCGTTGCGCCCCGCCCTTTTGCGGTATTGGCATATTTGGAGGGAGTTTTATTGTCCCCTTTCAAGATTCATGTTGAAAAAATTGCGCAATGTGGTATATTTTTATATGTTAATAAACAATAAGTTATGAATGGGTGTCTGGAAAGATTAAGATAGAGGCAAAAAGTAATTTCCAACCAACAAAAAGGGAGGCACAATATGAAGGCATTGAACGGTACGATTTTGCGGATTAATCTAAGCTCGGGAGAGATCTCGAAAGAGTCCCTCGATGAGTCCCTGGCGAGGAACTTTCTCGGTGGGAGGGGGATCGCGACGAAGATTCTCTATGACGAACTTCCCGCGGGAACGGATCCCCTCAGCCCGGAGAATAAGCTGATTTTCGCTGCGGGTCCGTTGACGGGAACGTCGGCCCCTACGGGCGGGCGATACATGGTCATCACCAAAGGCCCGTTGAACGGGGCCATTGCCTCGTCCAATTCCGGAGGTTTTTTCGGCAAGGAATTCAAAACCGCCGGATATGACCTCATCATTTTCGAGGGAAAGGCGGAAAAACCCGTCTACGTCTGGATCAAAGACGATGAGGTTGAAATTAGAGACGCCTCTGACCTGTGGGGAAAGAACACCCACGAGACTACCGATATCCTGATGGAGAAGATCGGGGATAGCAAAGCGAAGGTTGCCTGTATCGGACCGGCGGGAGAGAAACTCTCTTTGATCTCGTGTATTATTAATGACAAAAACCGGGCCGCGGGAAGGACCGGGGTTGGGGCCGTCATGGGATCCAAAAACCTCAAGGCGGTGGTTGTCCGGGGAACCGGGAAGGTCGAACTGGCCGACGCCGACAAGTTCCGCGAGGCCCAGAAAATGACTATTGGCAAGATCCGCGAGAATCCGACCACGAGTCAGGGGCTGCCTGCCTACGGAACTGCCGTGCTCGTTAACGTCATCAACGAAAACGGACTTTTCCCCACCAGGAACTTCCAGACAGGTGTTTTCGAAGGGGCCTCCAAGATCAGTGGTGAGACCTTGGCGGATACATACCTGACGAAAAACACCCACTGCTTCGCATGCCCCATCGGCTGCGGGCGCGCCACCAAGATCAACGGCCGGGAAGGGGAAGGCCCCGAGTACGAAGTGGCCTGGTCCTTTGGTGCCGACTGTGGTGTGGACGATTTGAAGGCCATCGTCGAGGCCAACTACCTCTGCAACGAGCTGGGTCTGGACGGAATTTCCGCCGGAGCCACCATCGCGGCGGCCATGGAGCTCTATGAACGGGGATACCTTCCCAAGGAAGACCTTGACGGACCCGAATTGAAATTCGGCAGCGCCGAGGCCATTGTGGAATATACCCGAAAGATGGGGCTCCGCGAGGGATTTGGTGACAAGCTGGCCGAGGGTTCTTACCGTTTGGCGTCTGCCTACGGACACCCCGAACTCTCCATGTCGGTCAAGAAACAGGAACTGCCTGCCTACGACCCCCGTGGGGCGCAGGGACATGGTCTTGAATACGCTACCTCCAACCGGGGCGGTTGCCACGTCCGCGGATACATGATCTCCCCCGAGATCCTGGGTGCACCTGAGAAGATTGATCCTCAGGCGCTCGAAGGGAAACCAACCTGGGTCAAAACCTTCCAGGATTTGACCGCCTTCATCGACGCGAGCGGCCTTTGCCTCTTCTCTTCTTTCGCCCTGGGCGCGGATGAGTATGGGGCCTTGGCAGCGGCTGCCACTGGGTGGGACATTGATGGAAACGAAGTCCTGAAGATCGGTGAGCGGATCTGGAACCTGGAGCGGCTCTTCAATCTGCGTGAGGGATTCAGCAAAGACGACGACACCCTACCGGAACGCCTCCTCAAGGAGCCCATGCCGGATGGCCCCAACAAGGGCACCGTGCACAAGCTGGGCGAACTGCTGCCGGAATACTACAAGGTCCGCGGCTGGGACGAAAACGGTGTCCCCACCGAGGAAAAGAAGAAGGAGCTGGGCTTGTAGTCCGGAGTCCATATCGAACAAGAAAAAGAGGGGAGTTTCTCCCCTCTTTTTTTGTTCTTACGACGGCTTGGATCCGTGAATTACGTAGTAAAATTAAATTTTTTGACAGGATGAACAGGATCGACAGGATTCTCTTATAATCCGCAGATTCACGCAGATGAACACAGATTTTAAACCAAGCAAACTTACCCGTTGAATTATCCCGAAGGGCACCCCGCAAGGGGATTCAACCGGGGCCAGAAAAACGAGAGAGGACACGGATTTATACGGATAAAAACAGATTTTTGACGGGATGAACAGGATTGACAGGATATTTTCATGCGAAAAAGGGAAATACATAAAGAAAAATAAAATATAAGTTAAACGCAAACATTGTGAATAAAATATCATGTTTGTTTGATTTT
>JAOZMY010000011.1 GCA_029934085.1 bacterium | reverse complement strand
TCAAGACCAGAGGGAGATGGCCTTGTATTATTCGTCCGCCCTCAACGGACTTTAACTTTTCTAAGAGCAAACCTTCCTTCAACAAATTATTGGCCTACAACCTTTCGAGATTTCTCGTCATTCAAAAATTTCGCCGTGATTTCCTTGAGAGGAATCGCGCCTTCCCTAAGTAGTTTGGGTTGGTTCGATCTGACATCCAGAAGGGTCGAAGGGGGGGAGGGTTTCAAGACGCCCTCGGTGATGAAGTATTCGACGTCAGCCGAGAAGGTCTTCCCGATTCTTTCGGGATCACGGGCGTCGCCTTCGTGGGCGCCGGAGAGGTTAGCGCTGGTGGATACGAGCGGGAAGCGGCGGTGTTTGAAGAGGGCTTCGACGAAGGGGTGAGGGGAGACGCGAACGGCGAGGCTTCCCTGAAAGGCAATGGTGGCGAGTGGTGACTCGGACGGAACGGGGAGGATCAGGGTTAGAGGGCCGGGCCAGAAACGCTCCGCCAATTTTTTGCCCGCCTCAGGAAAGGCGATGCCGTTTTCCTCCAGGTAGCGCCTGTCCGGGACGAGGAAGATAAAAGGTTGGGTCGAGGGGCGCCGTTTCAGGTGGGCAACCTTTTCCATGGGATTTCCCGGCGCGAGGGCATCACATCCGATGCCGTAGAGGGTCTCCGTGGGATAGACGATGAGATTGCCCTTCGCAAGGGTTTCCGAGATAGCCGCAATTTCATTCGGGTTTTTTAGGAGGTTTTTCAGTTCAAGGATTCTGATGGCGTCTTTCCTCGAGAATTTTTTTCACGGTTTCCCCGTCGGCCATGACTTTTGCGACCATTTCTTTCCGATAGGCGGTTAGGGCATCCCTGATGGTGGTGTCTTCGATGGCGAGGATCTGGAGGGCGAAGTAGACAGCATTTTTCATCCCCGCCTTTCCTACCGCCATGGTGGCGACGGGAATCCCCCCCGGCATCTGGACGGTGCTGAGTAGGGCATCCAGGCCGTTGAGGGCGGAGGAGGGCACGGGAACGCCGATGACGGGAAGCAAGGTTTGGGAGGCGATAACCCCGGCGAGATGGGCTGCGGCACCCGCCACGGCGATGAAGACCTTCCCGCCTTCCTTTTCGAAATCCCGGACGAAGGCGTGAAGGGCGTCGGGGGTCCGGTGTGCGGACAATACCCTTACTTCGAACGGAACCTGAAAGTCGTCAATAATTTTCAGGGCGTCTTCCACGACGGGAAGATCGCTTTTGCTTCCCATGATGACGGCGATTTTGGATACGGGCATATCCTTCCTCCTACACGTTCTTTTCCCGTTGGATTCCCTTCAGGCCGATATCCTTTCGGTAGGTCATTCCCTCGAAATGGATGGCTTCGATGGCCTTATAGACCTTTTCTCGGCAGGCTGCCAGGGAAGAGTCCGCAGCCGTAACACCTAAAACACGCCCACCATTGGTAACGATCTCTCCTCGCTCGTTCTGTTTCGTTCCGGCGTGAAAGACCTTAACGTCCGATCTCCCTTCGAGGGATTCGAGGCCGGTAATGACCTTCCCCTTCTCATAGGAGCCGGGATAGCCCCCAGAGGCAAGGACGACGCAGACGGCGGGATTGGGATTCCAGGCAAGTTCGGCCTTGTGGAGTTGTCCCTCGTGGAGACGGACGAACGTTTCCACCAGGTCGCCTTCCATGCGGAAGAGAATGGGCTGGGTTTCCGGATCTCCCATGCGGACGTTGAACTCGAGGACGTAGGGCGTGTCGTCCGCGATCATCAATCCCGCGTAGAGGATGCCGCGATAAGGGGTGCCCCGCCGATTCATCGCCTCGATAACAGGTTCGATGACCGTTCTCATCACCTTTTCGTGCATGGCGGCATCCACCACCGGCGCGGGGCTGTAAGCCCCCATGCCACCTGTGTTGGGACCCTTGTCGCCGTCGTAAATGGCCTTGTGATCCTGGGACGAGGCGAGGGGGAGAATGGTTTCTCCGTCGGTCAGGACGATGAAGGAGGCTTCTTCTCCACGGAGAAATTCCTCTAAGACCACTCGGTTTCCCGCGTCTCCGAAGGCCTTTTCCTCCATGATGGTCCGGATGGCGTCTTCTGCCTCCCCTTGGTCCTGGACTATGAGAACCCCCTTACCTGCCGCAAGGCCGTCCGCCTTGACGACGAGGGGATACGACTTCCCCTGGAGGGCTTGAAAGGCCTCGGTGGGGTCGTCGAAGATCTCGAAGTCGGCCGTGGGAACCCCTGCCTCTTCGAGGATTCTCTTCGTGAAAGCCTTACTTCCCTCGAGTTGAGCGGCCTTTTGGTCAGGTCCGATGATGGGAATTCCCGCCGCGGCGAAGCGGTCCACGATGCCGGCTACCAGCGGGGCCTCGGGCCCCACGACCGTTAGGTTGATATCCTTTTCCTTCGCGAAGGTCAGACACCCCTCCAGGTCGGTAGGTGAGAGGGACACGCAGGTAGCCTCCGCTGCGATCCCCGCGTTTCCCGGCGCGCAGTAGACGGTTTGGACACCGTCACCCTGTTTTAGCTTCCAGACGAGGGCGTGTTCACGGCCGCCCCCGCCGATGACGAGTATGTTCATGAAACCCCCTCTCAATGGTAGAAGTGGCGGTACCCGGTAAAGACCATGGCCATGCCGTGCTCATCCGCCGCGGCAATGACTTCCTTATCACGGACAGATCCACCCGTCTGCACGATGGCTGTGACGCCCGCCTCCGCGGCCACGTCCACAACATCCCGGAAGGGGATGAGGGCGTCGGAGGCCAGGCAGCTTCCTTTGATTTCCAGTTGGGCCTTTTGAATCCCGAAACGGGCAGAATCGACCCGGCTCATCTGGCCGGCCCCAACGCCGACGATCTGTTCCGCGTTGGCGTAGACGATGGCGTTGGATTTCACGTGCTTGCAGACCTTCCATGCCAGTTTCATGGCGATGACTTCCTCGTCCGAGGGTGCCCGCTTGGTCACGGTTTTGAAGGTTTCGATATCGAGGGAATGGCTGTCCCGTTCCTGGTAGAGGAGCCCACCTACCACCTTACGCAGGTCGAAAAGGTCCTTGCGCTGCGGGGTGATGAGAGGAACTTTCAGAACCCTGAGGTCCTTCTTTTTTGAAAGGATTTTCAGAGCCTCTTCGGGATAGTCCGGGGCGATGAGGACCTCGACGAAATGGTCCATGAGGGCCTCGGCCAGCTCGGGCGTCATGGGACGGTTGAGGGCGATGATCCCGCCGAAGGCGGAAACAGGATCGCAGGCCAGGGCCTTTTTGTAGGCGGCAAGGATGTCGTCTCCCCGGTCGATGGCTGCGCCGCAGGGGTTGGCGTGCTTGATGATAATGCAGGCCGTCTCATCGAATTCCTTGACGGTTTCGAGAGCGGCATCCGCGTCCATGATATTGTTGTAAGAGAGGGGCTTGCCCTGGAGGCTTTCCGCCGTGGCGATGGAGGGTTCGTCCACCGTGGCGTCCACGTAGAAGCTCGCCTGTTGATGGGGGTTCTCCCCGTATCTCAGGACGGAGGCCCGTTTGTAGTTGAGGAAGAGGGTGTCCGGGAAGGGGACGTCCGGCTCACAGACCTTGTCGAGGTAAGTGGAGATGAGCGAGTCGTAACGGGCTGTGTGGGTGAAGACCTTCTGGGCGAGGCGGAGCTTGAGTGATTCTGAGACTGTCCTGTCGTTTTCCTTTAGTTCCTTGAGGACGGTTTCGTAGTCGTCCGGATCGATGATGACCGTTACGAACCGGTAGTTCTTTGCCGCGGACCGTAGCATGGTGGGCCCGCCGATGTCGATGTTCTCGATGGCCTCTTCCAGCGTGCAATCCGGCTTTTTGATGGTTTCCTCGAAGGGATATAGATTCACGACCACCATGTCGATGGGAGGGATTTCCTGCTCTTCCATGATCTTGACATGCTCCGGGTTGTCTCGCAGCCCGAGCAGGCCCCCATGGATCTTGGGATGCAGGGTCTTGACCCGGCCGTCCATGATTTCGGGGAACCCCGTGTAGTCGCTGATCTCGATGACGGGGACGCCGTTCTTTTTGAGCATGGCGGCGGTTCCTCCCGTGGAGATGATCTCGATCTTCATGGCGGCGAGTTCCTTGGCGAATTCCACGATACCAGACTTGTTCGACACACTGATCAGTGCCCTTTGAACGTCACTCATGGGACTCCTCTCTTTCTTTTTTGGGGTTAGAATCCTAAAGATTCATTGACGATGATGACCAAGGTTTTGGTGAGCATGGGGCGCCATTCCAGAATGGTTACGGCCCGGCAGATACGCTGGGGGCTGCGGCAGTCCATGCACTTTCCCGTCTTGGCACAGGGCGTCGGTATAGAGAGCCTGCGCGCGTTGGGAGGGGATGCCACGTTCTTGATGCGGTAGAAGGCGGCATCCAGCGTCTCCACGATCTTGTTGATTCCCGCCACGAGGATGACCCGGTCGGGACCGAAGATCATACTGGTGACCCGGTTGCCGATTCCGTCGATATTGACGATCCGTCCGTCCGTGACGAGGGCGTTGACCCCGCTGAGGAAGATGTCCGACTGCATCTGAAGCTTACGGATTTTTGTGATCTCTTCCTTGGGGGCGTCGGGGATCCAGTGGTCATAGACAGTGTGCCCCTTTTCCTTGAGGGTGTCGAGTACCTCCAACTCCCGAATCGTGATGGAGCCTCCCACCCCGACCTTGTCGTCAGACTTGATCCTTTCGAGAATAATTTCACGTGCCTTGGCCTTGTCGGGGACCCATAGGGCCTCAAAATCCCGGGTTTCAAGAGCGCGCACAACCTGATCCAGCTTTTCGTTTGTGACGGGTCCGATCATTTTTCCTTCCTTGATTTGGGATGTTTTCTCTTTTTTTTCAACTGACGTTCTCGATCGTGAAGAAGTTTGTTGATGGTTTCAACAAGCTTTTCGTAGTGAACCGGTTTGTTGATGTATTCAAAGGCGCCAAAGTAGAGAGATTCCAGAAAGGTGTCCATGTCGCCGTAGCCGGTAATCATGATGACCCCCACATCCAGGCCCTTTTGATGAACCTCTTTCAGGAAGGTGAGGCCGTCCATCTCCTCCATTCGGATGTCAGAGATGATGACGTCAAAGGGTTTCGATGCCTCGATGATGTTGAGGGCTTCCTTCCCATTGGAGGCGGTCTCGATTTCAAAACCGTCTTTTTCGAGAAGTTTTCTCAGCTTTTTGACCAGCTTGACTTCATCGTCGACGATGAGAATGCGTGGCACGTGTCCCCCCTGGTTGTTACCTTTCCCCACTTTCTTTTAACATATTTTCCCCCTGCTTGTCACGCTTCTGCTTGGGTTCGATGGCCGGGAGGATGATCGTAAACGTGGTGCCCTTTCCCGGGGCGCTCTCCACCTCGATGGTTCCGTTTGAGCGGCTGATGATACTGTGAACGACAGACAATCCAAGGCCCGTGCCCTCAGGGCCTTTGGAGGTGAAAAAGGGTTCGAAGATATGGGGGAGGTTTTCGGGAGGGATTCCCTCTCCTGTATCCGAAATGGTGA
Organism: bacterium; assembly: GCA_029934085.1. Taxonomy (GTDB): domain Bacteria; phylum Desulfobacterota; class S145-22; order S145-22; family S145-22; genus JAOZMY01. Next base: position 33,100 of record JAOZMY010000011.1, on the reverse strand, counting down.
TTTCCACGACTCTTCCGATGGGATGACTCGCCTGCTGTCCCCGTGAGGGGAGCTGATACATGGTGTCCATGTCTAACACCTTGGTCTCCGCCACGATGGTGATCTTGCCCTTTTCCTTGATGGAGTCCGCGGCATTTTTTATGAGGTTTATAAAGACTTGGAGCATCTGATCGGAATAGACTCGAACCATTGGTAGGGGATCGACGAGGTTGACTTCAACCTCTACCCCCCGTTCCCTCAGGTTCTTGAAGAGGAGTTGAATCATTTTGTTCCTCAGGACACGTTTGAGGGAGGCCTGGCGTTTCCGTTTCGACTGGGGCCGCGAAAAGGAGAGGAGCTGATCCACGATTCGGGCGATTCGCTTGATCTCTTCCTCCATGTCGTCGATCTCTTCGATGAACTCCTCGTCTTTGGGTCCCATCCGGCGAAGGAGCTGCAGAGAAAACTGAAGGGTGGAGAGGGGATTGTTGATCTCGTGGGCGATCTGTGCGACGAGTTGGCCGATGGCGGCCATCTTTTCCGATTGATAAAGCCGGTCTTCCAGGCGCTTCAGACGGGTGTGATCCCGATAGACGGCGGTGATGGCGATGACATCGCCTTTGCTGTTCAGAATAGGGGAGGCGGAGACGTAGAGATCGATGACCTGTCCGTCCTTCCGGCGTCTGCGGGTCTCGTAGGGCGGGAAGGATTTCTTTGCCTTGATGGTTTCCATGACCTTTACGAGACGATCCCTGTCCTCCGGAAAGAGGTCGAGGATGTTTTTCCCGATGACCTCGTGGGCCTCCCACCCGAAGATACGGGTAAAGGCGGGATTCACATAGCGGATTTTCCCATCCAGGTCGTTTCTTAGGATCCCGTCCGTGGCGTTTTCGATATAGGACTCCAGTTGCTGTTTGGAGATGATGATTTCGCGGCTGATGTTCGCCGTCTGTTCCGCCACGATGCGGCGGCTGCGGTTTTTGAAGTAGGTATAAAGGAAGATGGAGAAAAAGATAATGAAGAACCCCGTGAGAAGCATCCCCTTGTATCTAAACTCCGCCAACTGCACCTCGATGCGGTTCCGAGGGATACCCACGACAAACCATCCCTGCCATTTCCCGAACTTGAAGGGATGGGCGCCGGCCAGGAGGCGTTCACCCTTGAATACGATTTCTTTGCGTTCGAATGGGAGATGAAAGTTGGTTTCAAGACCCTGGGGCTTGAAGTCGGATCCCATATAGAGTGTTTTTTGCTTTTCCCCTTCTTTGAAAACCAGCCAGAGATGGCGACAGTAAAACTCGCGGTAAGCTGAGAGGAACTGGTGGAGAAATCCCTCGAAAGAACCGATGCACCAGAAGATGTAACGGGTTTTTTCAGATTTTTTGATTTCCTGCGCGAAAAGGACGAGCTGGTTTTCGAAGAGGAACTCCGTTACTGGGGCGTTCTTCACCTCATCGGGGAGGTTAGCGAAGATTTCTTTGATGTTGACGGGGGGAATTGAATCCCTGGGGTAGTGTGTGATTATTTTCCCGTCGAGGCTGGAGAGCCCCGCCCATTTGGTTAACCCGTGATTTGTCTTTATGAACGAAGAGAGGAGAGGCTTGATGTCCCGAAGCTTCCAATAGGGTTTGTGCTCGAGATATGAGGTGATGAGCTGTTGGCTGTTACGGATTTCGTCAAACGCGTAGGCAATAGTGGTCGATCCCAGGTGGGCAATGAGCTGGGCCTGAAGGAGATGTTGCTGGATGACCCGTTCCTTCTCCGCGGTGAAGATGGAGTTTCCCAGGTATCCGAGGATCGCGAGGCTGAGACCGAGGGTAAAAAAGTATTTGAGGGACCTCGGGAACCGTTTTTTTGAGCCGCTCCGTTTTCTTAATTTTTCGCTGGGCTGAGACGATATGGGTTCGGTGGAAGGTTTGTTCAAAATACCTCCTCTTTACGAAGGAGCCTTTACGATGTTGGAACTTACATCTCTATTTTTAATGGGGGGTGGGCAAGGTGTCAAGCAGTATTTTTTTGAAGGGGTATTTGTGCTACAACGTTCCCATGCGTTCAAGCCGGTTTCAGCGGTATTTGCCCACGGCCCTTATGATCCTCATGGCGGGAGGTATGTTAACTCTATCTTTCCCGCCTTTTACCTACTATGCGCTGGTTTGGGTCGCCTTGGTGCCCCTGTTTATTGCTCTTGAGAAAGAGGATGGTTACAGGGTCGCCTTCTTGGTCGGTTTTTCGTTCGGGATTGTGCATGTGGCAACGACCATGTATTGGATCTATGTCTCCGTTCATCGGTATGGGGGGTTGCCGGTCTGGGGTGCCTCGGCCCTGACCTTGGCGGGGATCTTCTTTATTTCGCTCTATTGGGGACTTACCGGGCTGGCCTTTACCTTTCTTAGGAAGATTAGGCTCCTTTGGTTGTTCCCTTTTGTTGCCGTTTTGATCGATTATGTGAAGGGGATTCCCCTGATTCGTTTCCCGTGGGGAGGGTTGGAGATGGCCCTCCCTCCGCATCTATCCCTTGCGCAAATAGTGGATGTAGTGGGTGTCCCTGGACTGGAATTCGTCATCTATATGGTCAATTTTCTCCTCTATCTTGCGATTCGGGATCTGCGTAAGAATCGTAACCTTATGATCGTGCGTGATGTTCTTTTGATCGTTGTGATTCTGTTTGCATGTCAGCGTTATGGCACCACGCGAATTGAAGCGATCCGGCGACAGATTGCCAAGTGGGAAAAGGCCAAGGTTTGTGTCATTCAGCCGGATATCGATCAGTCGAACAAGTGGAAGCCATCCTGGAGAATCAAAGGTTTGAACCGCTATCTCGAAATGTCGGGGCGGGCGGCCAAAGGCTTTCAGCCAGAGCTGATCGTATGGCCCGAGGCCTCGGTGACCTTTTATCTCCATGAAGAGCCGAGACTGACGAAAAAGATTCTCGACCTGGCCCGGAAAGGGCATTTCGATCTTGTTTTTGGTGCCCTCTCATATCAGTTGGAGGTAAGGAAAACAACCTATCACAACAGCGCCTACCTCGTTTCGTCCACGGGGGACATCGTGGGCCGCTACGACAAGACGAGGCTCGTTCCGTTTGGAGAATATGTGCCGCTGAGGCGACTGCTTCCCTTCATCAAGAACATCGTGGGGGCGGAGGAGGATTTCACACCGGGAAAGATGCTTAATCCCCTCGAGTCGGATGTGGGACCCCTGGGTACGACGATCTGTTTCGAAGGGATCTTCCCCGAAATCTCCCGTGAGCTGGTTCAAAAGGGCTCGGTTCTACTCATCAACCTGACCAACGACGGGTGGTTCGGACGTTCTTCCGGTCCCTATCAGCATCTGCGCTTGAGTGCCTATCGGGCGGTGGAGGATCGTATCTATCTTGTGCGTGCCACGGGGACGGGAGTGTCGGCCATTGTAACGCCGCTGGGGCGAATCCCGGTGCGGATTCCCCTCGATTCCGAGGGGTTTCTAAGGGCCGTCGTCCGTTTGAGAAGTGGGGAAATGACCGTTTACGCGAAATATGGCGATTTTTTCTTGGTTTTTTGCGGACTCATCGTCCTTCTCCTCGGGGGATGGGCCGCGTATGCAAGGGTGAGAGAAGGAAAAAGATAGAAATGGAAGGAAAACGTGTTTCAGAATCGAGCGTGGAGATGGCACAGGTCATGTTGCCGGAGGACGCCAACGCCGCGGGCAAAAAAAGACACCTTGAACGTGCGTCGCAACGTTCAAGGTGACAGCGGAATCCTTATCCCCTTCAGCGGGGGGGTGAAGAATTAGGCGGAGTCAGATTTTGATTCGGTTTTTTCCTTTTTCTCCGTTTTCGGTTCGGAGGTTTTGTGGTGGCTTTTACCCGAAGAACCGGAAGAGCTCTTGTTTGCGTAGTCCGTAGCGTACCATCCCGTTCCTTTCAGATGAAATGTGCACTGAGAAATTAACTTTTTGAGCTCCCCGCCGCAATCGGGGCAAACCGTTTTGGGTGGATCGGAAAATTTCTGCATAAATTCGAAATCCTTACCGCAGTCCACACAATGATATTCGTAGATCGGCATGACACCCTCCTTCTTAAAACCTCTCGGCGTTTTTAATATAATTTTTCTTGAAAAAATGTCAAGAGGCAAAAACGTTGCGTTTCTGCGGGAGATTGACCCGCCACGCACCCTTTGATACGTTGTTTGTATGTTGAGGGAGGATTCTCCCCTGCCAAAGGGGTATGTGATAAAAATTTTTCCGGATATGAAACTCGTAATGAGGGAAAACGAGGTTCTGGGGTCGGGGGAGCTTCGGGATCTCCTCCTGGCGATTTTGAAGGGTCGGGCGGTGGATGGTTTGACCTCTGAGTCTGGAGGACGGGGGGGCATCTTTTACGCGGACACGACGGGGTTGGGAAAAGTCGTTATTCGGGGCTATCGGCATGGAGGGGTCTTCGGAGGAGTCTTGGGAGACCGCTTTCTTTCACCTGAGCGTTTTCTCAACGAGCTTACGATTACGGAGCGGGCACGGGAAGCTGGGATAACCCGTCTAAAACCGGTGGGGATTGCCTATCGAGAGACGATGTTGGGGTCCAGAGGATTCTGGATCAGCCGCCGCATGGAGGACGCGAAGACCCTTCACGCCTATATGACGATATTCCCGCCGGCAAGAGAAATCATCGAAAAAACGGTTAAGGCCGTCACGAAGATGCATGAGAACGGCATCGGCCACGCGGATCTCAACATCCAGAACATCATGGTTGTCACAAAAGAGGATGGCCTGGAGGTATCCATCATCGATTTCGACAAAGCGTTTCAAAAGAATTTCCTGTCTCCTGAGGAACGCATGCGTCAGCTCCGGCGGCTGGACCGCTCCCTTCTCAAGTGGCTTCCTGAAAATTCGGCCTGGCGGAGGCCGATGACGCGCCTCAGGTTTGCTGCTGCCTATTGCAAGGTATTTCCTGAGATTCGCCCCTTATTGAAGGAATATATCGAGGGATTCGATAGATATGAACGAAGATACCGCTTAGGATGGTTCCTGCAGCGACTCTTAGGTGGGGCTAAGAAGCCCCTTTGAGACAGGACTCTATCCAGGGCCGGATGGTATCCACCAGGGTCTTTTCCTTTCCAAACCAGAAGTGATCAATGCCAGGGATGACCTTCAGAGAGATGTCTCCCTTCAAGTGGTTCACCAGTTTTTCCAGATACTCGACGCGGCAGAAGAGGTCACGATCTCCTGTGACGAATAGGGTCGGACAGGCCTTGAAACGGTTTGCCTCGAATACGCTCATGGAAACGGGTGGGGAGACCATGATGATTCCCTTGACGGAATTTGGTAGCGTATCCAAAAGGTGAATGACATAAGCGCCGAAGGAATACCCGGTGAGGAAGCAGGGGAGATTGGCGTATCCCGTATCCTTGAGGAATTGCACGGCACCCTTTAAATCGTGGGTTTCCCCGATTCCCTCCTCGAAACCTCCTTCGCTGGCCCCGACTCCCCGGAAATTGAAACGGAAGGTGAGGAAGCCGTCTTCCGGAAGGGCGCGCCAGAGCGTTTCCACCACATTATTATCCTTGTTCCCACCGTAGAGGGGATGGGGGTGGGCGATGATCGCGGTTCCCCGAGGAGGGCTATCCGGGCGGTGGATATCTCCCGACAGGGTCAGCCCGTCGGTGCTTTTGAAGAGGACCTTCTCTACATGTGCCTGGGTTTTGCTCATGGAATCCAATTCCTTAAAATATTTTCCTGACCCCGTTGCCTGTTTGAACGGGTAGTATCAATTTATCAAAGATCTATTATTTCTCCAAGGAGAACGTTTCGCCCGGCTTGAGGGGAACGATGTCGATGGGGGGTTTGACATCGTTTTTTATCCTTTCCAAGAGTTGGATCGGGAGGGAGATGGGCTCATCGGAGATTTGGTAGGTGCCCCAGTGACAAGGAATCATGACAGAGGCCTTCAAATCGACAGCGGCCTTCACAGCCTCGTATGGGGAAAGGTGAACGGGCTTCATGAGCCACCGGGGGGCAAAGGCCCCGATAGGGAGGATGGCCACATCGATTTTGAAACGGGTGCCGAGTTCCTTAAACCCTGAGAAATAGCCGGAATCGCCCCCGAAATAGACGCTGCCAGCAGGGCTTTCGAGCAGGAATCCACCCCAAAGGGTGAGGTTCGTGTCCCAGAGGGTCCGGCGTGACCAGTGCTGGGTGGGAAGGAAGGTGATCTTGAGGGATTCGTAGGTGGTATGATCAAACCAGTCGAGACAGATGGGGGGACCGGCATTTCTGCTGTGGAAATAGCGCTTGAATCCCTGGGGTGTAATGAAGAGCTTTCGCCTGAAAAGACGGGCGGCCCGTAGGCTGAAGTGGTCATAGTGGTTGTGGGAGATGAGAACGATATGTGTGATCTCTTTAAGGATCTGGCGGGATAGCGGAAGGCGGGTCTTTCGTTTCAGGTAGGGGGAGAGGTTGGATAAAACTGGGTCGGTGATGAGAACGATCCCGCCCATTTGGATGAGGAGAGTGGCGTGACCCAGATAAGTGACCGTCACGTTCCCGTTAAAAATCCTTTGAAGATTTACCTGGGTAACGGGGGGTGGCTTGCCTTTGGGAAGGTGCCGATATGACCCTTTTTCGAGCTTCCATCGGATAACCTTGGCAAGGGTTCTCGGGTCGAGGGGTTGCCAGGGGTTCCTGAATCTACCGCCAATCCCGTGATGAAGTTTTCGTTGGCACATTTCCTCCAAAGTAAGCCCCTCCGGCGGTGGGAGCGCATGCCGAAAAGCCCTTTTTCTCCTTCTCGCGATTTTCATTCGGCGGTTCCCTTCGCGCGGGTGGTGTGTTTACAAACCTTCAGGTAAGGGCAGTAGGAACAGGAGGATAGATCGTAGGGGGCCATGGACTTGTTGGAACGCATGTGTTCGATGAGATAGAGGATCAATGCGGCGATTTTGTCCATGGGCAGAGAGCCTTCTTGGAAGGTCTCTGACGCGATATTCCCATCCGCGGTTCCGAGCTGGTAGAGGGTCGCTTCGCAGCGGTCCTGTTCGCGGGGGGAGATGGTTTTCTTGAAGAGGTAGAGATACATGGGGAGTTGAATGGAGTGAAGATAACGTTTTAGGTCCGGAAGGGCATTGAGAGAGTAGTCTGAGAAATCGAAAGATTTGAGAAATTCAGAAAGTTTTTTTGTCGGGGCTTTCGCGGATGTCCCCGTCTTGTAATCGATGATACGCCATCTGCGAGGGGCGTCAGCAGTTTCAAGAATTTCGTCGATTCGGTCCACCTTCCCGTAGAGATGGTATCCCTTAAGGTGTGCCTCGAGGGGCTTTTCGACACCCACGATCCTGAGGCTGTGATATCGAGCCAGGTCCACCTCGGAATAGGTAAAAAAGGTGTTTAGCCTGAAAGTGGTCAGGTGAATCAGGAGCTTGGTCCTAAGGGGGGAAAGGGAGGAGAAATCCCGCTGTATGTAGGGTATAGTCTTTTTGAGGGCGGTATTTCGTATTTTTTTGAGGGCATCTTGGGTAAGGGGGGTGCCGATAAATTCCGAGAAGGATTCCTGAAGGATCCGATGGACCATTCTTCCCACGTCGGGGGCTGACTGGCTTACCTCGATGGTGTCCTCCTCCGCCATACCCAGGATCCTTTTCAAATAGAAGCGGTGGGGGCAGGTGAGATATTCGTCCAGAAAGGTGGGAGAAAGCATTCTTGAGAGATGTTTTTCCAGCTTTGCCCCGTAAAACCCGGGCCGCTCGGACGGAGGCCTGATAAGGGTTGGAATTTCAAAGGTGGCAGGTTCGATGAGTGAGGTTTCCAGGTCTTTGACGGTTGCCTGATTGTCCCTTGTCCCAAGCTTGAGTTCCTTTTCGAGCAAGAGCTGTTCCGCGAAGCGGCTCCGGATACGTTTCTCTTCTCCGGAGATTCCATTCTGGTAGAAGATGTGAACGTCCTCAGAGCTGTCCACGAGACGGAAAAAGGTATATTGGAAGAGGGATTCACGCATTTTTAACGAGGGCAAGCCCACCAAGGGATTTAGGGAGGGCGGAAAGAGGGGATCGACCTTGAGGCCCTGGGGGAGGATCCCTTCATTGGTGTCGAGAACGAGGAGATGGGAGAAGCTCAGGAGACGGGATTCGAGCATTCCCATGACCTGGATTCCTTCCAGAGGATTCCCCTCGAACGGGATGTGGAGGGGACGCACGAGGTGCTTGATAATTCTGCTGAGAACCTTTGGGGATGAAAAATCGCGGCGGGAGGATTGAGCAAGGCTGAGGTTTGGCAGAATTTTATCGAGGAGATTCTGGACCATTTGTCGTTCAAGCTCTTCATTTTCTTGGGACAGACTGTCCCGCAGGGCTCGAATCATCCGCGTGAGGACGTTTCCTGCCTCCTCTAAGGTCTTTGCCGAGGTAAAGGGGATGAGGAGTTTGTCGTTCACCCATTTGCAGAGAAGGAGGTCGTTTTCAGAGAGCCCTGTCGACTTTTTCAGGGCGTCGAGTCGCACGAAAGAGAGGTTTCTCGAGATGATCATCTGCTGGAGTTTCATCGCCGTCTTCTCGAAGGGAACGCCGTTGACCCTGAGAGTCTGGACGAAGGGGTGGGCAAGGAATTTGAGAAGGGAGGCATGGTAAAACCCCCGCTCCTCGTGCTGTGTCAAAACCAATTCCGTCAGGGTGTCGAGTAGGCGGTAAAAGACACTTCTCTCAAAGGGGAAACCCAGGGTAACGTTCCTGGGAGTATCGAGGGGTTCCAGGGCGTAAAGAACGGGAAAGAGACTTTGACTGTCCGGCAGGATGATTCCCACGTCGAGGGGAGATGTGACGGGCCCGGTAGCCTTCAGGACCTGGTTCATGACCTTCAGAACCTGTTGTGCCTCAGCATGGGTGTCGAAGGATTCGTAGAAATAGATTTCAGGTGTCTTTACGGCGGAAGTGTCGCTTTTGACATTCACGGGTTTGACACCCCAGAATGATCCGTCCATCCAGGTGTCGTAAAGGCGATAGGGGTTGGTGACGGGGTGACGTCCCATCAGGTCGGTGTGGAAGAAGACCGCGGCCTTATGGTGTTTGAAGAGGTCAAGAAAGACCGTTTTTTGCGCTTCCGTCAGTAAGGAAAACCCGGCCAGGACAAAGGAGCCGGAAAGCTCATCCTTGAGGACGGCCAGGCGCCGATAGATGTCTCCTTGATAGGTCAGGTTTTTCTCATCCATGATCCGGCGATAGCTTTCATAGAGGGTGTCCAGACTGAGAAGGATCTCGCGCGCTTCTTGGACTACCTCCTCGATGTATTGGAGGGGGGCCACGGAAGTGATGAGATGTTGGTCGAACTCGTCGAACAGATTGGAGAGATGGAGACACCAGGGAAAGACGTGTTCCACGCTTCCCCCAAGCCGGTGATAGAGTTGAGAGTGCTCTTTCAGGATGTCATGGAGCATAAAGTACCGATCGACCTCCAACTGATAGGTAGGAGGACGGTCTGAGAGGGTGTACACAGTCTCTTTCGCAAAATCCTCCAGGGCGGCCGCCTTCACGCGCAGCAGAAGGGGGGAGCGCAGGTGTTTTTCGAAAAAACGGACGGCCCGGCGGTTGGGGAAGAGGACCGTGATTCGTTCTTCATCCCTTAGTCGTTCTTCCACATGAGAGACCACCGTGGTGATGAAGTCTTCCGAGACATCGACGGCAAAGAGCTCAGACATATCGGGTCGTCCCTGTTTCGAGATAGTAGAGGATTCCCTTGGGCCTTTGGGCCACGCCAAGGGATTTTAAGATCCGAAGGTAGTGTTTGACTTGAAGGGGATGGGTTGCCTCTTCTCTGCCCGTCTTGAATTCCAGGACGAAAAATTCATTTTCCCGTCGGACCAGCCGGTCAATCCGGATGATCTCGCCCCGGTCCGAGACGAGCTCCTTTTCTGTCCAGGCCTCGGCCACACCGGAAAAGTAATCGTTCAGGTCGTGGAGAGCCGAGGCAACGAGTCTCTCCAGGGACTGAATGTTTTTGTCGTCGAGTGAGAGTCCCATTTGACGGATGGCCTTGAAGACCGCTTGGCGAGCGGTTTCTTCGGGGGAGACGCTGCCGGGTAGAATTAGGACGGTGCTCAAGGCAGTATGGGCGATGTTTCCCGTAAGGCGGGCGTGTGCGTCCAGCCATGTCTCTTCCGACGCCTCCGGGGCCAGGCGCAGGTGAGAGCGGATGGCCTCAGCGTGGGGGAGAAGGATTCCCTTTTCGGTGGGGACACTTTTTTCCGCCGGACCTTTTCCCCGGGGCGGACGGGGATTCCCCAGGGTGAACATGGTTTCGTTCGGCTTGAGATATCCATGATGGATTGTGAGCTGACGAAAGATTTCCCCGATGCCTTGGCCTTGGGTTTTGGGGGGAACGAGGAGGTAGAGGCTCTCTCTCGCGCGGGTTACCGCCACGTAGAAGAGATTGAAGTTCTCGATAAAGGTTTTTCTGTAGATCTCACGTTTTCTTTCTTCAGCGCGGGGAATGTATTGGCAAAGGGTCTTAGAGAGCCTTGCATATTGGCCCGGTGCCACTTCAAAGATTTCCCCATAGTTCTGGGGCCTCATGGGCCAGTTGACAAAAGGGAGGATGACTGAGTCCGCCTCGAGGCCTTTGGCTTTGTGGATGGTCATGAGCCTGAGGGCGTCCGGCGTTTCGGGAAGGACAAGGTGCGTTTCATCGGTGCTTTCGTAAAAAGTCTCAATCATCTCCCCCAGATGGTAATGCCCCTTATGCTCCTGGAGAAGAACCTGTTCCAGGAGACGGTCCAAAAGGGGGAGACTGCCCGGGAACCTTTCGGGAATCTCGAAGTGGGCCAGTGTCTCACGGGTCAGTTCATACGGACTCAGGTGGGTGGCGAGGGACCTCAGGGGCGCGAGGTGTTGATTGTCTAAGTCGGCATAGGCGGAGCGAAAAAAGGTCTCAAATGAAATTCCTCCGGGGAAGTGTGCCAGAATCTCAGTCGCTTCTTGATTGGAAAGGACGCCGAAGAGGCGGTCGTGCACGAGTGCGTGGAGGTAAAAGTCGGGGCTTGAGAGGGAGAGGTAGGAGAGAAGATTGAGAATAGATTTGATGGGAGGGAGGTTAAACAACTTGAGGGACTGTTCGGTAACAAAGGGAATTGCGTCCGGGTATTCGAATAACCATCCGGCGATGGTTTCGATCTCTTCATTTTTTCTCGCGAGGATGAGGATGTCCCGATCCATATAACCCAGTCTTGCCTCTTTTAGGACCTGGAAGAAGGCTTCTTTGACGAGTTGTAGGGGATCTGGACCTTCCTTGTCGTCTGGGAAGAATCGAGCCAGGATATAGCCACCTTCACTGGCGTCCCGCGGCTCTTGCCGGCTGTTTTTGTAAACCACTTTTAGATCAGGCAGGTAGGATGGGTCTTTTATGGAACCGCCAAGGGCGGGGCCAAACTCCTCGGCGTTAAAGAGGCGGTTGAAGAAATTGACGAGGGTTCGACGTGAACGCCAATTGGTTTGGAGGTGTTCGGTCCGTCGGTGGCCGTTCCAGGCGGGAGGCATGACGTGGTAGGCCTTTTCCATGAGGGTATAATCACCGCCGCGCCAGCCGTAGATGGCCTGTTTGGTGTCTCCCACATAGAGGAGGGTTCCTCCCTCGGAAAGGCTGTTTTCGATTAAAGGGGTCATACCGTTCCACTGACTTTGGGAGGTGTCTTGGAACTCGTCGATAAGGTAGTGGATATAACGTTCCCCAAGTTTGCAGAAGGCGGCGGGCACAGAAAGGGATGCGTCCTTTGTTAAGAGGTCTTGGACCTTCTCGGGAAGCCTTGATCCGTCGAAAAGGTTTAATTCCTTGTAGAGTTGGGCCTCCTCTTTCTGGGTTAGCCTGAATACCTCCAGGACCCGGAGAAACCGGTTGATCTCAAAACGGGTGAAGAAGAGGGCCAGATCGTGACGGATGGCTTCAAGGCGTTTGGCTAAGGCAGGCAGCTCGGGACAGGCGCGGTTTTTTCTTACCAGTTTACTCATGTCTCGGCCGTCGACGATCCAGTCGGGAAATTTTCTCTTGGTGAGGTTTTCTAAATGTTTTTGGGGTTTCACCGATCCGGCGTTGAAACAGTGATGGGCCTCCTGGATCTTGAGGAGATCGGCGTAGAATGCCTCTACTTGGGAGCGGAGCGATTCCCATTCTTGTTTCTCGTCGAAACGGAAAGAGGAATCGGGCGTTAAACGGTCTGGATGAACCCCCTGGCCCCTCAGTCTGGAAAGGGCCTGGCGTATCATTTTTTCCGCATCGAAGCCCCCTGAGCGCTCCACGCTGAGAAGGTGATCCAGAAAAGAGAGAAAGGCTGGAAGCGTTTCGCTTTCCTTCTCCATAAGGCGGTCCAGCGTGAGTTCGTAGAGCTGGCGAGGATTGAAGTTCAAATCGTAATCCGGGAGACGACCTGCCTCTATGGCGAATGCCTTGAGGATGGTGTTCATAAAGGCATCAATCGTCATCACGTTGAAGTCGGAGAAGTTTTCGATGATATGAAAAAGGACCCTTTCGGCCTCCTGCCGAGAGATGGAAAATCCATCGGGCGTTTTCCCCTTGATGGCGATGTCTTTGAGGATAAGGAGGATGCGTTCCTTCATCTCTGCGGCGGCTTTGTTGGTAAATGTGATGGCGAGGATTGCGGAGATCCCGTTAGGTTGGATTCCCGGGGTGGTTCTTTTCAGGCAGACATCGTGACGGAGATCTTTCCCGCCGATGGGTGACGTGCTAAAGATATCATGGATGAGATTAAGATACCGGATGGAGAGATGATATGTCTTCCCAGAGCCGGCGGAGGCCTCGATGCGAATGATGCCGGGTGCGTCCATGCACGATTTTTAGCGCGTTCTCTCACGGAGGTCAACGTTATGATTGAGATGGTTTGTTTTTGACAATTCCGTTGAATCCTTGTAAAAAGAGGGGTAGTTCTTACGGTAAAGGCGGTCATGCAAAAAGTTACCACGAGTGTTGAAGACTACATTGAGGCGATCTACGAGATTACCCGTAACGGTAAGGGTGCGCGTGTCAAGGATATCGCCGAAAAATTAGGGGTGACCTACCCCAGTATCTCCGGAATTCTCAAGAAGCTCGTCGAAATGGGTCTGGTAACACACCAGCGGTATGGAAATGTTGAGCTGACCCCGGAGGGAGAGAAGCTGGGGAGGGATATCGCGGAACGTCATCAGATCCTCTTCGATTTCATGCACCGCATCCTTAAGGTCCCCAAAGAGACGGCTCAGGAAGATGCCTGTGGCATGGAACATTCCATGAGCCCCGAGACACGGGATGCCTTCCTCAGTTTTATCCGGTTTGTTCAAACCTGTCCGAAAGGGGTGCCTTCCTGGCTGAAGAGCTACTATTATTTTCGTGAACACGGGGAACGCGCGGAGGCATGCGAAGAACTCCGTAAAAACACCGCAGATAAGTCTCCGTCAGCCGAGGCCCAGGAGACGCCCTCCCTGGAAAAAGATGAAACTCACGATCCACGCCAGGACGGTGGTGTAGCTGGCGCTGAATAGGGTCCATTTCCAACTGTTCAGCTCCCTACGTATCACCCCGATGGTGGCGATACAGGGGAGGTAAATCAGAGAAAAGACCATGAAGACGTAAGCGGTAAGTGGTGTCATGTGCTTCCTGAGGCTTTCCATGAGTTTCTGACTCTCGTTCTGTGCCTCTCCCACCTGATAGATGACACCCATGGTTCCCACGACGATCTCCTTGGCCACCAGTCCCGAGATGAGGGCGACGGTATTACGCCAGTCGAACCCTAAAGGCCGGAGGATCGGCGACACAAAGCGTCCGAGGCGTCCCGCATAACTGTTGGCGGATTTCTCCGCGGCCATTCTTGCCGCGAGTTCCGCTGTAATTTTTCTGTGTTTTTCTACCTCACTTTGGTATGTCCGGAAGAGTGGCAAGGTGCCCGGGAACTTCGATTCAACCTCAGCCAGTGCCTCGTCGCGTTTCTGTATGAGATCTCCGAGAGAACACTGTTTTTTGACCCGTTCCGTGCTTTCTTCCCGGAATGAATCCATAATTTCCTTGTAGGATTTGAAGGGGAGATAAGACGGGAGTTGTTCGGGGGGCACATTCACGGACTGCGCGATTCGGGTGAGAGCGCTTTTATGGCGAGCGGTCTCCTGTTGGAGGAGACGGTTGTAATTCTCAGTGAGGGATGGGTTTGTGGGATAGCTGCTGAGAAACCAGATGATCATGGATCCAGCGAGGATAACCGTCCCGGCCTTTTGAACATACATGGCACCCCGGTCCCACATGTGGATCATCAGTCCCTTGAAAGTCGGGAGCCGGTAGGGGGGAAGTTCCATGACAAAGGGGGCGGATTCCCCAGGAAAAAGGACCACGCGGAAGAACCTGGCCATGATGATGGCCAGGACAATTCCCAGTATATAGATGGAAAAGACGACATTCCCCGCGTGTTTTGGGAAAAAGGCTCCGGCGAATAGGACGTAGATGGGGAGCCGCGCGCTGCACGACATGAGGGTAACTACGAGGATGGTGATAACCCTGTCTTTGTTGTTTTCGAGAACGCGTGTGGCCATGACGGCGGGGACGTTACAGCCGAACCCGATGACCATAGGGATGAACGATTTGCCGTGAAGCCCGAAGAAATGCATCACGCGATCGGAGATGAAGGCGGCTCGGGCCATATAGCCCGTATCCTCCAAAAGGGCGATGATGAGGAACAGGATAAGGATGTTGGGGAGAAAGACCAGGACACTTCCGACACCACCGATGATGCCGTCCACCACGAGGGAGCGGAGCCAGGGGAGGGTAATCCACTGGGCAAAGAGGTCTCCCAGAAGGTTGAATCCCGCTTCGATCCAGTGCATGGGGATTTCACCCAGGGTAAATGTGAGTTGAAAGGATCCCCAGATGATCAGGATGAAAAAGGGAATCCCGAGAATACGGCTGGTGAGGACCTTGTCGATCTGGTCCGTCATGCTGATACGGTCCTTAATCGTGATTTTGACGGCCTCGCGGAATGCCCCGCTCGCGAACCCGTATCGCTGATCTGCGATGAGAGTCTCCGGATCATCCCCGAGGATTTTGGTGATCCTCTGGATTTCCTTGTTCACGAGGGTGAAGAGTGAGTCATCTTTCACCCTCTTTTTGCATTTCTTGATGATCTCCTCGTCCTGTTCCAGGAGTTTCAGGGCGAGCCACCGCGGGGGATATTTCTCGATAAACTCTTTGGGTAGGAGTGAGACCAAAGCCCTTTCTATATTTTGGATGGCATTTTCAATCTCTTTTCGATACCTTGGAGTTCTGGGCACCACTCGGGTTTTCTCTTCCAGGATTTCCCCGACCTTTTTTAAGAGTTCGTCGGTCCCGATGCCCTTCGAGGCCACCATGGGGATGACGGGAACCCCCAGGAGTTTTTCGAGGTGGGGGATTTTTATCTTGAAGCCTTTTTTTTCGGCCTCGTCCATCATGTTCAGGACGAGGATCAGAGGAACCCCTAATTCGAGGAGTTGCGTGGTGAGGTAAAGGTTTCGCTCGAGGTTCGTGGCATCTACGATATTGATGACCACGTGGGGGCGTTCTTTGAGGATGAAGTCCCTTGTGACAACCTCTTCCATGGAATAGGCGGTGAGGCTGTAAATGCCGGGGAGATCGATGATGTTGAACTCGAGGCCGTTGTGTTCGACTTTTCCCTCTTTCTTTTCAACCGTGACGCCGGGCCAGTTTCCCACGTGCTGTTTCGCGCCGGTCAAGGCGTTGAAAAGGGTGGTTTTCCCGGAGTTGGGATTTCCGGCGATGCAGAGGGTGTAGATGTGGTCAGCCATGGATTTTGGGATAAAAGGTTGAAGGTGAAAGCTCAACCGTCAGGCATAAGAGGTAAGGTGCCTTTTGTTTCGTGGATTTCCTCTTTACGACGAATGTCTTGTATGTCACGTGGATTGACTCCTATCGCCTCTTGCCTATAATCCATTTACATAATTTAAGACGGCACCTCGATCAGGACGTTCTGGGCCTCGTCTTTTCGGATGCTCACATGACAGCCCTTGACGAGGATGTCCACGGGGTCCCCAAGGGGAGCCTCTTTATCCAATTCCACAGGCGTTCCCGCAACAAATCCCATGTCCATGAGCCGACGGCGAATGGGGCCACGGACATTCATTTTCCGGATGATTCCCCGCTCACCGGGGAGCAATTCACTGAGGGGTTTCAGATTGTTATTTCCCATTGTCTCTCACGATGATACGGTAAGCAATTCCCCGTCCTAAGGCGAAACGTGCCTCACCGACCTGAACGACGATTCTTCCCCTTCCAAACGAAGAGAGGAGCTTTACCCTGGCCCCTGGATAGATGGCCATATCCATGAGTCGGCGTCTCATGCCTTCCCCCCCTTTGATATGGGCAACTTCCACGTCTTTACCAAACGGGGCGAAGGGGAGGGGAATTTCATCATTTTTTTTTCTGTCCATTTCTTTAAGTTAGGCACCTTTAACTTTATGTGCCTATTAATATAGTTTCCGGCACGGATTTGTCAAGGGGAATTTTCGGGGTAAAGCCTGGAAACCGGCTTTTTTAGAAAACCAGGGGGGTGAAACCCTGCTTAATATGTTCGGAGATGACCGTTCCCACATAGACCACATCTAAGCCCAAATTCGCGAGATCCTCCGAAAGGCCTTCCTGATCGGCGATGTATTTACACGTTAAAGGGGTGGCACCGTAGGTTATGAGGGTTTTTAGGTATTCTTGGATTTCCGAGTCTTGAAGGGAAAGACGCTGACTGGGGCCGAAAACGATGACTTTTACCTCGGACATCCATGTATATTTCATGGCGTTTGTGGCATACATCAGACCCGTAATGACTTTATCTCTGTCCGACGACGAGAGGATGATGAGAACCTTGTCTTGCATATGAACTCCTTTTTTGGGATGGGGGTGGAACCTTTGGCAGATCGCGGGTTACCGGGGGATGTACCTCTTGTCAGTTATGACCCGGTGATCTGGATTCGTTCAATGGAAATGGCCCTTCCGGTTTCAGGATCTATCTCGACCAGGGCGCCAGAGATGACGGTTCGGCCCTTGGCGACCTCGAATTTTGAGGGCATCTGCGTGAGGAATCGATGAAGCACCACATCCTTCTTCATTCCAATGACCGAGTCCATGGGGCCCGTCATCCCCAGGTCGCTGATATAGGCCGTTCCTCGGGGAAGGATGGTCTCGTCTGCCGTCTGGACATGGGTGTGAGTGCCGACCACGGCGCTGACCCGGCCGTCCAGATACCATCCCAGGGCAATCTTTTCAGAGGTTGCCTCCGCGTGGAAGTCGACCAAGACGATTTTTCCGTCGAATTCTTCAAGGATTTTGTCGACGGTTTTGAAAGGGCATTCCAGGCTCTTCATGAAGACCCTGCCTTCGAGATTGATGATAAGGACCTTTTGATCATGGGTGGTATGGCTGGTCCATCCCTTCCCAGGAACGTTTTCCGGGTAATTGGCGGGACGCAGGAGCCTGTCAGAGGAGTCTAAAATGGGGTAGATCTCTTTTTTGCTCCAGATGTGGTTCCCCGACGTAATGACATCGATACCGAGGTCGAGGAGTTCATGATAGGTCTTGGACGTCATGCCCATGCCACCCGCTGCGTTCTCCCCGTTGGCCACGACAAAGTCGATTTCGTGTTCCTTCCGCCAACCGGGCAGCCACTGTTTTAAGGCACCCCTCCCCGGACGTCCTACGATGTCCCCGATAAAAAGTATCCGAAGTGGGGAAGAATCACTTGGCATAGCCGACGGAGCGTAACTCGCGGATCACCGTAACCTTGATTTGTCCGGGATACGTGAGCTTTTTTTCAATCTGTTTGGCGATGTCGTTGCAGAGAACCACAGCACGATCATCGTCTATCTCGTCACTCTTGACCATGACGCGGAGTTCCCGCCCGGCCTGAATGGCATAGGCCTTTTCCACGCCCTTGAATCCTTTGGCAATATTCTCCAGGTCCTGCAAGCGGCGGACGTAGCTTTCAAAGAGTTCCAGCCGCGCACCGGGTCGTGCCCCGGAAAGGGCGTCGGCCGCCTGAACGAGGTGGTCCAGGATGGTTTGCGGTTTTTCCTCGTTGTGGTGTGACGCGATGGCGTGGACGATTTCGGGAGTCTCCCCATATCTCCGCGCGAGATCGGCGCCGATCTTGGCGTGGGATCCTTCCACCTCGTGATCGACCGCCTTCCCAATGTCGTGAAGCAGTCCAGCCCGGCGGGCCAGTTTCGTGTCCAGATCCAGTTCGGCGGCCATAAGACCGCAGAGGAACGCCACTTCGATGGAGTGTTGATAGACGTTCTGGGCGTAGCTGGAGCGGAATTTCAAGCTCCCCAAGAGGCGGATCAGTTGGGGGTGAAGGCTGTGGATTCCGAGATCGAACGTTGCCTGTTCCCCGGCCTCCTTGATGATGGCTTCAACCTCTTCCTCCGAGCGGTTTGCTACCTCCTCAATCCGGGCAGGATGAATCCTTCCGTCCTTGATGAGTTTTTCAAGCGTCAAACGTGCGATCTCCCGTCGGATGGGATTAAACCCGGAGAGAATGACGGCCTCAGGCGTATCGTCCACGATGAGGTCCACACCGGTAGCAGCCTCGATGGCCCGGATGTTACGGCCTTCCCGGCCGATGATCCGTCCCTTCATCTCATCGCTGGGCAGGTTGACAACCGTCACGGTTTTCTCACTCACGTATTCGCTCGCGAAGCGGCCGATAGCCACGCTGATGATCTCCTTGGCTTTTTTGTCCGCTTCCATCTTGGCGGCTTCTTCGATCTGACGGATGCGCTTAGCCGCCTCGTGCTTGGCCTCTTCTTCGAGCGATTCCATGAGCATCTTCTTCGCCTGTTCTGATGTCATCCCGGAGATCGATTCGAGCCTTTCCCTCTGGAGGTGGATCTGTTCTTGTAGCTCTTTTTCTTTTTCCTCTATGTGGTGGAGCTTGTCATAAAGTTCTTCTTGCCGTCTTGTAAGCTTTTCCTCTTTTTCAGTTAGGACCTCGTCCCGCTTGTCCAGGGCCGTCTCCCGTTGAATAAGGGACCGCTCGAGGGCCTGAAGCTCCTTCATCTTTTGGCGGGATTCTTTTTCCAGTTCTGCCTTGGATTGATAAAGGGTGTCTTTCGCCTGTATGAGGGCCTCTTTTTTGAGGAGTTCCGCCTTCTTTTCCGCCTCTTCGATGATCTTCTTTGAGAGGTGTTCAGCCGATTTGATCTTCCCTTCGACGATCTTCTTCCGTATAAAGAACCCGACAGCAACACCTACGGCCGTGAAAAACAACGTGATACCGATGATGATAAACAGGCTAAAGTGCATCATATGTTCCTCCTTTTCCCGAGGGCCAAATCAAGGCCCCTTGCTCGGGACAAGAGGAGAAGGTAGATCTTGGGAGAATAAAATTTAGACAGCCCGGAATGTAACGGGTAGCGTCAATACCCCGTGCGTGACAGATGGGTATGTGGCGCTATGCATATGAGTTTCCTTTCCTCCCAAAGGAAGGAGGGGTGTATGGTATAGATTTCCCCTTAAAAAAAGAGCGGTTTTTTGATTGAAACTCATATCTATGCAAATTAAAATTCCCCCGCTATTGCCGTGTGGCCGGCAAGTTTGAACCTGCTCTCGCAGGTGGACGGATCGATGCCTGCGTTAGGCTTCCTCGTAAGAGGCATGCACACGGCAGGTAGAGGATCCTTCCGTTTTTTGGCTGTTGGCTCAAAAAATGCCGACATTCACGTACAACGCAGGGGAACATTTAAACCTGCCTTTCTATTTTATTTAATAGGTTCTTCGAGCGATTCTCCACAAAATCTACTAACCTCTTGTTCTTTTCCATTTCCTTAAAATATTCATCTGCAATCCTCATGGCAGCGAGGATCGCGACTTTAAATGTTGTAACGGTTTTGGTTGTTTCGATAATGTTCTCAATTTGCTCGTTTACGTACGAAGCCACCTTTCGAACATGGTCTTCTCCTTCCTCGCTTTTAACCAGGTATTCTTGACCCAGGATATAGACTTTTACAGGTTCTTCTTGTACCAATGCCATTTTATCTATCCAAGATCGATCTGGTTGAGTTGTTCCAACAACTGGTCTATCTTTTTCAAAGCTAACCGTCTGTCTTCCTCTAATTTGCTTACGCGGCGTTCCAGGGCATTCATTTCTTGGCTTCGATCTTGGTTGTTTGCCCTGATTGCCATCATATCGTTTTTCAGTTTCGCGTAAGCTTCAATTAAGCGTTCAACCTCCTTTTCTAATCGTTCAAAATTATCCAATTTTTTATCTCACTTTTTTTCTCACATAACTTTATATGAGTTTCGTGGACAAGTCAAGGTCACTAAGGGGATTTGGGTGTTGAATCACCATGTTGAGACTGTTATATAGGAAACGAAAAAAGGAGGGGGAATGCCCACACCCATTGCACATAGCCTTGTTTCACTGACCCTTTCAGATGCGAGACCTGAAGGAACGCATCTGATAAAATGGGCGACGTTCTGGGTAATCCTCGGGAACTTTGCGGACTTCGACTTTCTCCCTGGAATTCTTTTGGGGGCTCCCGGACGGTTCCACCACGGTTTTACGCACAGCATTCTCTTTGCGGTCGTTTTGTCGGTGGTTGCCTACCATGTTTATCCCTTGATATTCCGGAGAAGGGTGTCGTTTTGGGTGTTTCTTTCGGTGACGGGTTCGCATCTTTTTCTCGATTGCCTCACTCTGGATACCGCGTCCCCCTTCGGGCTCCCCCTCTTTTGGCCCTTCAGCCAGGCCTATTTTCGCTTTCCCTTTTCACTCTTCTTGAATGTTGAGAGGGCCATGAGCCTTCGAATACTTTTGTCCTGGCACAATTTTCTGGCCATATCGTTGGAAATTGTTCTGACGCTCCCGTTTCTTGTTGGGGTGTGGTTCGTGCGAAATGGAAGAAGGTTGCGAAGAGAGAGGGAGGGACTGCCGTCTAATTGACTTTTTATGTTGATATGTTAGCATAATATATTATCACGACGGGATGATGGGACGCATGTCTGAGCCAGAAATGGTACGGTCCTTCCTTGCCTTGGAAATTTCAGAAGCCGCCAGGGACTGGATCGAGGAAAGAGGCCGCGAGATGAAACGAGATATGAAAGGGAACGTCCGGTGGGTTAAACGGGATGCCTTGCATATCACGCTTCACTTTTTTGGGAAGATCCCGCGCCAGGCAATCGAAAAGGTAGGAGAGATCTTGGGGCCTCTGACGAGGGAGTATCCTCCATTTTTGCTGAGAATGAAGGGGATCGGCGCGTTTCCCAATCTTAGGAACCCCAGGGTCCTGTGGGCGGGGGTGGAAGACATGACCGAAACACGAAAACTCAAAGATTTTCACGAGGCCATGAGAGCTTCCCTGGCCAAAGCGGGATTCGCCGTTGAGAAAAGGCCCTTTACGCCCCATGTCACTATCGGGAGGGTTAAGAAATTCACGAAATTTTCTGGGAAGAACTTTCACGATCTACCGGAATGTCCCTTGTTTAGCGTGGCAGACCTGACTTTTTTTCAGAGCGACCTGACTCCGAAAGGTCCCATTTACCAACCCCTTAATCGATTTTCGTTTGGAGGAGAAAGGAATGACCGAACCGACTGAGGTGAAACAGAAGGCCATCAGCTTGGCCATCTCACAGATTGAGAAACAATTTGGCAAGGGCTCCATCATGCGTCTGGGGGAGGGGGTTTCTCCCCAGGAGATTGCGTCTATTTCCACCGGCTCCCTGGGCCTTGACATGGCCCTTGGGATTGGTGGGGTCCCCAGGGGGAGGATCGTTGAGATCTACGGACCGGAAGCCTCTGGGAAGACGACTCTTGCCCTGCATATCGTGGCGGAGGCTCAGAAAGATGGTGGGGTGGCTGCCTTTGTGGACGCGGAGCATGCACTGGACCTGAATTACGCTCGAAAACTGGGTGTCAATACAGACGAGCTGTTGGTCTCTCAGCCCGATTCGGGGGAGCAGGCCCTGGAGATAACGGAAATACTCGTGAGAAGCGGTGCCGTGGATATCATTGTGGTTGACTCCGTTGCAGCTTTGGTGCCCCGGGCGGAGCTGGAGGGAGACATGGGAGACGCTCACATGGGCCTTCAGGCCCGGTTGATGTCCCAGGCCCTCCGGAAACTGACGGCTATCACGAGCAAATCGGACACGGTGGTGATTTTCATCAACCAGATTCGCATGAAAATAGGGGTCATGTTCGGAAACCCAGAGACGACCACGGGCGGAAATGCCTTGAAATTTTATTCCTCCGTCCGCTTGGATATACGGAGTATTGGGAGGATAAAAAAGGCGGATAAGACCTTGGGCAACCGGGTGCGGGTCCGTGTGGTCAAGAATAAACTTGCCCCCCCGTTCCGAGATGCGGAGTTTGATATCCTGTATGGCCATGGAATTTCAAAGGAGGGAGAAATTCTCGACTTAGCCGTGGATCGGGATATCATAGAAAAAAGCGGAACATGGTTTTCTTATGGGGATGTGCGGCTCGGACAGGGCAGGGATAACGTGAGGGCCTTTCTCGAAGAGAACAGGGAGATCCTGGAAGAGGTAAGACAAAAGGTCCTGGAAGCTGAGGGGCTTCTTCCCCAAGGAGGTAAAGATGGAGATTGATGATCTTTTGAGGCTTGCGGTCAAGAAGAATGCCAGTGATATCCATGTCAAGGTGGGGCTTCCCCCCATCTTGAGGATCAACGGGCAGTTGAAATCTGTCGGGTCGGCCTCTCCCTTCACACAGGATGAGATCGACCGCTTTGCCCAGAAACTTATGACCGATGTGCATCGTAAAAAGCTTGCAGAACTTCAGGACGTGGACATGGGTTATGGTGTTCCGGGCCTGGGCAGGTTTCGAATCAATATCTTTCAGCAAAGGGGAACGATCGGGATCTCCATCCGTTCGATCCCATTCAAGGTTCAGACCCTTGAAGAGCTGAATCTTCCCCCTGTCCTTGAAAAAATCGCCATGGAAACGCGTGGATTGATCTTGGTGACGGGGACGACAGGGAGCGGGAAATCGACGACCCTTGCCTCCATGATCGACCTCATCAATGCCAAGCGAAATCTGCATATCATCACCATCGAGGATCCGATCGAGTATCTGCATCGGGACAAGAAGTGCATCATCGATCAACGGGAGATTGGAGTAGATACGGAATCGTTTGCCCAGGCGCTGCGCAGCTCCCTTCGTCAGGACCCGGATGTTATCCTCGTGGGTGAAATGCGGGACTTTGAAACGATTAATATCGCCATGACGGCGGCGGAAACGGGGCATTTGGTCCTTTCAACCCTACATACCGTTGATGCGACGGAGACGGTCATGAGGATTGTGTCGATGTATCCTCCGTATCAGCAGAAACAGGTGCGCCTCCAGTTAGCCGCGATCCTTAAAGGGGTTATTTCACAGCGCTTGATCCCGATGGCGGATGGAAAGGGGCGGGTTCCCGCCGTGGAAGTGTTGGTCAATACGGCGCATATCAGGGAGTGCATCATCGACCGTGACCGGACGAAAGAGATTCGGGAGGCCATCTCCAAGGGATATCACACCTACGGAATGCAGACCTTCGATCAGTCTCTCATGGATCTCTTGCAGCGTAAGATGATAACCTACGAAACGGCCTTGAGAAACAGCTCGAATCCTGACGATTTTGCCCTTCGTGTCAAGGGAATTATGGCAAGTAGTGACACGACATGGGATGCCTTTGAAGGTAAGAGCGATGAGGAAGAAGGCAGTGAGGAAGATGTTGCGATGTTCACACCGACGTGGGAGCGGGGATCTGTATGAAATCGGCTGAGATAAGAAAGGTATTCCTCAAATTTTTTGAAGAACGGGGGCATCGGATCGTCAAGAGTTCCCCCCTTATCCCGATGGACGATCCCACCCTGTTGTTTACCAACGCGGGGATGGTCCAGTTTAAGTCTGTCTTTACAAAAGAGGAGACCCGCCCTTACAAGCGGGCAACAACTTGTCAAAAGTGCATGCGTGCCGGCGGGAAGCATAACGACCTTGATAATGTGGGATACACGGCCAGACACCACACCTTTTTCGAAATGCTCGGCAACTTCTCCTTCGGGGATTACTTCAAGGAAGGGGCCATTACCATGGCGTGGGAACTCCTTACGGAGGTTTTCAAGCTTCCGAAGGAGCAGCTTTGGATTACCATCTATCAGGATGACGATGAGGCTTTTGAGATATGGAAAAATAAGATCGGTATCCCTCCGGAACGTATCATCCGCATGGGCGAGAAAGACAACTTCTGGGCCATGGGGGATACGGGGCCCTGCGGTCCTTGCTCGGAGATCCACATCGATCAGGGCCCCGAGGTGGGGTGTCGGCGTCCCGATTGTAAGATCGGGTGTGATTGCGACCGGTTCCTGGAGCTCTGGAATCTTGTCTTCATGCAGTTCAACCGTCAGGCGGATGGGACCATGGTTCCTCTCCCGGACCCAAGCATCGATACCGGCCTGGGATTGGAAAGGATCTCCGCCATCCTGCAGGGCGTCCAGAGCAACTATGATACGGACCTCTTTGTGCCTATTATCGAAACGGCTGCCGAAATGGCGAAGACCCGTTATGGCAAGGAGGAGAAACACGACGTAGCCCTTCGGATCATTGCGGATCACAGCCGGGCCTCAGCGTTCCTCATCGCGGATGGGGTATTACCCTCCAACGAGGGACGAGGCTATGTGTTGCGCAGGATCATGCGACGCGCCATGCGTTTCGGTTACATGCTGGGGTTTCACGATCCCTTCCTCTACAAGATCGCCGACAAGGTCATCGAAATGATGGGAGAGCCTTACCCGGAACTGGTTTCACACCGGGAAACCATTGAGAAGCTCATCTACAGTGAAGAGGACCGTTTTTCCGCGACATTGAACAATGGCATGAAGCTCCTAAACGAGACTCTGGAAGATCTCAAAGCCAAGGGGCAGACGCAAATTCCCGGCGAGATTATCTTTAGGCTCTACGATACCTACGGATTCCCCGTGGATCTGGCGGAGGATATCGCACGGGAAACCGGATTGACCCTCGACATGGAGGGGTTCCAGGCCCGCATGGAGGAACAGAGAAGGCGGGCACAGCAGGCTTGGAAGGGATCGGGAGAGCGTGAAATCTCCCCTGTCTATCGGAAGATCAGTTCCGAGCTGGGCGGAGTAAGTTTTCTGGGATATGACGTAACCACCGCGAAATCCGAGATATACGCCCTCATCAAAGACGGGAAGCTGGTTTCTTCAGTCCAGAAAGGTGAAGAGGCTGAGGTCGTGACAAGGGAGACCCCCTTCTACGGGGAGGCCGGAGGGCAGGTTGGTGACCGCGGGGTGATCGAGGGAGACAGCTTCACGGCTGAGGTCGTGGATACCCAGAAACCACTTCCAGACTTCATCGTTCACAAGGTTAAAGTGGTGGAGGGGACCCTGTCGGTGGGAGAAAAGGCTACCCTCGTTATCGATACGGAACGGCGCGGGGCCATCATGCGCCATCACAGTGCCACCCATCTCCTCCACGCTGCGCTTCGGCAAATCCTGGGCGAGCATGTTCGTCAGGCGGGTTCCTTGGTTACGGAGTCTCGTCTCCGTTTCGACTTCACCCACTTTCAGGCGCTGCGCCCGACCGAGATCGTCCAGATTGAGCGTCTGGTGAACGAAAAGATCCGGGAGAACCTTCCCCTCGAAAAAGAGGAGAAATCCTTCGACGAGGCGGTGGGAGAGGGTGCCTTGGCCTTTTTCGGAGACAAATACGGGGACCTGGTCCGGGTGGTGAAGGTGCCAGGATATAGTACGGAACTCTGCGGCGGTACCCACGTGGATCGCACAGGGGATATCGGGGCGTTTTTCGTGGTTAGCGAGGAGAGTGTGGCAGCCGGGGTTCGTCGTATCGAGGCGGTCGCGGGTGAGGCGGCTATCCATCATGCCCAGGAACAGCGGGAATTGCTGGAGGGCGTTTCCAAACAATTGAAGGTGCCCCCCCTGGAGGTGCGGAGAAGGGTTGAAGCCTTGCAAGAGGAGATAAAGTTCTATGAGAAGAAACTTCGATCGTTCGAATCGAAGATGGCGTCCTCGCGCGTTTCCGATTTGGTAAATCTCGCAAAGGATGTCGACGGCACAAAACTGATTGCCGCGGATGTTCCTGGTGCCGACCCCAAGCTCTTAAGAACCATGGGAGATGAAATTCGGAATAAAATGGGGAATTGTGTGGTTGTGCTCGGCAGTGAGAATCAGGACAAGGCCCATTTATTGGTGATGGTTTCAAAAGGGCTTACGGACCGGTATGACGCAAATGCCATCATTAAAAAGTTGGCGCCGTTGATCGATGGTCGTGGAGGCGGCAGAAAAGATATGGCCAGTGCGGGAGGGAAGAAACCGGACAATCTGAAAAAAGCTATTGCTATGGCGGAATCCGCGCTTACCGGGTGATTGATGAAGCAAAAGATTATCCTGGCCTTTTCAGGCGGAGATGACAGCACCTTTCTCTTGGAGGTTATCTACCGATACACGAATCGCATCTGTCACGCCGTTTTTTTCCAGACGCCGTTTGTTTCGCCTAAAACACTTGATAGGGTTTACAAATACCTTGAGAAAAAGGGGATTAATTTTACCATTATCCCCATAGACCTCCTTGAGGATCCTTCCATCGTCGTCAACCAGTCGGACCGGTGTTACTACTGCAAGAAGTTCATGTTTGAGGAATTGATGAGCCATTTCAATTTTCCAGGTGAAAATCCAAGATTCTTTGAAGGGACGAATTTTGAGGAGGCGATGAATGAACATCGGCCAGGACTTGCTGCTATTGAGGAGCTGGGACTGGAAAGCCCCCTGCGGAGGGCGGGCTTGACGGCTGAGGATATCGCGATTCTTCGCAAGGAATATTCGATTCCCGAGGGTGTCGATCACATTGGATGCCTGGCGACGAGAATTCCTTATGACACGCCGATTACCATGGAGATCCTGGAAAAGGTGGACAAGGCTGAGGATTTTCTGAGAGAAAGGGATTTTCATAATGTCCGCGTCAGGTATTTCGGCGAGATGGCGAGGATAGAGGTAAAAGCCGATGAGATTGGACGACTCGGTCAAGAAGAAATCCGAGTGCCGTTTCTGAAGCATATGGAAGATCTGGGATTTTCAAAGATACTTGTCGATCTCAGGGGATATCGTAAAGGTTCCCTGGACCTGGAGAGTAAAAAGACCTGAAAACCATTTCGTAACTTTCTTTTCCCAAAACAGGAGTGGACATGGACATCGTTTTTCATCCCATCGGTGCGATTCATACCCCCTATCATGACAAGGCCCCCTACCAGCCGGTAGAGGCAGACGAGGGAGATTTTTGGGTAGAAATAGATCCTCGATATCAAGAGGGGCTTCAGGACCTGGACACCTTCGAGTATATCTATCTTTTGTATTACATCGACCGGTTGGATCGAGAGGTGGAGATGAAGGTAGAGCCCATCTGGGCCGGCGAGATTGAGGTGGGGGTCTTTGCCAGCCGATCGCCGCTGCGGCCCAACCCCATCGGGTTGAGTATAGTCAAGGTGCTGAAAGTGGAGGGGAACATCATCACGACCACCGGCCTGGACGTCTTCGACGGCACGCCGCTTTTGGACATCAAGCCCTATATCAAGGACCTGGATTCCAAGAAGGACGCCAACTACGGTTGGGTGGAAAAGACGGGGGACCTCCGCCACCTGGCCCTGCATATCCTGGGAATTCCCCACGATTATTGATGGAAGGGTGAAAGGTGGTTCGTGCGGGAAAGGAATTTGAAAAGTAGATATTCGGCCAACGCGCGTCCTTTTGAATCGCTCTATCGAAAGTATGACGCCTGGTATGACGAGGAGCCAGGCCGGTCGCTCTTTGCCATCGAGTCCCGCGCCGTGAGGGAAAGCCTACTTTTCACGCCGGAAAAGGCCCTGGAGATCGGGGTGGGATCGGGGCGTTTTGCTGAGGTCCTTTCCATTCGTTTCGGGGTGGATCCCGCCGTCAATCCCCTGCGTCTCGCGCGTCATCGGGGTGTCTCGGGCGTGGCCGGCGACGGGGAACGGCTTCCCTTTCGCGCCGGAACGTTCGACACCTGCCTGTTGGTGGTGACACTCTGCTTTGTGGAGAATCCCCTGACCGTTTTACAAGAGTCCTTTCGGGTTCTTCGACCCGGCGGTCAGGTCGTCCTGGGGATGGTGCTCGAAGAATCCCCCTGGGGGAAGGTGTATCGTGGGTTGGGCGTGAATGGTCATCCGTTCTATTCCCTGGCCCGGTTCTATTCCCGGGATGTAATTATCCAATGGCTGAAAGAGACGGGGTTTTCTTCCGTCGGGATTGTGTCCACCCTTTTTCAGCCCCACGGAAAGTCCACTTACGACCCGGAACTGCCGCGGCTGGGCTATGATCCGGGGGCTGGCTTCACCGTGTTCCGGGCTCTTAAACCGGAAACGTAACCTTTTCTCTGGGTGTTTCTTTCCGTTTTTATTGGAAAAACGGGCAGGGGCCTTCCTTGTCGGGGCTTGACGAACCCCTGAAACTTCTCTAAAAGAGACAAGACAAACTTAGGAGACAGAAAATTCATGGCAGAACAGAGCAGTAGCTTGCGTGACGTGCGTTTGAAGAAGATTGAAGAATTTGAGAAACAGGGTGTTCCCGCCTTTCGGAACGATTTTAGTATCACCCATCAGCTTGGGGAAATTCTTGCGACCTACGAAGATTGGGATGCCGCCAAACTCGAGGGACTCGATGAGTCGTTCGCCATCGCTGGACGGATGGTGGCCCTACGGAGCTTCGGAAAGGCAGCCTTCATCAAGTTGATGGACATGACAGGACGGCTCCAGGTCTATGTCCGAAAGGACAAGGTGGGTGCGGAGGCCTACACCGTTTTCAAGAAGTTAGACGTGGGAGACATCATCGGTGTGACGGGAACCCTCTTCCGGACAAAGACGAATGAATTGACCCTCCTGGCCGATTCGGTGGTTTTGCTGACGAAATCCATTCGACCCCTGCCGGAGAAGTGGCACGGCCTGACGGACGTGGAGACCCGATACCGCCAGCGCTACGTGGACCTGATCGTCAATCAGGAGGTGAGGGAGATCTTCTTCAAGCGAAGCCGGATCATCCAGTTGGTCCGCCAGTTCTTCACGGAACGGGGTTTCCTGGAGGTGGAAACCCCCATGATGCAGCCCATTTACGGCGGGGCGGCGGCCCGGCCCTTCGTGACACATCACAACGCCCTGGACATGAAGCTCTATCTTCGTATCGCCCCCGAGCTCTACCTGAAACGGCTTGTAGTAGGGGGTTTCGACCGTGTTTTCGAGCTGAACCGCAACTTCCGCAACGAGGGGATCTCCACCCAGCACAACCCCGAGTTTACCATGCTGGAATTCTATCTCGCCTACGCCACGTATCATGATCTGCTCGATCTTACGGAAACGCTCATCAATCATCTTGCGAAGACCCTTTACGGTGAAACAACGCTTCCCTTCGGCGAGCATACCATCGATTACAGTCCACCCTGGAAACGGATGACGGTGCGGGAGGCGGTTCTGGCGTATGCGCCAGGGATCACGGAGGAGGTCCTTGCGGACGTGGAAAAGATGGAAAATTACGTCCGGGAAAAGACGGACGTGGACCTCGTCGGGACGGTGAGCGCCGGGAAACTCCTCATGACCATCTTTGAAGAGAAGGTGGAGGATAAACTTATCCAGCCGACCTTTATTACCCAGTATCCCGTGGAGGTCTCTCCCTTATCCCGGCGGAACGACGCTGATCCCGCCTTTACGGACCGCTTCGAACTGTTCATCGCGGGGCGGGAAATCGCCAACGGCTTTTCCGAGCTGAACGACCCGTTGGACCAGAAGCAGCGGTTCCTGGACCAGCTCAAGGAGCGGGAAACAGGGGACGAAGAGGCGCACCAGATGGACGAGGACTATATCCGGGCCCTGGAATACGGGATGCCCCCTACGGCCGGGGAGGGGCTCGGCATCGACCGACTCACCATGCTGTTGACCAATGCCCTTTCCATCCGGGAGGTCATCCTTTTTCCGCTGCTGCGTCCGGCCAAGGATACGGATGATGAGATATGAGTCTTTTATCTCGCTTCGATACCTAAAATCCAAGCGACGACAGTCCTTCATCTCGGTCATTACCCTCATTTCGGTGGCGGGGGTGACCCTCGGGGTCATGGCCCTCATCATCGTCCTCTCCGTGATGAGAGGGTTTGAAAACGACCTGAAGGGAAAGATCCTCGGGATGAATGCCGATATCGTGGTCCTGCGAAGTGGTGGCGTCATCCTCGATCCGGACCGAATCGTTCGGGAGATCAAGAAGGTCCCGGGGGTCACAGGGGCCAGCCCCTTCGTCTACTCCCAGGCGATGATTTCCTCGCTTCTCTCTGCCACGGGGATCGTCCTCAGGGGGATCGACACGAAAACCGTTGGAGAGGTGACTATTCTCCCCAAGGTCATCAAAAAGGGGACGCTGGATTTGCGCCCAGAGAAAGGGCTTCCCGGCATCCTCATCGGAAACGAGCTGGCGAAAAATCTTGCCCTACGAGTGGGAGACGTGGTGCGCGTGATCTCGCCCCAGGGGATGGTGCTGACTCCGGCGGGGAGCATCCCCCGATTCCGCCGGTTCCGTATCAAGGGGATCTTCGAGTCGGGCATGTATGACTATGACTCGGGATTTGCCTTTATCGACCTGAAGGTAGCCCAGAAATTCTTCCGTCTGCGAGGTGGCGTGACGGGGATCGAGGTGAAGGTGAAGGACGTGTATGCCGTCAAGAAGATCGGGAAGATGATTCGCCGGAGGCTGAAATTCCCCTATTTCACGCGAGACTGGATGACCATGAACCGAAATCTCTTTTCTGCCCTGAAACTGGAGCGGATCACCATGTTCATAATTCTCACCCTCATCGTTTGGGTGGCGGCTTTCAACATCGTCAGTTCCCTCATCATGGTAGTCATGGAGAAAAACCGGGACATCGCCATCCTCAAGGCCATGGGAGCCACCAACCGGTCCATCATGCGGATTTTCATGCAGGAGGGGATGATCGTCGGTGTCTTCGGGACCTTCCTGGGGTCCGTCCTCGCCTATATCGCCTGCGCTCTGCTGAAGAAATATCAGTTTATCAAGCTTCCCACCGATGTTTACTACATCTCCACGCTGCCCGTGCAGATGTCATGGTTCGATTTCGCCATCATCTCCATCTCGGCCATTGGAATCTGTTTCCTGGCTACTATCTATCCGGCGCGGCAGGCGGCCAGCCTGCCACCGGTGGAGGGGTTGCGGTATGAATGAACCCCTGCTCGTGGCCCAGGGATTAAAGAAAACCTTTGCTTCCCCCACTCGGGAGGTGGAGGTGCTGAAAGGGGTGGATCTGACCGTGCGTCCGGGAGAGTCCATCTGTATCCTCGGCGTATCAGGAACGGGAAAAAGCACCCTCCTGCACATCCTGGGCACTTTGGACGTCCCCACGGATGGGACGGTTCAGTTTGAGGGGAAGGATGTCTTTGGACTTTCCCCGGTAGACCTGGCAGAGTTCCGGAACCGGCGGATCGGGTTTGTCTTTCAGTTCCACTATCTGTTGCCCGAGTTCACGGCGCTGGAGAATGTCATGATGCCTGCCCTCATCGCCCGGACGCCGGCCGCGAAGGCGAAGAAGCGGGCGGAGGCCCTCCTGGAGCGTGTAGGCGTGGCGCACCGGCTGACCCACAAACCGGGTGAGCTGTCTGGTGGGGAGCAGCAGCGGGTAGCTATTGCCCGAGCGCTAATGATGTCGCCGGCCCTCCTGCTGGCGGACGAACCCACGGGAAACCTCGACCCCGAAACTGCCCGCACTGTGCACGAACTGATCCTTTCCCTCAACGAGAAAGAAAATCTTACCCTCATCGTGGTCAGCCATAATCCCGAACTGGCGAATTTTATGGACAGTGCCTACCGTTTGAGCAGTGGGGTTTTGGTGCCGGAGAAACAACTTCAACCTTAGACTTCATATTTCAGACTAATAAAAAGGAGGTTCAACGTGAATATTGTTGACAAGAGAGCCGACAGAATCACCCAACTTCCCCCTTATCTCTTCGCAGAAATCGACCGGAAAAAGGCGGAAATCCAGGCGAAAGGCGTGGATATTATCGACCTGGGCGTGGGAGACCCGGACCTTCCTACTCCCGACCACATCGTGGCGGTGATGAAAGAGGCCGTGGGCAATCCCGCCTATCACACCTATCCTTCTTACGCGGGGATGCTTGCCTTCCGCGAGGCGGTGGCGGCCTGGTATGAAAGGCGGTTTGGGGTGAAACTCGACCCGGAAACAGAGGTTCTCACCCTCATCGGATCTAAGGAAGGAATTGCCCACATGCCGCTGGCCTTCATCAATCCCGGCGATGTGGGGTTATATGCCAGCCCCGGCTATCCCGTCTACCGAACGGCCATCCAGTTCGCGGGCGGTACTCCGTATGCCGTCTCGCTCCTGGAGAAGAACGGATTTCTTCCCGACTTGAATGCCATTCCCGAGGACATCCGGAGAAAGGCGAAGCTCTTCTTCCTCAATTACCCCAACAACCCCACCGGCGTGGTGGCGGAAAGGGACTTCTATGAAAAGCTCGTCGACTTCGCCGGGGAAAACGAGATCATCATCTGCCACGACGCCCCCTACACGGAGATGAGCTACGATGGGTACAAGCCCATGAGCTTTCTGGAGGTGGATGGGGCGAAGGAGGTGGGCATCGAGTTCCACTCCCTCTCCAAGACCTACCGGATGACGGGGTGGCGCATTGGGTTCGCCGTGGGAAACGCAGAGGCGATTCAGGCCCTGGGAAAAGTCAAGAGCAACATCGATTCGGGAGCATTCGAGGCTATCCAGGCGGCGGGAATCGAGGCCCTTACAGGCGACCAGACCTGTGTGGCGGAGATGTGTGAAATCTATAAGCGCCGTCGGGACTTAATGGTGGAAGCCTTGAACGAGATGGGCCTCTCCGTGACCCCGCCCAAGGCCACCTTCTACCTCTGGATCAAGGCACC
Organism: bacterium; assembly: GCA_029934085.1. Classification (GTDB taxonomy): domain Bacteria; phylum Desulfobacterota; class S145-22; order S145-22; family S145-22; genus JAOZMY01. The sequence goes on along the minus strand of JAOZMY010000011.1, from coordinate 166 downwards.
GGCAGGATTCACTTCCGCGGCCTTTGCCACCAAGGTCCTGGAGGAGACGGGCATTGTCATCACTCCGGGCAACGGTTTTGGCCCCGAGGGGGAGGGTTACGTCCGCATGGCCCTCACGGTTGATGAGGAGAGACTGAAGGAAGCTGTCGATCGGTTGAAAAAGCTG